>JBEEHT010000015.1:0-57403 GCA_041167545.1 Verrucomicrobiota bacterium
TAAAATGTTAAAACGAGAAATGTGCGAGTCCCCGCAGAGGGTGACGACGGGAAACCTGCTCGCGCGACCCCTTTACCTCTTTCATGAAAAGTTATATGGCTGCTGAAGATAGCGATACTGGAATAAAAATTTATCTGCGCGAGATCGGGCAAATCCCGCTCCTGACTCCAGACCAGGAGATTGAACTCGCCGCGAAAATCAAAAAAGGCGATCGCGAAGCGCGTGCCCTGATGATCCGGTCCAACCTGCGACTCGTGGTCAAGATCGCGCACGATTACGCGAACCTTGGTCTGCCGCTGCTCGACCTCATTTCCGAAGGCAACATCGGTTTGATGAAGGCTGTCGAGCGTTTTGATCCCGCGAAAGGCGGCAAGCTCAGTACCTATGCGGCGTGGTGGATCAAGCAATCGATCAAGCGCGCGCTGGCCAACCAGAGCAAAACGATTCGGTTGCCGGTGCACCTCGTCGACAAGATCTCCAAGATGCGCCGCGTCTCGCTTCAGATGAGCGAGGAACTCGGACGGGAACCGACCGATGATGAGCTCGGCGAAGAGATCGGCATCGCGAGTGGAAAAGTTTCGCAGCTCAAGACGGTCTCGATCCGACCGGCGTCGCTCGACGCGCCAATCAGCGACGACGACTCGACCGAATTCGGCGAGATCGTGGGCGATGAAGAGGCGCAAACGCCATTTGAATTGCTCCGGGACAAAAACCTGCGCAACGAAGTCGGCGGGTTGCTTGATGTGCTCGACGATCGCGAACGCAAGATCATCTTCTCGCGCTTCGGTCTCGACGGCGGCAAGCCCAAGACGCTCGAGGAAGTCGGCAAGAAATTCGGCGTGACCCGCGAGCGGATTCGCCAGTTGCAGAATATCGCGCTCTCGAAACTGCGCCGCGCGCTCAGCAAGAAAGAGCGCCCGGTGGACGTCGAGTTGCCGGTCGAAGCGTAACGCGAGCTTGTTTGTTTTCGAAAGCGCGCGGAGGGGAAACCTTCCGCGCGTTTTTCTTTCCAAGGAGCGGCGATTTGAAATCGCCGAATTATTCCGCCTGCCGCAACTGGATGCAATCCACCTTGTCCCGTCCTCCCAGCAAATCTGTCAAGATGATGAGATTGTCGCCGCGACTCGTCAGCTTTTCCCGCCGGAGATACTTGATCGCTGAATCAATCGTGACATTTGGGTCCTGCGCGAACTCGAGCATCACCGGATACGCTCCCCAGCTGATGACGATCTGGCGGAAAACTTCCTCATTCGAGGTGAACGCGAAGATCGGCGCGTTCTCCGGGCGAAGATTCGAAACGTAACGCGCCATCGTTCCGTGGTGCGTGAAGACAACCAGATTCGCGCGCTGGAGTGAATTCGCCAGGACGACTGCTGAGGCACAGGTCTTCTGGCGAGCGTCCTCGAGAATGGCGTCCTTTCCATAACCCGCGCCGCCGCTCCGCTCGATCCGGCGCGCCACCCGATCGAAAACCTTCACGCATTCCACCGGGTACCGGCCCATCGAGGTTTCGCCGCTCAACATGATCGCGTCGGTTTGTTCGAAAACAGCATTGGCAACGTCGGTGATTTCCGCCCGCGTCGGTACCGGATTTTCGATCATCGATTCGAGCATATGAGTGGCGACGATGACGGGCTTGCCGATCCGCAGGCAGCTCTTCACGATCTTTCGTTGAATAATCGGCAGCTCTTCCATCGGGCATTCGATTCCGAGATCGCCGCGCGCGATCATGACCACGTCCGCGGCGTCGATCATTTGGCCGATGTGGCGGACAGCGGATTGATCCTCGATTTTCGCCACGATCCTTGCGTTGCTTTTCGCCTTCTTCAAAACGCGACGCAGCTCCTGGAGGTCGCTTTTCTTGCGGGCAAAACTGAGCGCGACGAAATCCACGTTCAACTCGACGCCAAGCGCGATGTCTTCGAGATCCTTCTG
The DNA here is from genome assembly GCA_041167545.1 of Verrucomicrobiota bacterium. Taxonomy (GTDB): domain Bacteria; phylum Verrucomicrobiota; class Verrucomicrobiia; order Chthoniobacterales; family UBA10450; genus AV80. Next base: position 1,936 of record JBEEHT010000015.1, read on the forward strand.
CGTCAACGGCGGCAGATTCACGCGCACTCCCGGCAGATTGATATGGCGCCGCGAACCGAGCGTGCCCGGCGTAAGCACTTTGCACCGGATTCGGTTTCGGTCCTTTTTTAACACGAGCAGCCGCATGACGCCGTTATCGACCAGGACGACATCGCCCGCCGAAATGTCGTTGACGAGGCCGTCGTAGTTTACGTCAACGGAGTACTTCTCCTCGCTCTTCGCGCCGCGGACCGTGAACTCGAGAATGTCGCCCGGCTTCAACTTCAGATTCGTTTTGAGCTCGCCCGTGCGGATCGCGGGCCCTTGGGTATCGAGGAGAATCGCAACCGGACGCGGAATCTCCGCGGCGATCGCCCGGATCCGCGGAACAATCTCACGCACCCACTCGTGCTTCGCGTGGCTCATGTTCAGCCGAAAAACATCCGCCCCTTCCCGGAGCAGCTCGCGCAACGTCTCGGTTTTCTCCGTGGCCGGCCCGAGCGTGCAGATGATTTTTGTTTTCCGCATGAGATGAAAACTAGGATGCGCTCCGCAAAAGCCAAGGTCGTTATCAGCGCGGAGGAAAAGCAATTTCGAATCCAGGAAGGTTTAGCGAAAGATTCGGATTATAGAATGGATCGTTCATCAAACGCGGCCCCCAAACCCGTTGCATGTAGCCGGCTTCCTTGAGAAAGAGCGCCTGTTCTTCGGGAGTGCGTTGATGACCGCGCGAAGCCGATTCGTGGTGAATCAGATTCGCATACGGGGTCCAGACGATCTCATAACCACGCTCCGCCGCCCGCAGGCAAAAGTCGATGTCGTTAAAAGTGACGCCGAGATTTCGCTCATCGAATCCACCAAGCTCGTCGAAGACGGCTTTGCGCAAGACCATGCATGCGCCGGTCACGGCCGAACAATTCTGCTGGAGAAAGGCGCGATTAAAATATCCGGGATGCCCGCGCGGAATGTGCGGAAAGGCATGACCGGCCACACCGCCCAAGCCGAGAATCACGCCACCGTGCTGGAGAGTTCCGTCCGGATACCAGAGCCGCGCGCCGACCGCGCCGACGCGCAGTCGTGCCGCGTGACTGATCATTTCCGTGAGCCAGCCTGGATCGTCGATCTCTGTGTCGTTATTCAAGAACACCAGGATCTCGCCCTGCGCTTGCGCCGCGGCGCGGTTATTGAGGCGGCTGTAGTTGAAGGGACCTGCCTCATCCAGGACACGCGCAATTTTTTCCCGCTCGGCTCGGCGGAAAAAAGCAAGGGTCTCTTCTTCCCGCGATCCGTTATCGACGATGATGATTTCAAAGGAACGATAATCAGTGCGCGCGCGGATGCTCTCCACACACCGCTCCAGGAGCGCGAACGAATCGCGAGTCGGAATAATAATCGACGCGAGCGGAGCCGGCGCCGGCAAGGCATGAATCACGCGATGGGATTCGACGTTTTCCGGACACGGCACCACTTTGCCCGGCAGGCCGGAACGTTGGCAATGTTCCGCGATCGCACGCCGCGCCGCCTCCTTCGCGTAGGGCTTCGCATCAGGAATGGCGGCCAGGCTGCCGCTGACCATTCGCCAATGATAAAGGATGCGCGGGATATGCCGCACCTGTTGCGGCTGGAGCAATTCGACGCAGCGCAATGCGAGATCGTAATCCTGCGACCCTTCGAATTTTTCTCGAAATCCACCGATCTCGCGCAGCAGATTTACCCGATAAACTCCGAGGTGATTGATGTAATTCTGGCCGAGGAAAAGTTCCGGGTTCCAGTCGGTTTTGAAAAACGGATTCGAGAGCGCGCCGTTCTCATCGATCTTGTCTTCGTCGGAGTAAATCACCCCAGCGTCCGGGTGCCGCTCAATCTCGAGAGCAACCAAAGCCAGCGCGTTTTCCGCGAAAGCGTCGTCCTGATCGAGCAAGGCGCACCATTCGCCCGTCGCGAGTTCGAGCGCTGAATTCGAGCAAGCCGAGATGTGGCCGTTCTGTGCCCGGAAGATTAATTTTATCCGCGCATCGTCGAGCGCCAGCTCTTCCAAAAGCGGACGAACTTGCGGATCGGTCGAAGCATCGTCGGCGATGCAAAGCTCCCAGCGTTCGTAGATTTGATTTTGAATGGAAGCGACCGCAGCCCGGAGAAGTTCGAGCTCGGGATTGTAAACCGGAAGCACGACAGAAATGAGCGGGCGCCTGCGCGACGCGCGAAGATCACGGCGGAGAGCGGAACGGGAAGCCGGAGTCGGAGTGTCAAACTGCGCCATCCATTTCTCATAGATGCTCGAATCCTGTGGCCTTGGTTCTTTTTTTCGGCTGCCAAGCGAGACGAGCAACTCCGCGAAGCGCGCCGCGAAACGATCCAGGGTGAAATGACGATCGAAGGTCCGGCGGCCGGCGGCGGCGAGTTCTCGAACGAACTCCGGCGCGCCCACGCAAGTCGCCAACGCCCGCGCCAATTCATCGGGATTCTCCTTCGCCACCAGGAATCCATTCAGGCCATCGCGGAGCCATTCCCGAATGCCGCCGACATTGGTGCTCACGACCGCCTTGCCCAGACCCATCGCTTCCAGGATCACGATCGGCATCGTTTCATCGCGCGATGGAAGAACGACCACGTCTGCTTCATTCAGCAGAGTCAAAGCATCGGCGTGTTCGACCGCGTCGATCAATTCGATTTGTTCGAAAGCGGCCGCACGCGCTTGCAGCGCCCGGTAAAACCCGTCGTCCAAAACGCGCCCGGCCATTTTGAAAACGCAGCGGGCGAGGGTCGCCGCCTCCAGCTTCGCGATGGCCTCGAGTAAAACATCCTGACCTTTGCGCGGCTCAAAGGTGCCGATGGTGACAAACCGCATTGTCTCCGTGTCGTTACGCCCAAGCACCGCTGGACGCGGAATTCCATACGGCACGACTTTGATCGGCGCCGGCGTGAGCCCTTCGTAGATTCCGGCCGTCTGGCGCGTCGGCGTGACGAGAAGATCGGCCATCCGCAAGGCCTCCCCCATTTCCGGAATCAGACGGAGCAGCCGAACCGCAACGAGCGTTTCGTGCAAATACCAGAGCGCGGGGCGGCCTTCCATATGCGCGGCGCGAATGGCCGGCCAGCTTGCGATTGTGTTGGCCACGATCACGTCGAAGTCGCGGCAAAGGGTTCGCAACCGCGCATGCGCCAGATCCGTCAACAGCGTCGGTTCCACCACTACCGCGACTCCCGCCGCTGCGAGCATTTCGGAGATCGGCCCCTCGTCAGGCGTGGCGACGCAGATGTTCCATCCCGCTTCGTGGAGCCAGCGCGCAAGATGCACGAGCTGAATCGGCGCGCCGCTCAGGGTCGTCTCGTGGGAAACAAACAGAACGCGCGGTCTTGCCGCCGGTTCGCTTTCGTTCGCGCGCGCCACGTTCAGGTCGTCCGCACGCGTTCCCCGGCGATGGCGTCCATGATCAATTCTCGAAATTCACCGCCGAGGCGCTCGATCGTGAAATCTTTCTCGTAGGTCAGCCGCGCCTTCGCGCCCAGCGCCGCAACCAGGCCCGGGTCCTCGAGCAAACGGCGGATCGCCGCCGCGAGCGCGTCCGGGGCTTCCGGCCTAACGAGGAGTGCGTTCTCGCCGTCCCGGAACACTTCCAGCGCCCCGCCGATGGTCGTCGTGACGATCGCTTTGCCCAGGCTCATCGCTTCCAGGATCGTTACCGTCGGCATCGCTTCATCCCGGGACGGGCAGACGACGACATCAGCCGCATTCAATTTCGCGAGCGCCTCCGCATGACTCAGCGCTCCGCTCACGGATAAATTTTTGATGCCGTCCGCGATGGAAGCGAAGGTCGGCCAGAAATCCGGATCAAGGATCCGGCCGGAGATCTCGAAGCGGGCGGATTGCTGCAGCGCGACCGGCAATTGCGCCAATGCTTTTACAAAAATGTCCTGGCCCTTTCGCGGTTCCACGCTCGCGAGCAAAAGAAATCGCAATGGATGAATCGTCGAATCTCCCGGCGCGGCAACCTCCGTGCGGATATCGGGAATCGCGTTGCGCAGACATTTGACCGGGCTCTCCGTGAAAGGCCGGTAAACGCTCGCGGTGCGCTCGGAAGGAGAGAAAAGAACATCGGCCAGCGGCATGGCGGCGCGGAGTTGCGGCTCTTCGCGCAGATAATGTTCGCCCACCGATCCCGGCTCGTGCAGCCACCACACCACCGGCACATCTTCCTTTTTCATCGCGCGCACCACCGCGCTGCTCCGAATCGTGTTGGCCACGACGCAATCAAAATTCCGCGCAAAAGCTCTGAAGGATTCGTGCTCGGTCTCGATCAGCGGATCGATGATGAGCGGGATGCCTTCGCTCTCGTACTTCGCGCGCAAGGGGCCGTCTTCCGGCGCCATCACGACGACGAACATCCCGTTCCGTTTGCACCAGGCGGCCGCGTGCAAAAGCATCATCGGCGCGCCGGAGAGCGACAAGTCGTGCGAAACGAAAAGCAGGTCGGGCGCGGTCGCGGTCGCCGCGGCGCCGTTGCGGCCGGTCATTCGAATGGGCGTCGGCGAATCCGAATAGAGCCAGTCCCGCATGTTGTCGGTGAAATAAGGATCGTGCGTCGTGTAGCCGGCCCAGCGCTTCAGCAAAAAAATCGAAGCCTTATCTCGCCGGCGCACCTTTTTCTTTTTCTCGTCCTCTCCGATCGAAGCATGTCCCGCATGGCGCAGCGTCGCGTACGGCGTGTAAACGCAACGCAACCCCGCGTCGCGAACCTTGAAACAAAGATCGATGTCCGAGTGCGCGATCGGCGTGTTCTCGATATCGAAACCGCCCACGCGGATGAAGTCCTGCCGGCGCATCGCGAGACAGGCGGCCGAAAGCGCCGCCACGTCGCGGAGCGATTGCGCGAGATTGAAATGCTCCGTCGAATCTGCCACGCGCTGATGAAAAGCCGTCCCGGCTAACCCGCGCACGCCCATGACGAGGCCGGCATGCTGGATCTTTCCGCTTTCATAAAGAAGCTTGGGTGAAACGGCGCCGATCTCCGGATTCTCGAGCGGCTCGATCACATTCTGGATCCAATCAGCCTGGTCGGTCTCGACGTCGTCATTGAAAAAAATCAGCCGCTCGCCCGTGGCCGCAGCCGCGCCGGCGTTGCATTTCTCCGAGAAATTAAACGGTTTGTCGTACGGGACGAGCCGGACGGACGCGCGCTCCGCTTTGAGGAACTTGAGTGAGTCAGCCAGCTTGCTCCTGGTGACGATCACGATTTCGAGATCGGGATATCTGGTCGCACGCGAAAGGTCGCGAATGCACGCCTGCGCGCGGGCCGGCGAATCGGTCGGAACGATGACGGACACGCGCGGCCAGGGCGCGACTTTTAAGCGAGCGCGGTTCGCGGTCGGGTATTCGATAATTTCCGCCGGCAGATTCCGGCGGCGCATCGCCTCCGCCAACGCCGCGAGATTCGTTTTGCGCGCACCCGGTTTGCCGCCGAGCGAGCCCGAGGTCGCGTGTTCGCGCCAATGGTAAAGAATGTGCGGGATGTGATGGATGGCGCGGGCGCGTTCCGTTGCACGCAAAGCAAAATCGTAATCCTGCGAGAGATCATATTCGTTGCGAAACCCATCGAGCTCCAGGGCCAGGAAACGCCGGTAGGCGCTGAGGTGTCCGATGTACATGGAGTTGAGCAGAAGCTCGGGACTCCACTCCGGCTTAAAAAATGGAGCGCGCCGTTTCCCCTCCGGGCTCCACCGGTCTTCGTCGCTGTAAAGAATGTCGGCTTCGGGAAATTCCGATGCCGCCCGCGCCACTTCATAAAGCGCAAACGGCGCCAGCAAGTCGTCGTGATCGACACAGGCCACGAAATCACCGGTCGCTGCGAGCAGAGCGCGGTTCGTGTTTTCGGCGATGCCAAGATTCTCCGGCAGGCGCTGGACATGAATCCTCCGTTCGCGCGCTTCCCATCGCCGCAACACCTCGATCGTTTCGCGCCGATCGGAGCCGCCATCGACCACGCACAATTCCCAGTTGTCGTAAGTTTGGGCGGCGACGGAAGCGAACATCTCCTTCAGGTAATTTGCCGGCGTATTATAGACCGGCGTGAGGAGACTGATCTTGACGCGCGTCTGGAATTGTTTCGAAGCCTGGCGCTGAATTTCCAACGCCGCCGCGTCCGGCTCGTGTTCGCTGATCCAGGTTTCGTACTGATCGAGCGGTTGGCTCGGAGCAGCCACGATCGGAAGTTTCTCGGGCGTTGGAGCCGGCTCTCGCGCACGCGAAACCCCGAGATTGCGCGGAAGGCGCCGGAGTTCGCGCACGATTTTTTCGCCGAACGATCTCGGCTGTTTAGGGCCTGTCGGGATTTGAAAACATCGCCCCTTGTTTCGGCAGGCGTTTTTCGCGGCCTTTAGAATCCGTTTTTGGTCCTTGATCTGCGTCGTGAAAATTTCGATCTCGGCCTTGAGGTCGTCGATCTGGACCGCCCATTGGCGCAGCTCCTCGCGTTGGTGATCCATCACGAGCTGCGCTTTCGCACGATCGCGACGCAGATCATCGAAATGCCCCAGCGCCTCCGCCTGCGTCTCCATGACGAGCTGCGCCTCGGCCCGGTCCCTCCGGAGCGCGTCGAGATCCTCCAGTTGCGCGTCCATGATTTCCTGGGCCTTCGAGCGATCCGCCAGAATCGTTCGAAATTTCTCCTCGAGTTCTGTGATCGCGCGCGCCTGATGGTCCATGATCTCCTGGACTTTTCCGCGGTCGGCCAGCAATGACTCGAGCCAGACCTGCCGGACCTCGAGAGTCGCGCTGGTTTCTTCTGCCCGCGCCGCACGACCCAGCGCGTCGATCCGCCCAGCGGCGACGTGATAGATTTCGGAGAGTTCTTTGATTTTGGAAGAGGGCCCGAAAAGTTGCTTCAAAAGAAATGCGGATGAGGCGCCGGAAGATGTTTTCCGGGCGAGGGCGAGCCCAAGCCCATCGGGAAACTCCGAGGCCGCGCGATCGCCGGCCCATTCGGTCCATGCGGCTTTCGGGCTATCCTCGCGTTCGAGAGCGATTCCGTGCAGCACAACCAAAGCATTCGGATGCAGCTTTGTTTCCCACGCCGCCAAGTTAGACAAAATTTCGCGCCCGGCATCGCAGTCATCGAGCAACAAGAGATCGACGCTGCCCTCGGGAACTTCGATGAGCGCCGCCGGTGAAGAAGCAAGGAAGCGCGCCCGTTCGCCGTAAAATTCCTCGCCGTATCCCCTGCCCTGATTCCACGCGAGGTCATCGGCTTCGTTTTCCCCCGTGCGCTCGCGACGCACCGCGAGACATCGGCATTCCAGATTCTGTTCGCGCGCTGCCTGGCAAAAGGTGAAGAACCCCTCGCCATCGCCGAACCCGAGCGAGACGATCGACTTCGGTTTCGTGCTCGCGACGAGATCGTAAAGCAACGGCAGATGAAATCGCATCGGACCGCCCGAATAAAACTTCGGCTGAAATCCGCGAAGGCTCGGGAGTTTATCCAACATGAAGCGACTAAAATGCGGCGGCTAAGCCGATGTGCAATGGCACTCTAAGGCAATCTCTCGCGCCCACCACTCCGGGTGGCGAGGCGTTTTGCCGCAAGGCACAGAATAGGTAACGTTCGCCGATGGAGCACGATCCCATTCGCTCGCGCCGCTGGACGACCGATTCGCGCCCGCGTTATTGGTGGCACCGGCTGCCGGGAATGGATTTCGTACCGCCGATTTACTCCGATCTCACCGACGAAGAATGGGCCATCATTCGCGATTGGTTCGAGGAGACCGGCCGCAGCGGCCAGATCGGAGAATGCGTCGTGCCGCTGATGTCGTTCTTGCACGGGTTGATCATGGGCAACCGGGCCGATCGCATTGTTCAACTGGGAACCTGTTCGGGCTATTCGATGCTGCTGATTGGTTTCATGCTGCGCCGGATGGAAGCTCGACACGGATTGTTCACCCTCGACCGCGATCCGGAGATGGCCGCGACCTCGCAACGCTGGCTCAGCCGCGCTGGTCTTGAATCATTTGTGCGCATTGAGGTGATGGATTCGACGGATCCTGTCGCGCCGCCAACCGCGGCCCAATATTTCGAAGGCGCGCCCGGCCTCATCATTGTCGATAGTTCGCACGAATACGCCGCGACTTTGAGGGAGCTCGATCTCTGGTATCCATCTCTCGCGCCCGGCGGATTGATTTGTTTGCACGACACCAGCCGATTCGCCGAGGACTTCGACGTCACGCACGATGGCGGCGTCCGCCGTGCCTTCACGGAATGGCGCGCGGCCCATCCGGACGTGGAAGCCATTCTGCTCAACGGAGAATCGCGCACGATGGAAGGCAGGCGTCCGCTTTACAAAGACGCGTGCGGTCTCGGGATTCTGCACAAACCCACGATGCCGGATCCGGCTTCATGATCCGCGCTTAAGGGTGTGAAGCGTTTTCTTCACTGGGCGGTTCTGGGCGTTCTCCTCTTCGCCTTTCAGGAAGTGCTATTTCGCGTCATCTTCCCGCTCCCCGAAGTCGAAAATTTTAACCGGGTCAATTATGTCGGCGCTTCCCCGCAGACCAGGACCGCGTCGTTTCTGGGGCAGCGGACGCCGGCCATGCACGCCACGTTTCAATGGAACTCGAAGCCGGACGGCACCAGCTTCGAGAGTCACCTGAATCTTTACGGCTTCCGCGACAACGATTGGCGCATCCGGCCGGATCGCGACAAAGAGCGCGTCATGTTTGTCGGCGACAGCCTGGTGGAAGGTTTCATGGCCACGGACAAGGCGACGATTTCGCGGGGCTACGGCCGCGCGGCCCTCGAACGCCAGCAGGCGGTTGAAGCGATGAATTTCGGGATTGGCGGAACTGGAATCGATAATTACCTCGAGCTGATGCGGGACGCCGTTCCGCTTTTTCGGCCGCAAAGACTCATCGTAGTTCTTTACGCCAACGATTTCCCCTACAGCTCCGCGCCACGGGAGATCGGCCCAATCCTCACCCCGATTTTTACTTCCGCCGTGATACCTAGAAGTCTGCTTATTATTCGCCGGGCCTGGCGCCGCGAAGTCGTCCCCCGGCGCTGGCATGCTCGGCCCACCCTTTTTGTCCCCGTTGTTCCCGATCCATTAAACAGTTGGTCGCAGCCGCCTCCGGAATTTTCGAAAATCGATCCGACGCTCGCCGACGCGATGCGAAAGGGAGAATTCAATCCGTTCGCAGTCGACCTTCTCAACCGCGCGGAAAAGGCGCTTCGACAACCGATCGAGCCGGCCGAAGTGTTGCGCCAATTCCAGCAAATCGCCCACGGCGCGAAAACCGAGCTTCGGATCGTTTATCTTCCCTTCTCGACGCAGGTCTCCGATTACTACGTTCCGTTCCAGGAAAAATACGCGTTGGAAAAAGGAGTCCACTCGCTCCTGGGACCGGAATACCAAATCCATAGCCAGGCGCTCGCAAAATCCTGCCAGAAACTCGGCATTCCATTTCTCGATTTGACTCCGTTGCTCAGAAAAGCCGAGGCTGACCAGGAGCACTTGTACTGGAATTTCGACGAACACATGCGCGGCTTCACCTATCTTCGGGTCGGTGCAACCATCGAGCGGTGGGTTTATTCAACCGAAAAAATGGAACGCCTTATTCTGCTCAAATGATTGCCGCGACCTGAGCTGAACAGATGCATCAAAGCTCATACGACAAGATGGCTGAGTTCTGCCGGGATTATCTCGGCCCGCTGAAGAACACGCCGCTCACGATCGTCGATCTCGGCAGTTGCGATTACAACGGTTCCTATCGGGCGTTGTTCGACCGCGCGCCATGGCGTTACGTCGGCGCCGATCTCCAGGCGGGAGCAAATGTGGACCTCGTCCTGCGCGATCCGTATCGCTGGCGCGAGCTCAAATCGGAAAGCGTGGATGTGCTGATCTCGGGCCAGACCTTCGAACACACCGAATTTTTTTGGGAGACCAGTCTCGAGATTGCGCGAGTTCTGAAACCGGGCGGGCTCTGCTGCATCATCGCACCGGCGGCGGGACCGGAACACCGTTTCCCGCTCGATTGCTGGCGGATCTTTGCCGACGGATTTCGCGCCATCGCGCGATACGCCGCTCTCGAGGTGCTTTACGCCCGCACCCAGTGGGAAGAAATTCCGCAGTACGATTCGGAGAGCAACAAGTGGCACGAATCGATCCTGATCGCTCGCAAACGCGCCGAGACGTTGCCCACCAAATGGCGCCGACGGATTTACGCCGTTTTGAGACGATGGCTGCATCCGCTCCCACGAAAGGTCGAGTCCCTCATCCAGATTTTCTACACAGCGAACGGCGAGCACAGCGAAGAGGCCTCGATCGTCGCAGGCGTCGAGCAGGGCGATTGGGAAAACATTCTCATCACTCTGCCCGCCGGAGCCGCGGCCGCTCCCCTACGCATCGATCTCATGCGGACCTTCGATCTCGTCGATATCTCCGAGCTGCGGGTATCGACGCCGGCCCGCGAATATTTTGTCGCCACGACCAGCCGCGATTTCGATCAGATCACGCTGGCCGGCGACGCAGAGCGTTTGCCGCATCCCGATTTTCTCCGGCTGAGAATCAGCGGCGCCGATCCCCAGCTTTTCCTCCCGGTCCTGAAGGTCGCCGCCGGAGAACATCCGCTCCAGGTGCGATTGCGGTTACGCGTGCATCTCGAGCAACCGCCTTGAGCTGCCTGCAAGGCTCGCCCAAAAAACCAAAATATTTAGACGCGACTCCGTTCCCCTTTGTGTCAATACTTAGCTCTGACCCCTTTCGTCTTTCCCGCTTTCATTCGGGATAGCCTAACTGCAGCACACAGGCGTCCTTCTGACGAATATCGATGTAAAAGACACCCCCAACAAACTCCCCGCTAAGGCTTCCTCTAATACTCCAGACACCGCCCTCTAGCTTCACCTTGTAAGGCATCTCGGTCTTCACTTGGCGCTCCCCAAAATGCCGGAATAGAATCGTCTCCGCCAGTTTAATAGCGGTTTGCTCGTCCGGTACGACGCCCGCTTTTTCTTCCAATGGATTAAGACCTCCTGCCGCAAGAGAAGCTACGGCTACAAAAAAAAGCATCATTTTGAAGAAGCTAGTAATGGGTAATTTCATAGCGTCGGTACTATCAGCGAGTTGGAGGGCGAATTTCGATGATTGCGGGCTGAACTCCGAAAGTAGGGTTATACATCAGAATCCCGCCGTTCGGCAAAATTACAAAGCTGTTAATCTGGTAATAGTTAGCATAATACAAATCCGTCGAAGAAAAATTCAGATTCGATAGGTGTAAATGCCATATGCCTACGAGAACGGTTCCTGCCGGCGCTCCCCCAGGAGCTGACGCGTGTTCAGTGTTACGCGGATCCATCGGATTCGTATAGCCGTACAGTTGATTGGCCTCCTGGAAAATAGCGCCAGCCTCCTCGCGTTGTGGATTAGGGAAGAGATTTGCGACGTCTCGAGCCGCTTCTGCCGGAGTGTTAAACCCAGTAGCAGCGGGCGTCGGCGGGGGACTTAACGATTGAGGAGGAAATGTCGGAGTCGGAAGGAATGAAATTGGGGATCTGCCGTTATTTCCAAACGTGAACGCAGTTCCTCCGAACCAATCGAATCCAGCGCCGGGGCTGCTGCCGAGATTTGGGAAACCTAACATCCCTTGCGGGGAACTTGCATCAATCCAAGACCCTTGGCTCCAGTCGTACGGGGCGTCTACGACAACGCCAGCTGTCGTCGCGTATCCGCTATCGTTGCCGTCTTTCTTTTTCGTCTCTGGCTCCGTCTTCAAACCGAAGGGATCACGGCCATTAACCGGATCACCGCCGCAGTAACGGAAGAGATTCGCATCGCCGGCAGCGAAACCCATCGGGTCACTTTGGAGGAAGCGGCCGAGTCCGGGGTGGTAGAAGCGATTCCGGTAATCGTAGATGCCTAGCTCACTAATCCATTCGCGGCCTCGGAACATGAAGCGGTTACCATACGCAGAAGTTGCGAGTTGAGTGTTGTTAGTTGAGAGAATTGTTGGCTGGCCGAAGGCGTCGTAGGTGTATTTCTCCACCACGTTGCCCGAGTCATTCATGAGCGCGGACACGTTCCCGCGTTTGTCGCTGTGATACCAAATGCGGCTGTTCCAGAAGTCCAGCGATCGGATCAGGATCTCGTCGGGCCGGCTGCCATAAAGATTCCACGCTTGCGGCTGGCCTGCACCGTCAAACTCAACGATCGGATTCCACCCGTCATAGACGAATAAGCGCGTCACCCCGTTGATCGTGCGGCGCACACAACGCCCCAGGCCATCGTAGATGCATTGCATGCTGCCGCCCACGAGCCGGTTCTGCGCGTCGTAGGTAAAGCTCACTCCATTGTGGCTGGTGATGTTGAAGTTCTCATCGTAACCGACCGCCTGCCCGCCTACGCTGGTGTACTGGTTCATCGCATTGGGCGAATAGCCGGTCACAGTCCCGTTCTCGGTCACGCTCTGGCGATTGAGCGCATCGACGTTGTAGCTCACAGTGCGGCTCGCGTTCACCGGGTTGTCCCAGACGTTGTCGGCATTATAGGCGACGCTGGTCAACTGTCCCATCGCATCATAACCAAAGCGCTCGCCCTTGTTCGACTGCTCCTGGCGCCAGGTGGCCACTTCACGGCTGAGTGAATCGTATTGGTGATGGCTGTGGCCATTCCAGTTCGGAGCAATCTGGACATTATCCGTGATCCGGTTCAGCGCATCATAAGACAGGCTCGTCCCATTACTGAACCATTGCCCCTGCCGGTCGGTCATGTTGCCGTTGGCATCGTAAGTATAATGGAAGAGGTGGCCCCAATCGCCCCCGTAAATGTTGGCCAGCTGATTGCGCTGGGTGTAGTCGAAGTAAAACCCATACAATCCTGGCACGCCCAGTCCGGAGCGGTTCCCGTCCGCGTCCCAGTTGGTCTGGACCCGATGTGTGGAACCCGAGAACGTCTGGTCTTCCGTGATTTTGTGGTTCGCCGCATCGTAGCCAAAGGCAACGGTGGTTTCACCGCCGTTGGTAACCACACTGGTCAAGCGGCTGGCGTCATCGTAATTCCACGCAATGCTCGGCCCGCCCCAATTCCAGGAAGAGCTGGTGAGCCGGTTTCGGTTGTCGTAAGTGAAGAACTGGTATTGATTCAACGGATTGGTGCTCTGATTAAGATTCCCCACCACATCATACCAACAGTGTCTGAAGCGACTCGCTCCAAAGGCGTCTGCGGGGTAGGTTTCGTGAATCTTCCGGTTGAGCGCATCATATTGGAAGCCATAGACCGCTCCCTTGGGATCGATTATTTGCCAGACGTTCCCGGCCAAATCGCGGTCGTAATGCGTATGCTCATCGGCAAAGCCGTGGGTATCAATCACGCGGTTCAGTAAATCATATCCGGTCGTTCGAAAGAGCAAGTCAGGCCGTGTTTCCTTGGTTAGATTTCCGACGGCGTCATACTCCCATCGTGTGATCTCGTTGTTGAACGGCGCCGGATTAGTCGCGCTCGTGCGCCGATTGCGGTTGTCGTAGCCAAAGGTCGTCACGTTCCCGCGCGGGTCCAAAATGCCGACCAGGTTCCCCACCTCATCATACCCAAAATAAGCGCCGCCATCATCATCCGGACTTCCGCTTCCTTTGCGCAATGCAGTCCGGCGAAAATTCTCGTCGTAATTGAAATCGGTCAATTTCAGCATCGGAGATGTCGCCCGATAAACCGAAACGCTGGTGTGGGAATAGCTCCCGCTGCCGTTCCAGGGAGCATAGCTTACGGTCGTGGTTTGATTCAGCAGGTTCGTCACACTGCTGAACCGCTTGTAATCGTCGTAGCCATATCTCGTCCGCTGGCTGGAATCCGTGGCAGCGTTTGGATGGTTTTCGTCCGCTGTCCAGGCAAGCGTTCCGTTATCGTTGTAACCGGATTGCGCATACGTCGTATCGGGATGAGTCACCTTGATCGTCTGCCCCCGCGCGCTGTACTGGTAGGAGGTCGTGTGATTAAGGGCATCTGTGGTTGACGCTGTGCGCCCCAAGGCGTCATATCCGTAACTCATCGACGGCAACACGGTCGCCGGAATCTCCGGGTGTTGAGGATCGACCGCCGCCGGATGATACGGATCGCGATATTCCATCAGTTTCCCGGCCGAGTCGTAAACGAACGTTTCCAGGCCGCCCGGCGTGGAAAGCGACGGCGGTTTCAGGCGATGGCTCGCCACCTGATTAAAGTTGTTGTAGGTAAACGTCTCGAAGGCGCCATCGGGATAATCGATGCGTTGGACCTGATGGTTTGAGTTGCGAGTAAACGAGGTCGTGTTCCCTCTTTCATCGGTTCGGTAGGAAAGATAATAGGGATTGTTCGCGTCGGTGTAACCGAAGCTGGCGGTCGAGTTGTCGCCCGGATGCGTCACGACACTGAGCGCGCCGATGCGTGGTTCGCGACTGGTGAAAGTCGTATTGGTGCGGGCATCGGTAAAGGCGGAAACGTAGCCGCTGCTATCGTAGGAAATGGATGAGGATTGCCCTTTGAAGTCGGTGTAATTTCCCAGCTTTCCGCCGCTGTAGTTAAAGACGCGTGAGGGGCCGTCGCGGCGCGTCTCCGTGCGGCTGTCTCCGGAAATGCTCAAGGTGGAGACGGCTGCGCCGTTCGATCCGGTCGTTGGGTCGCGATAGTTCTCACTTTGCAACTTGCCATAGACACCGCCGGACGATTCTGGAACAAATGTGTAGTTAATGGCCCACATCGGGCCGCCAAACATGGGGTCGATGCACGACGAAATGAGTGGCCGCCCATTTGGATCGATATTACCGGGCTGGTAGCCGTAGGTTGCGGTGGCGTAGACAGCTCCATTGGTATCGCGATACTGCACGTTCGCCAGAAAACTGTAGGTCGCTCCGCCGGCAGGCTGATACGGACCGTAGTTGTAGCTTATCCCGCGGCCGTCACTGGCTTGAAGACCAACCATCACCGTATCTCCCATCCAGGGCGTCGTGGTATACCACAACTTCAGCCATCGGCCGGCCGGTTCTGTGATCTTCATGCTCCCATCGCCCGGATAAGTAATCGTCGTGACTAACCCGTAAGGGTCGATTATCCCCATAAACTGAAAGTCGAAAGTCGAGGTGACAGGTCCAGAGTCATCGCCGGTCCGCTGGATCTGGACCGTAAACCATATCTTTCCGCCGTCGGGCAGGAGGACGTAGCAATTGTCCCCGTCCGAGACGGGTTTTTGGAAGCGGTCGCTAACTCCCGGCGAGGATCGCATCGTGAGACCCACATCGGCACTGCTAAAAAAAAGACGACGGCCGTCGGGATAATTCACCGTGTAGAAACCAGACATAACGCTCCATTTGTTGGGCGCGTTACTTTGCATGGTTATGCTGTCGATACTCCATTGGTAGGAATGCCGCCAACTCCCGGCCTCCCCGAGCTCCACAGCCATTCCCGGAGTATAGCGGGTATTCATCGTGCGGGTGAAAGCGAGCGGGTATGCGCCCACGCTCCCGGCTACAACGATGTCCGTAACGGATCGAGTGGCATTGCCGGTATAAGGATCGTAGGACCCGGCCGTGGTAATATTGCCATTGAATGCACCGGAGATGCCCGTGGGATTGTCGTTTCCAGTCTGTGCGAGCAATCTCTCCTGGAAGAGCGCCATTGCCAGAATCGAGAAGGCGAGGAACTTCACTGTGAGATCGGGTGTCACAGAATCGGCTGGATAGGGTTGATAGCGAGTGCCGGGGCGATCATCGTCGGCGGGTTGTTAGCCGGACGTTGTGGATCGGCCACCCAGAACTGGAGGCCGATGATCTGACTCCCTCGTTGCAACCGGACCTGATAAAGCCCTGGGTGATGAGCTGGTACGAATGTAAAAGTGAAGGTGCCGTTGGACTGGATGCTGCCTGAAAGAATGTGATTAACGTTAACGTTCTGTCTGTTCGGAATCGTCGCCAACGGCCCTGCGACAAGAATCCCGCCGTCAATCGCCTCTGCCTTTACGATTTGCGGCAATGGTGGTGGGACCAACTGCGCCGGCGGTAGCTCAGTTGGCGCAAATTGCACAGTCACCTGCGCGGGCTGGTCCTGTGGTAGCTGCACACATTGGAAAATGCCTTTCCGGCTATAAGTGACGGCAAAGGCCGATGAAGGCAGTATGACCGTCGCGGAAGGACCGTTGACGACCGAATTCAACGGCGGAGGAAGAGCGCGCGGGCTTGGCAGCCATGGCGGTGGAGTAGATTCAGCTACCGCTGGCGCCGCCACAGTGGTGAGGAACCAAGCGCAGGTAAGCAGCGCAAGGCGAAGATATGATTGCATTGGGACCTCCTTAATAATCCGCGTCGCGGAGGTCCGGGTCGATGCTGCAACTACTTGGCTGGGAGGCCTGGGAGACGAAGAATGTTGGTTTTGCAAGCCTCTTCGCGCCGACTAAATCGGCTGGATGTATGCCGCCGATAAAAAAACGCGGCAGACCGAGCCGGCCTGCCGCGTCTTTAGGAGATTCGTTGGTTATTTGATCTTCGACTGCGCCGCTTTCACCAACGCGAGGTGTTTCTTGATCACCTCGGAAGTCTTCGAAGCAAACGCTTTCACGTCGGCATCGCTGCCGTTCTTCGCTTCGGCTTGAAATTCCGCGACGTCCTTCTCGTGGTCTTTCACCATCATGTCGATGTATTGCTTGTCGAAGTTGGCGTCATCCATTTTGTGCGTCATCGGCTTTTCCTTCGACAGATCGACGCCCTTCTTTTTCGCGATCGCCATCAACTCGGCGTTCGCTTTGCTGTGATCGGCCACCATCCGGCTGCCGATTTTTTTGACCTCGGCGTTCTTGCCTTTCGCCTGCGCCATCTTCCCCATGTCGACTTCCATCTGGCCGCCTTTGGCCGCTTCTTTCATGAACGCTTTGTCCTTCGCGCTCAGCGCGGCGGTGGAGGCAGCGGGCGACGGGCTCTTGCTCGATTTCGAGGAGGGTTGTTCGGCCTTAGGCTCTTCTTTTTTCTGGGCGGCTTGCGCCGAAACGCCGAGGCAAAGGCCGCCGCTGGCCAGAGCGATCACTGCGATGCGTGAGAATGATTTGAATTGTTTTATCATAGGAGTGTTTGGGTAGTTAGAATGCCGGTTGCCGGCATCTAGACTTCGCAGCGCCCGGTTTGCCTGGACGTGGGTTTCTGCTGGTGGACTAACGATCCGGCGCTTTGCGGCTGTAGGAACTTTCGACGCGGCTGGCGACGTCACGATAGCCGTAGTCCGCCTCGAAAATCTGTTTCATGGCCGCGACCGATTTTTCCGTATCGCCCATCTGCTCGTAAACGAGGCCCAGATTGTAGACGACTTCCTTTTTCATCACGTCCATCGAGGTCATTTCCGCCGCCGCGTCTTCCAATTGCTTCGCCGCCAGATCGAGCATGCCGAGCTCGCGATAACAGCGGCCGAGCAGGTTCATCGATTTCACCCGCGCATTCGGGTTCTGCCGGGCCCGCTGCAATTCCGGGAGCGCCTCGCGAAATTGGCCGGCCTGGAGAAGATGTTCGCCCAGCTCATAGCGGACTTGCAGGTCGGTGGGATTACGGTCGGCCCGCTTGCGCGCTTCGCCGATCAATAATTCGGCCCGCTCCTTTTTGGCAGCAGCCAACACCTCGGCTCGCTCGCGATAGCCTTCCTCCTGCGGCTCGTGCTGGCTGAGAAATTCTTCGTGCTCGGCGATCTGCCGTTCCGATCGCGTCTGCTGCAAGTCCGACACTTTCCGGACAAGCCCGGCGTCGGTCCCGCTCGTCAGGTCCGCCGCATATTGATACCAGGCGATCGCGTTCTCGAAGTCCTCCTTTTGTTCGTAGAGCGCGCCCAATCGCCGCGCGAAATCCACGCTCTGCGGCTCCGCCTGGTGGCGCGCGTAGGTCTCCTCGATTTGCCGTTCGAGCGACTCGCCGGTCAACGCCATCCGGCTCTGTTGTTCGAGCGATACCGCTGCTTCCTTGTCCTTGATCAGGTCGCGGTAGCTTTCCGCCTGGGTCCAACCGCCGGTCTTCATCGAAGCGTGAGCGGACGCATCTTTCGCCAGCCGTACGGCCTCCGCGTCGATCGGATCAATCTCGATGATCTTATTGTAAACTTCGGTCTCCTGCGCGCTGTCGCCCAGCTCGTGATAAAGCCGCCCGAGCTCGTGCAGGATTTTCGTGTCGCGCGCTTTCTCTTCGAGCAACGTATGGAGCGCGAAGATCCCGATCTCCGGCCAGCCCGCGGCCGCCGCCGCCTGTTTCAACACCAGGTTGGCCTGGCGATTGTAGGGCTCGTCTTCCAAAACTTTTTCAATCATTTCTACGGCGCGTTTCGGATCCTTCCTCAATTCGCGCTGGGCCTTCATGATGGAGATGGCCGAGGTCGAAACGTTGAAGAACGATTTCTTTTCTGCTTTGAACTTGGTGATTTCCGCCCGGCGCAAAAGCTGGCGGCCGGTGAGGAACTCCGGCTCCTGTTTCAGGATCCCCTGCAAAAGCGAGATTGCGTAACCGAAATTGCGCAGCTCGATCGCCGCCACGGCCTTCAGCCAATGGCTGCGCAGTTGCTCGCTCAATTCCTTTTCGGTTTTTACCGGCATACGCGCTAAGCCTATTCGTAACACAGCCTTTCCGGGCGCTCTCAAAACAAATCCATCTGCGGTTTTTCCGGCGTGGCGACCGTCTTCTTCGCGCGACGACCCTTCACCGGTTTTTGGACGTCAGCCGTTCCATTTGGTTTTTCGAGATGGGCAAGAATGTCTTTCGCGCGATCGAGGATTTGTTTCGGCACGCCGGCCAGACGCGCGACGTGGATCCCGTAGCTCCGGTCCGCGCCGCCGGGAATAATTTTTCTCAGGAAAATGATCTGCTCGTTCCATTCGCGCACCGCGACGTTGAAATTGCCGACGCCTTTGCGTTCTTCCGCCAGTTTGGTCAGCTCGTGGTAATGGGTCGCGAACAGCGTCCGCGCCTTGATCTTGTCGTGCAAAAATTCGGCGACGCTCCAGGCAATGGAAAGTCCGTCGAAGGTCGAGGTCCCGCGGCCGATCTCGTCCAGGATCACCAGGCTGCGCTCGGTCGCGTTGTTCACGATGTTCGCCGTTTCGTTCATCTCGACCATGAAGGTGGACTGGCCTCGCGAAAGATCGTCGTTCGCGCCGACCCGGGTGAAGATGCGATCCACCAGGCCGATCTCCGCGCTCGACGCCGGAACGAAGCTGCCGATCTGCGCCAGCAAGACGATCAACGCGACCTGCCGGATGTAAGTCGATTTGCCCGCCATGTTCGGCCCGGTGATGATCGCCAGCCGCATCCGTTCTCCATCCAGGTCGGTGTCGTTAGGCACAAACTTTTCTTCGGCGAGATTTTGGTCGAGCACCGGATGTCTTCCATCACGAATCACGAGCCGCACCGATTGGTTGAGCGCTGGGCGGCAATAACCGAAGAGCCGGGCCGTTTCCGCGAGCGCGCAGATTACATCGAGCGTCCCGATGGCAGCCGCCGTCTGTTGAATCGGCGCCAGCTCGCGAAGCGTTTCCTCGCGCAAGGTTTGGAAAAGTTGGTACTCGAGATTTCTCGCCTTCTCGTCCGCGCCGAGGATCTTCGATTCCATCTCCTTTAGCTCGGGAGTGATGAAACGCTCGCCGCCGACGGTCGTTTGCTTGCGCACGTAACGCTCCGGCACATTCGCGAGATTCGATTTCGTGATCTCGATGAAATAACCGAAGACGGAATTGAAACGGACCTTGAGCGATTTGATTCCGCTCTCCGCGATTTCGCGTTCCTGGAGTTCCGTGATCCACTTCTTGCCGTCGCGAGAAGCTTGCCGCAACTCATCCAGATCGGCGTTGAATCCGTCCCGAAAAATCCCGCCCTCTTTCAAGGCGATCGGCGGATCGTCCAGCAGCGCGCCACCGAGCTTTTGGGTGAGCGCCGGCATTTCCTGGAGCGAGGCGAAGATTTCGTGGGACAAGCTTTGCGCCTGTGATTGTTCGAGACTTGCCGGCTGGAACCCCGGGCCGCCTTTGCCGAACTCGGCCCGCTCAATCAGTTTGCGCACTTCCGCCTTTAGCTCGGGGATTTGGGCGAGCGACGTTTTCAACGCAACGAGGTCTCGTGCATTCCCGGAGGCCTGGCTGAGCCGGCCGGAGGCGCGCTCCAGATCGCGAATCGATTTGAGACAATGGCGCAGGGCCGCGATCAGATCGGATTCGTGCAGCAGGTTTTCTATCATCTGCTGGCGCCGTTCGAGTTCGGCGAGATTGCGCAACGGTTGTAAAATCCAGCTCCGCAATTTTCTCCCGCCCATCGGAGTGATGGTGCGGTCGAGCGCGGCGAGCAGGCTCGTGTTGCGGGCGCCGCGCGATTCGACCAGCTCGAGATTCACCTGGGTCGCGGCATCGAGCAGCACGTAATTGTCCCGCGGATCGCAACGCAGCGAAGTGAGATGATCCACTTTCCGCCGCAACTGTTGCTTGAGATAATGAATGATCGCGCCCGCCGCTCCGATGGCCGCCGGCATGTCCGTGCATCCGAAACCGTCGAGCGATTTGACGCCGAAATGTTCGCACAAAGTGAAGCGCGCGTGCTCCGCGAGGAAGGCAAAATCGTCGTAGGCGAGCGCGCCTTCGATCTCGCCGAATTGCGCGTTCTGCCGCTCGCTCACCAGTAACTCGGCCGGCGAAATCCGAGCGAGATCGTCCATGAGGGTGCTGGTGTCGTTCGATTGGGTGACGCGAAACTCGCCCGTGCTCAGCTCGGCGTAAGCGAACCCGAAGAGCCCATCCTGAAAATAAACCGCGCCGAGATAGTTCGGCCGATTGGATTTCAGCAAATCCATTTCGCTCACGGTCCCGGCTGTGATGATCTGCGTGATCTCGCGGGTCACGATCTTTCCCGGCTGCGGCTCGCTGGTTTGATCGCAAATCGCGACGCGCCGCCCGGCCTGAATCAATTTCGCGATGTAACCCGGCGCGGCGTGGTAAGGCATGCCGCACATCGGGACGCTGTTGCGATGAGTTAAGGCGAGGTTAAGCAACCCGGAGGCTTCCTTCGCGTCCTCGAAAAAGAGCTCGTAGAAATCGCCGAGCCGAAAGAGCAGCAGCGTATCCGCCGGCACGCTGGCGCGGAGCCGCTGGTATTGCTGCATCATCGGGGTGAGGGCGTCCGCCATGGTTTTCAAGCTTGGAATCATGGAGGCTGTTTTGCGAGTTTGTAATTAGACAAGCAATGAGCAGCGGACTTTATCAGGCGTTTATCTATTTGCTGGCGGCGATCGTCGCGGTGCCGCTGGCGAAACGGCTCGGGCTCGGGTCGGTGATTGGTTACCTGCTGGCGGGAGCCGTCATCGGACCGTACGCGCTGCGCTTCGTCGATGGCGGAGGCGATGTGATGCACTTCGCCGAGTTCGGCGTGGTGATGATGCTGTTCGTGATCGGGCTCGAGCTGCGTCCCGCGCTGTTGTGGCAGATGCGGCGGCCGATTCTCGGGACTGGGCGGATTGCAGGTATTGGGAACTGCGGTCGCCGTTGGCCTTGTCGCGCTTTGGATCGGCCTGCCGTGGAAATCCTCGCTGGCCGTCGGCTTGATCCTGGCGATGTCTTCGACGGCGATCGTACTGCAATCGCTCGGAGAACGCGGGCTCATGAAAACGCCCGAGGGCGAGGCCTCTTTTGCCGTCCTGCTTTTCCAGGACATCGCGGTAATCCCGATCCTCGCGCTGATGCCGCTGCTCGCGATGGGTCCCGTTGCCGGGGCCGCGGTCCATACGGGAATGATTGGAAGCCTTCCCGGTTGGCAGCAGGCTTTGCTCGTCGTTGCCGCTGTCACGGCAATCGTCTTCGCCGGGCGCTTTTTGCTGCGGCCCATCTGAGCATCGACGCCCTGCGCGACTTGGGAATGGATGAGCGGCGGGCGCATCGCGTCGCGGAAATTTTTCGCGAACACGACGAAGCCTCCGTGCGCGAGATGGCCCATTTGCCGGACGACGATTCGGAGTATGTCTCCATCGCACGCAAACACATCGAGAACCTGGAGCGCGCCCTGCAGTCAGACCTGGAGATGCGCGCCGATCCCTCAGCAGAATCGGGCGTTCATCCAGCAGCTTGACCATTGCGCGAGCTGGGACCGCGAAGATGGCCAGGACAGATGCCCCGGCGCATTTTTGTTTCGATCCACGGACCGGAATGTGAAAACATCCGCCTGTCTATTATGAACCGCATCGTCTTGTTGGCTTCTTTGATTCTCACTCCGCTTTGCGCATTCGCCGCCGATCCGCCGGCGAAACCGCCGCTCACTCCGGGCGATAATCTCGTCATCGACGGCATCCCGCCGGTTCCCGGCGAATTGCCCGAACAGGTTGGCCGCTACACCGAGTCGCGCGCGGCCACGATGCAGGATTGGCATCCGGCCCGGACTGAGATGCTGATCACGACGCGCTTTGGCGACACGAACCAGCTCCATCATTTGACGCAGGCAGGCGGCGCCCGCACGCAGCTCACGTTTTTCCCGGACCGCGTTGATGGCGGATCGTTCGAGCCCACCAAAGGCGAATACTTTATTTTCACGAAGGGCGCGGGCGGGAACGAGTTCAACCAAAACTACCGCTACGATTTTGCGACGGGTGAAATCACCTTGCTGACCGACGGGAAATCGCGAAACAGCGGGCCGAACTGGAGCAATCGGGGAGACCGCATCGTGTACACCTCCACGCGCCGCAACGGCGCCGACACCGATATCTACGTGGAGTCGCCGATCGATCCGAAGAGCGATCGCAAGCTCGCGGAAGTGAAAGGCGGCGGCTGGGAACCGGTCGATTGGTCTCCGGACGACAAGCAGGTGCTCGTCCTGGAAGGCATTTCGGTAAATGAAAGTTACATCTGGATCTTCGACGCGCAGACGGGCGAGAAAAAGGAAGTGACGCCGCGTCCGCCGGAAGGCGCGGAAAAGGTCGCCTATTCCGCCGCGCTCTTTGCGAAAGATGGCAAAGGGATCTTCGTCACGACCGATCGCGAATCCGAATTCCAACGGCTCGCCTATATCGACCTCGCCAGCGGGAAGCACACCTATCTTATCCCGGATACGAAGTTCGATGTGGACAGTTGGGATTTGAGCCATGACGGCAAGCAAATCGCCTACGCGCTCAATGAAAATGGGGTGAGCACGCTCCACTTGATCGATGTTGTCGCGGGCCAGGGGACGGTAACTGTCGGCGCTAAGAAAGAACCGACGTTCAATCCGCCGCTGCCAGCCGTGATCATCTCCGGCCTGCACTTTCATCGCGATCCGAAACAAAGCCTCCTTGCCTTCAACGTCGCCGGAGCTCGATCGCCTTCGGATGTTTACACCTGGTCGACGGCCGGCGGCAAAAACACGACCGCGCGCTGGACCGCGAGCGAGACCGGAGGAATTCCCGCCGCCCGTTTCGTGGAACCGAAATTGGTGAAGTGGAAAACTTTCGACGGTAAAGAAATCACCGGTTTTCTCTACAAGCCGGAGCCGGCCAAATTTCCCGGGAAACGGCCGGTCATCATCAACATTCATGGCGGGCCGGAGGGGCAATACCGTCCGGGATTTCTCGGCCGGAACAATTATTTCATCAACGAGCTCGGCTGCGCGATCCTGTTCCCGAACGTGCGCGGCTCGCAGGGATACGGGAAATCCTTTTTGAAGCTGGATAACGGACTGAAGCGCGAGGATTCCTACAAGGATATCTCAGCCTTGCTCGAGTGGATTCCTTCCCGGTCCGAACTGGATGCGGCCCGGGTGATGGTGACCGGCGGTTCCTACGGGGGATTCATGACCCTGGCCGTGGCCTCAAACTACGCCGATCGCATTCGCTGCGCGCTGGACGTTGTCGGCATCTCCAATCTCGCGACCTTTTTGAAAAACACAGAGAGCTATCGCCGCGATTTGCGCCGCGTGGAATATGGCGACGAGCGTGATCCGAAAGTGGCTGAGTTCATGGAGCGCACGGCTCCTTTAAATAACGCGCAGAAGATCACGAAGCCGCTCTTTGTCGTCCAAGGCGCGAACGATCCGCGCGTGCCGAAGACCGAAGCTGAGCAAATCGTCGCCACATTAAAGAAACAAAACACGCCGGTCTGGTTTCTCATGGCGAAAGATGAAGGCCACGGTTTTGCGAAGAAGAAGAACGCCGACTTTCAATTCTACAGCACGGTGCAGTTCATCCGGGAATTTTTGCTGAAGTAGAAGTTGAGGAGGGCGGTTTGTAACCGCCCGTTTTTTCCGCTGACGGCGATTTGGAAATCGCCGCTCCTTGGGGCGTGCGTCTGACACGTCCGGCTGCTGCGATACTATGAGGTCACCCCGCGCTTCATTGAACAACCGAATTACTTGCTCTGCCGTGCTCTTCATCTCGATCGTTCTGATCGGAAACGTCCGCGCTCAAGACGCGTTGCTTCCCAACCCCAAACTCACGCCGGGCAGAGTCGCGCGCGGCGACGAAGACCGTCGTGGCGTAACGCCGCAGATGGAGCGGAAACTTTTTGCGCGCTATCGATTACCCTGGAGCAGACGAGCGCAGTTCAAGATCGATCATCTCATCCCGCTGGAACTGGGCGGCGCCGATAGCATCGACAATCTTTGGCCGCAGAGCTTGCGGACCAGACCTTACGGCCCGGATCGGAAAGAATTACTGACTGAAGTTCTCCAAGATCGAATCGCCAAAGGACAAATCACTCTCGAGCAAGCGCAGGAGCAAATAAGAACGGACTGGATCGACGCGTTTATCGACCATCTTGGAATGGTCTATCTACGGGACGAAAGATTGAAGGGCCAACAGCGGCCGCTTCAGGAGGAAAACTTACCGTAAACAGCGAGCAGCGGATATTTGCAGCGGTTCTTCGTCCAGTAGTCGCTCGCGAACCCGGTCTTCGTCCGGATCACGACATGGCCGGCGCCGTTACTGCCTTCTGCAAAAACCAGCACGGAACCGATTGGCGCTGCGAATTGGTCGCGCACCGCCAAACGTTTGAAACCAAAATCGCGCACGAGCTCTTCGCCAGCCTGCGAGGCATAATTCGTCTTCGGGTAGGATTTGATCACGCCTGAAGCGACGAGCGCTTCTTTGACGGCGCGCCAGCAACGGGCTTTCGAGCGCGCATT
Source organism: Verrucomicrobiota bacterium (assembly GCA_041167545.1). Taxonomy (GTDB): domain Bacteria; phylum Verrucomicrobiota; class Verrucomicrobiia; order Chthoniobacterales; family UBA10450; genus AV80. The sequence goes on from JBEEHT010000015.1 coordinate 27,005, forward strand.
GGCGCGTTCCTGCGCGATCGACGCCGCACGGCGCAGGCGGGGATCCAGGCGCGAATCGACGGCCGCGTCAGGATGACTGACCGGGATGTTCCAGTAATGACGCATAATCCGGGCGGAGCCGGTCGTGCCATCAAAGGAGCGATAAAAGAAGCGGGAGTCTGAGGAGGCGAGGCCCGCGGATCGTACTTCCGTTGTGGAAATTAGGAGCGCGCAGGCGGAAAAAAAAGCCAGGAAAATAAAACGATGCACGCACTGTGTGTATGCAAGCCTCGTACCATCGTGACAAGCCTTTTTCGAAGTAATCGCGAACTATTTTTGTCGTTACAGCTAATCAACAAAAAGTTTCTGGAATTGTGAGAAAATAGAGCAAAAGCTGGAGCCGTTTCGGCCAACCCGAATTGCTCGCGTCGATCTTTAGCCGTATGACTTAAACCAATTACCCGCTCGCAATTCTCTTCTCCGATATGGCCCAATTTCCAGAAGAACAAACAAACGCCGGAAGCTTTAAACGGCAGGAGGATGCGTTCCGCGATTGGGTGAAGCGCGATGGATCGACACCCTACAGACCAGAGCGTGGCCGATATCATCTTTACGTCTCGTTCGCGTGTCCGTGGGCGCACCGCACGATCATCCTGCGCAAGCTTAAGGGGCTCGAAGACGTGATTGGAATGACCGTGGTCGATCCTGTGCGCGACGAACGCGGCTGGGCTTTTCGCGATGGCCCCGGCCACTCGGAAGATCCCGTGAATGGCTTCAAGTTTTTGAGCCAGGCTTATTATGCGACCGATCCGAATTATCGCGGGCGCGTCACGGTGCCTGTGCTCTGGGACAAACAAAGCAAACGCATCGTAAGCAACTCCGATGACGATCTGCTGCGCATGCTGAACAGCGAGTTCGGCGAATTGGCGAAGAACAATTACGATTTCTACCCCGCGGATCTTCGAGAAAAAATCGACGTGCTCAACAAGCTGGTCTACGAGCGGGTCAACAACGGCGTTTATCTCGCTGGTTTTGCGACGCAGCAGCGGCCCTACGAGCGCGCCGCAAGAAGACTGTTCGATACGCTCGACGAATTGGATTCGCGTCTCGCGTCCCAGCGCTACTTGTTAGGCCAACGCATGACGGAAGCGGACTGGCGCCTGTTTCCCACGCTCATTCGCTTCGACGCCGTTTATCACGGCCACTTCAAATGCAACCTCCGCCGCATTGTCGATTATCCGAATCTTTGGCCGTACTTGCGTGATCTTTATCAGCACGACGCCGTGGCGGAGACGGTGAACTTCGATCACATCAAGCGCCATTACTACATGACGCACCAGGAAATTAATCCGACGCGGATCGTGCCGATCGGACCGGCGCTCGATCTTACCTCCGCGCATGGGCGGGAGCGACTGTCGAATTAGCCCTTGGCGTAAACGCCAATCAGCGGACGGCGCGACGGCGTCTTCGAGCGGAAATCGCTCACAAACCCGTTCTTCGTCCGAATCTCGACGTGGCCAGCAGCGCCCCGGGCGTTGTAGACCAGGACCGAGCCGAGCGGCGCCGCAAAAGGATCGCGGATGGAAAGCTTTTTGAAGCCGTAATCACGCACGAGTTCGTCACCGGCCTGCTTCGCCAGGGCGGTTTTCGGGCGGGCATCGATGATGCCGGAAGCCAGAAGCGCTTCCTTCACATAATGCCAGCAGCGCGACTTCGAGTGCGCATGGGCTCGCTCGTCGGCGATGGTAGCGGCCCGCATTAGCTTGGGATCAAGGCGCGGATCGATCTTGGCGGCGGGATAGATGAGCTTCTTTTTCTGATAATCATCAACGATCGGGGCCGAGACGGTTTTGCCGTTTCGATCCTTGAAGACGAACTGTCGCTTGAAGGTCAGGTTTTCAGTTTTGGCGGCCGAGGCTGAGACAGCGAAGGCGCCACCAAGAATAACGGTAAGGAGAAGGGTAATCTTTCGCACGGGAGCGCCCCCTATGCACCGGAACGGGAGGCGCCGCAAACGATTTCTTGAGATATTTTTCACGAAAAAAGTAAATGCAAGGGTCGGCCTAAGTGGCCGGGAAAACTTCACCCTCCAGAAGTCAGCAGATACGGTTCCGTTTCGTTGAAAACCTGCCATTTCCGGCGAATTATCTGGATGGGAAATCGCCTCAAGCCGATCGAGACTCGGGCGGGTCGGATGCTCCGATTCGGCTCGGTCTGCCTCGCGCTTCTTCTCTGCGCAGGCTGCGCCGGACCAGTCAAATCGCTCTATCCGCCTGCCGTCGGCGAAAGAGCTCGCTCGATTTATGTCATCAACCATGGCGGGCTTCATACCGGGCTGGCTCTAAAGCGAACGGATATCCCGCCCCGGCTGTGGCCAGCGAACCGGGATTATGCGAACTCCAAATATCTCGAGGTGGGCTGGGGCGACGATGATGGCTACCGCAAGCCCCTTACCGTCGGCATCGCCGTTAAAGCGCTGGCGGGATCAAGGCGCACGGTGCTGCTCGCGGACGGGTTTGGGTCGGTGCGCGAGAAAGTGAACGCGCCGCGTTTCACGGTGATTCAGGTTGATTTGTCCGATCGCGGTCTGGCCCGGCTGTGTGCGCACATCGAGAAAACCTACGCACTCGACGAAGCGGGGCGCCCGATTCGTCTCGGAGAAGGGTGGTATCGGGCGCGCGGCACCTATTCGGCATTCCACACCTGCAACACCTGGGCCGCCGAGGGATTGCGCCAGGCTGGTTGTCCGGTCACGCCGGCCTATTGTCTGATGCCGGGTCCCCTGCTCTCGCAGGTTCGTCGTTTCGGGCGGGTCCTTCCCCCGCCACGATCTTTCTAGAGTTCTCCTATTGACAGTCTATAGGAGAGCCATCACAATGCTCCTACAGATTATCTATATGAGCACACGCGACGATGAATTCACAGCCGATCTTTTACAAGGAACCCTCGACCTGCTGGTTTTGAAGGCGCTGGCAGCGCAACCTCTGCACGGACTCGGGGTCTCGAACCGGATCAATCAAATCACCAAGGGCACCTTCGATGTGAAGCCGGGATCGCTTTTTCCCGCTCTGCACCGGATGGAGGAGGCCGGCTGGCTCAAGGCCGAGTGGGGCGAATCGGAAAACAATCGGCGGGCGAAATTCTACAGCCTGACCAAGGCGGGGCGGCGTCAGCTCGAGACGGAAACGGAAGATTGGCAGCGCATTTCGCTGGCGATCGGCAGCGCTTTGCGCGCGACCTGACCATTCGATGAAAACACTGTTTTCGCGAATCGGCAGTTTGCTGCGCAACTCGACCCGGAAAGATCAAATGGACCGCGAACTGACTGAGGAGGTCGGCTCGTACGTGGAATTATTAATGGAGAAAAAAATGAAGCAAGGGATGAACGAAAAAGAAGCGCGCCGCGCGGCGATGGTGGAAGTGGGCGGCATCGAGCAAGTGAAAGAAGAAGTGCGCGCGGGCCGGACCGGTTTCGCGATCGAGACATTCTTCCAGGACATTCGGTACGGGATGCGGTCGTTGCTGAAGAAGCCCGGCTTCACCTTTACCGCGGTCATCGCGCTCGCGCTCGGCATTGGCGCGAACACCGCCATCTTCAGCGTGATCAATGGCGTGCTGTTGCGCTCACTCTCGTACGCGAATCCCGACAGGATCGTGATGCTTTGGGAGCAAAGCGTCACCTCAGAGATTGCCCGGCTTCAGAATGTCGTCTCGCCGGCGAACTTCCTCGATTGGCAAAAGCAGAGCACTTCCTTCGAGCAGATGGCTGCGGTGGCGGATCAGCGCGTCAATCTCACCGGCGGCGGTGGCGAGCCGGAAGAGATCAAGGCGCAATTTGTCAGCCAGCCGTTCTTTGCGGCGCTGGGTGTGCAGCCTCTGGTGGGCCGCTCATTCCTGCCGGAAGAAGACACCGTCGGCAACGATCTCATCATCATTCTCAGTCATGAGCTGTGGAAGACGCGGTTCGGCTCAGATCCGGCGATCATCGGCAGGCAAGCGACGATCAGCGGCCGGCAGCGCACCATCGTCGGCGTCATGCCGCCGGGATTCCATTTTCTCGACAACCAGGTGAAAGCATGGATGCCGCTCGCCCTCAATCCAGCGATCAATTACCGCGAAACAACCGGCCGCTACCTCCGCGTCGTGGCGCGGCTCAAGCACACTGTGACGATGCAGCAGGCGCAAGGCGAGCTCGCCGGCATCGCCAAACAGCTCGAGCAGGCGCTTCCGAAATACAACACCGGCTGGACCGTTAATGTGGTGCCGGTGCACGAGCAGGTCGTCGGCGAGATCCGGCCCATCCTGGTCGTCCTCTTCGCCGCCGTCGCCTTCGTGCTCCTGATCGCCTGCGCGAACGTCGCCAATCTGCTGCTCTCGCGCGCGGCGTCGCGGCAGAAAGAACTCGCGTTACGCGCCGCGCTGGGAGCGGGACGCATGCGACTCGTTAGGCAAATGCTCACGGAGAGTGTGTTGCTGGCGCTGATGGGCGGTGTGCTCGGTGTGCTCCTCGCGTTCTGGGGCATTCAGTTTCTGGTCGGCTTCGGCCCCGATAACATCCCGCGCTTGAGCGAGGTCACGCTCGATCTGCGCGTGCTCGGTTTCACCTTTGGAATTTCACTGCTCACCGGCGTCCTCTTCGGGCTGATCCCGGCACTGCAAGCGTCGCGTCCGGATTTGAATGACGCGCTGAAGGAAGGCTCTCGCGGTTCCACTGGCGGCCGCGGCCGCACCTTTCGGAATGTTTTCGTAGTGGCGGAAGTCGCGCTCGCCCTCGTGCTGCTGATCGGCGCCGGTCTCATGATCCGCAGTTTCATGCGACTGCAATCGGTCGAGACCGGTTTCAATCCAGAGAACGTGCTGACGATGCGCCTGCAATTGCCGCGCAAGAAATACGCGGACCCGCATCAGATCGTCGATTTTTTCAAGCAGGCGCAGGACCGTGTCGCCGCGTTACCCGGTGTGCAGGCGGTGGGTGCCATCAGTTACCTGCCGCTCACCGGCGGCCTCGCGTCGCGGGATGCGTTTAAGATCGTTGGGCAACCCGCGCCTAAACCCGGGCAGGAACCGGGAGTGGAGGTGCGCGTAATCACGCCAACCTATTTTCAGGCGATGGGGATACCGTTGCTGAAGGGCCGGCTGCTCAATGAACGCGACGTGAAGGAATCGCGCGTCCTTTTGATCAATGAGACGATGGCGAAAAGATATTTCGCGGGCGTGGATCCGGTTGGGAAGCAGATGGAAGTTTTCTGGGATGGGAGCGGGCCCGACGAAATCGTCGGCGTCGTCGGCGACATCCGGGAAGGCGCGCTGAACAAGGAACCGGAGCCGGCCATCTACTGGTCGCACGCGCGCGAGCCGTATCCCGGCATGGCGCTCATCGTGCGCACCTCGGGCGATGCGTCGCGCTTTGGGACCGCGGTGCAAAAGGAAATTCGCGCGCTCGATCCCGACCAGCCCGTCGCGGATGTCCGGACCATGCAGCAGGTCATCTCGAAATCGATCGCGCGACCGCGTTTCAACACCCTGCTCCTTACGATCTTCGCCGGCGTCGCCCTCCTCCTCGCGTCGGTCGGACTCTACGGCGTGATGAATTACTCCGCGACGCAACGCACACACGAGGTCGGGATTCGGATGGCGTTGGGCGCCACGCGCGCTGACATCATGCGGCTCGTGGTCGGCAACGGGATGATGCTCACGCTTACCGGCATCGTGATTGGCGTGCTCGCGTCATGGGCGCTGACGCGCGTGATGACGAACCTGCTCTTCGGCATCACGGCAACCGACCTGCCCACGTTCGTCGCCGTCTCCGCCGTGCTGGCCACGGTCGCGCTCGTCGCCAACTACATTCCTGCGCGCAGAGCTACGCGTGTGAATCCGGTGATCGCGCTCCGCTACGAATAGTTATGCGCATCCTGGCTTTCTTCCGCAACCTCACTCGCCGGCGCAGAGTCGAACAAGATCTGTCCGACGAAGTCAGCTCCTACGTCGACCTGGCGACGCACCGAAAAATGAAGGAGGGGCTGAGCGAAACGGAAGCGCGCCGCGCCGCGCTCGTGGACCTGGGCGGGACCGAACAAGTAAAAGAACTCGTGCGCGACGCCCGCGCCGGACACTTCATCGAGACGAGAATGCAGGATGTGCGGTTCGCATTTCGCACGCTGCGCAAAGCGCCGATCTTCTCTCTCACGGTCGTGGCCGTCCTCGCACTCGGGATCGGCAGCACCGCGCTCATGTTCACGATCGTGAACTCCGTGTTGTTGAAAGGCCCGCCCTTCCCCGAAGCCGATCGGCTCGTGATGCTCTGGCAGGATTTACCGCAGGAAAAACTCGTCTCGTTTTCCACGCGGGAATTCACCGTTTGGAAGGAACAGTCGCAGCTCTTCGAGAACATGGCGGTGATGACTGGCAGCGGTTTTACCGTCACTGGCCGGGGTGAGCCCGAGCTGGCCATCGGCCAACAGGTCACGCCGTCCTTCTTCCCTACGCTGGGGCTCAAGCTGGCTCTCGGCCGCACCTTTCTCGAGGAGGAAGGAAAAGCCGGCCACGAACAGGTCGTCATTCTTAGCCACGCCTTCTGGCGGGAGAAATTTGGAATGAAGCCCGACGTCCTCGGCCAGTCCGTGATCATGAACGGGAAGCCCTACACCGTCGTCGGCGTCATGCCGGAGAATTTCGATTTCCCCTCGCCTCTGGTAAAGGTCTGGGTCCCGGCCGCGCTGGACGCGCCGATCTTCCAGGAGAATCTCGACGCGCATTTTCTCCGCGTGATCGGCAGGCTGAAACCGGGGGTCACGCCCGAGCGTCTCAAAGCCGAGATCGACATTCTCGGCCGCCGCGTGAACCCAACCGGTGACGATACCGTCCGCCGGTTTTACTCGATGAGTCTGGAAGAAAGAATGTTCGGCGATCTCCGCCAGCCATTACTCGTCCTTTTTAGTGCCGTGTCATTCCTCCTGCTCATCGCCTGCGCAAACGTTGCCAACCTCATGCTGGCGCGGGCGAGTTCGCGGCAATCGGAAATGGCGATTCGCAGCGCGCTGGGCGCCAGCCGGCCGCGCTTGATCGCACAGTTGCTGACGGAAGCAGCGGTGCTCGCCGGAATTGGCGGTGCATTTGGGATCGCCATCGCCGCCTGGGGACTTGACGCCCTGAGGCATTTTGCTGCTGACAACGTCCAGGAGCTGTTGCACGCGCAGCTCGACGGCTGGGCGCTCGGCTTCGTTCTCCTCGTTTCCGCGCTATCGGGAATTCTGTTTGGTGTTGGTCCCGCCTTCGCCGCTTCGCGCACCAATTTGCAGGACGCGCTCAAAGGCGCCACGCGCTCGAGCAGCACCGCCGGCGCCGAACGCACCCGGCGCGTCCTGGTCTTTGCCGAGGTCGCGCTTGCCTGCGTCCTGCTCATCGGCTGTGCCTTAATGATGCGCAGCTTCGTCGCGCTCGCCCACGCCGATCCCGGATTCCGCGCCCAAAACCTTATCATCACCGACGCTGTCCTCATGAAGGATCGATATCCCGATGCCGCCCGGATGATCCGGTTCTATCGCGATTCGCTCGCGGCCGTGCGCGCGCTGCCGGGTGTGGAATCCGTCGGCGTCGTCACGCATCTCCCGTTCGGCAACAACAGTTGGGGTAACAGCTACGACGTCGAAGGCCAGCCCGCCGCGACCGGTGTCCAATACAACGCCCAGATTCGTCCCGTCAGCCCCGACTATTTCGCCACCCTCCAGATTCCGTTGAAACAAGGCCGAGATTTCAACGAGCGCGACAACGAGACCGCGCCCGGCGTCACCATCGTCAACGAAGTTTTTGCCCAACGTTTCTGGCCTAACGAGAGCCCGCTCGGGAAACGGATCCGTTACGGCAAAGATTGGCTCTCCATCGTCGCTGTCTGCGGCAGCATCAAACACAGCGGGCTCGATGTTGCGCCCGACGCCGAGATTTATGTTCCCTATCCGCAAACTTCGGCCGGCGCTCTCACCTTCGTCGGCCGCCAGTTGAACTTCGCCGTCCGCTCCAGCGCACCCGGCAGCGTGGCCTCATCCGTGCGCACCGCCATTCACTCCCTCGATCCCGCGCTCGTCGTAAGAGTCAACACCATGGAGTCGCTCATCAACGATTCCATCGCGCAGCCGCGCTTCCGCACCTGGCTCATCGGCATCTTCTCCATCTTCGCGCTCACGCTCGCGTGCCTCGGCATCTACGGCGTCATCGCCTTTCTCGCGACGCAACGTTACAAAGAGATCGGCATCCGCATCGCGCTCGGCGCCACCCGCCGCAATATCCTACAGCTCATCCTCGCCCGCACCCTCAAGCTCACCGCCCTCGGTATCCTCGCCGGTCTCATCGCCGCCTTCTTCCTATCCCGCTTCCTCAGCTCGATTCTCTTCGGCATTACCGCGCACGACGCCGTCACGTTCATCGCCGTCCCTTCCTGCCTCATCGTCATCGCGCTCCTTGCCGGTTACCTCCCCGCTCGTCGCGCCACACGGGTCGATCCAGTAACCTCGTTACGGTACGAATGATATCGAGGACGCTGAACGTGAGGTCTTCAATTCAATCTTGAGTCGCTCGCCATATCGTCTTAATATCGACGCATGACCACGCTCTCACCGACCCAAGCCAGGACAAACCTGTCCTCTTTGCTCAAGCGGGCGGCCAAGGGCGAAGACATCGGCATTCTTCACGGCGACCAGGTGATTGCCTTACGACCGGTGACGGTTCACTCCGATGACTACGCACTTCAGGAGTACGGAGTGACTGAACATGAGCTTGACGCATTCGTCCGCCGGACCAAGCAACGGATCGCGCGTCACCGCAAGGCCGGCAAGATGATACCTTTCAGTGGCGACATCGAAGCGGACATTGCGGGTTGAGTTGACGCCTGAGCTGAAGAAGGCCCTTCGGGCTCTTCCGCAAGCGCAACGGAAGCGGATTGGCGACGTGATTACCGCGGTCCGCGACGGGTTCGGCGCTCCCCATCTTCACTCGGGCCTCGGTATTCGCCGGCTGCGCGGGAGCTTGTTCGAGTGCCGGGCGGGGCTGAAGCTGCGGCTTACGTTCGACGCCGAGCCTGGCCTTTTGTCGTTCAGCGATCTCGGCACGCACGACGAGATCCGAAAGGTCATCAAGAACCGCTAGACTCTGCGCTCTAACCCTGTCCAAAACTGACCGTCGACTCTCCGCCACATACCGCCAATGGCTTGCTTGGAAGAGGAGATGCGAGATAGATTTTCGGCCTATGAGATCGACTCGTCTTCCAGGCAGAGTTTTTATCGTCTTGACCATCATGTTCGCGGGCGTCGGCGTTCTTTGGGCGCGAGAGCCGGTGTTTGAGGGGCTCGGTTCTTATTCGCGCAAAATCACGACTGAGTCGCCAAAAGCTCAACAGTATTTCAATCAGGGACTCGGGTTCTATCACGGGTTCAATCATGGCGCGGCGATCCGAGCGTTTCGGGAGGCGGCGCGGCTCGATCCGAAGTGCGCGATGGCGCATTGGGGGATCGCGCTGGCGAATGGGCCGCACATCAATTTTCCCATGGTGCCGCCGCCGGCCGCCGAAGCGGCCTGGAAAGAATTGCAGCTGGCGCAACAGAATGCCGAGAAGGCGTCGCCGGTCGAGCAGGCGCTGATTGAGGCGCTGAGCCATCGCTATGCGAGTCCGCAGCCGGAAGATCGCAAACCTCTCGATGAAGCCTACGCGTCGGCGATGCGCGAGGTCTGGAAACAATACCCGAACGATCCGGACGTGGGCGCGCTCTTCGCGGAAGCGATGATGGATCTGCGGCCGTGGGACCAATGGACCCGCGATGGCCAGGCGAACCCGGGAACGGATGAAATCCTTGCGACGCTCGATGCGGTCTTGAAACTCAATCCGCAACATCCGTTCGCGAACCATCTCTACATTCACGCGGTCGAAGCCTCGCGGAACCCGGAGCGCGCGGATGCGGCCGCGGATCGTCTGCGCACTTTGCAACCTGGCCTTGCGCACAATGTCCACATGCCGTCGCATATTGATATCCGGCGCGGACGCTGGCAGCAGGCGATCGACACGAACGAGAAAGCCGTCGCGGCTGATAGGCGCTACCGGAAAATTGTCGGTCCACTCACCGGTCGGCTGCCGGTTTACGCGGCGCACAATCGGCACATGCTGGCCTACGCCGCGTTGATGACCGGGCAGCGCGAAGTCGCGATGAAACACGCGCGCGCGATGGTGGCGGAATTGCCTGTAAAATTCGTGAAGGAAAGCGCGGCCTTCGCGGATGGTTTTTTTGCGGTTCCGCTCGAAGTGCTGGTCCGCTTCGGACGCTGGGATGAAATTCTGGCTGAGCCCAATAAGTATCCGCCCGGCATGCCGTTTGTCCGCGCGTTTCACCACGCCGCGCGCGCCACCGCTTACGCCGCTAAAGGCAACACCACGGCCGCGCGGAAGGAGCAGGCGCTCTTCGTCGACGGAGCGAAGCTGGTCCCGAAAGAGGCGCTGCTCGGCAAAAATTACGCGTCCTCAGTCATCTCGCTCGCGACCCACATGCTCGAAGGTGAGATTCTGGTCGCGGAAGGAAACGTGGATGCGGGCCTGGCGGAGCTGCAGAGCGCGGTGAAAGAAGAGGACGCCTTGAAATACAATGAGCCGCCGTCGTGGATGATTCCTGTCCGTCACTCGTTAGGCGCCGTCTTGATGAAAGCCGGGCGCTTCGCCGAGGCGGAGCAGGTTTATCGCGACGATCTCGTGCGTCTTCCGGACAACGGCTGGTCGCTCTTCGGCTTGGGCGAAAGCCTGCGCGAACAAAAAAAGAACGATGACGAAGCCGCCGCGATGAAAACCAAATTCCAAACAATCTGGGCGAAGGCCGACACTCAGATCACAACGTCCTGCCTTTGTCAGGTGCGGAGGTAGATAACGCCATCAAGGAGCGGCGATTTCCAAATCGCCGACTGTTTCAGCCAAGACACCATTTCCATTATCAGGCTTCGGCGATTTGGAAATCGCCGCTCCTTGTTACAGCAGCAGTGTCTCTTGCTTCGTTTCCGCGGGTGTCACGTTCGCAAACTTCTTCACGAGCTCGTCGAGCTTCGCGACATAGTAATCGATATTCTCGTCGCGGTTTTGCGGATCGAATGCAGAAGCCAGCTTCGCGTTTTCGTAGGCGGCCACTTTCTTGGTCGTGCCGGTGATGTAGTAGCTGACCTGCTCGCCCGGTTTGTAGTTACGGCCGCTCGCCAGTGCGAGCTCGTAAGCAGCGGCGCGATTGCGCGCGGCGCCGGTGATCTTCGCTCGATATTTATCGAGCGAATCCTGGAGCGTGTCGGTTTTCATCAGCATGTCGATGTTCCATTCGCGATCGCGGATCTTCTTCTCAAAATCTTCCCGCAACGCGCCGATGGATTCCGATTTGCCCTCCATGATGAGCTTGATCATCTCCTCGAGAAAAACGCGCTGGAATTTTTCGAGGCCGCGCGACTTGAGCGCGCCGCCTTTGATGATCACTTCGCCGTCGCGGGTGAGCAGCGCATAGTTCTTGGCCTTGTAGCTGAACATCGCTTCGAATTGCTCGTCGAATTCGACTTCGATCCCGGGCGGCAGCTCTTTCGCGAGAGCGTTTCGTAACTCGTCGGGCTTCGCGTTCGCCGGTGGAACAAAATAAATGCCATCGGTATCGACTTCGATGACCTGCGCGCCGCGGGCGTTCAGCCTGGCGATCATTTTTTGCAAAAGCTCGCGGCCGATCTGGGTGACGCGGGCCGCGGCATCGAAATCCGCGAAGTGTCCCTGCGCGAAACCGAGGTAACCGTAGAAGCTGTTGATCAAAATCTTGAACGTGTTCTGAAGGGCGTGAAAATATTGCTGCTGCGCGCGGTCTTTCGCGGAGCGCATGCTCGCCTTCGCTTCGAGCCGGAACGTCCGCAGATCGGTGAGCAAATTCCGAAAGATCTGGAGTTGATCGGTCACCGGAAAACAATCGAACTGCAACATGACGGAGGGATAGAGCGACGCGATATCGCAATGCCAGACGTTGCGCGCGACACCGGTGAAAAAGATCGCGGTGTAGCCGCCTTCGAAACCGCGCACCATCGGCATCTCGGGAATGGAGTGGCGCTGCCGGTAATATTCGCGGAGAAAAAGCGCGTTGATGCGGGTGGCGTTGCCGCGCACGATCACGTCCTGATAGTTGTAGGGAAAAATCTGGGCTTGGATGAAGTAGCTCGGGCTCAGCAAATCCGCGACGGCACGTGTTTCTCGAACGGCGCAAAGGGCGCGCTGGCGGAGGCGCTCGGTGTCTTCGAGATAGGCGCGTTGAAGCTCCTTGCCGCTCAGCGAGGAGATTTGCGTTTCGTCAGTCAGCCCGAAATGCTGCGCGACATCGATCCGCTCGAAGCCTGAAAGGCTGCGCATGCCGACGTCGTAGAATTGCGCGAGCAGAAATGTATCGACGAAGTGCCGGCCATCGACGGTGAACTTCGGATAATCGATCGTCTTCTCCGCGATCTGAAGCCGCGATGGACGCGAGCGCAGATATCCGCCGCTCCGCCCCCAATCCAGTTTCACCTTCGCCTTCCGCGCGCGCGCCACGAGATACGGAAGATCGAAGCGGAAAAGGTTATGGCCTTCGATCACATCGGGATCGCGTTCCTTGATGATCGCCGTGAGTCGCTTCAGTGCGGCTTTTTCCGACTCTTCCAGCTTGGTCGGGTCGACCACGATCACTTCTTCCCAGCCGCTGTTGTCGGAAAGCGCGATGCTCATGATGTGATCGGCCGGCTGCGAAGCGTCGGGGATTTCAGTTTCGCCGCCGACGAAAGAGAGAACTTCGAGCTGGAGCCGGCGGAGTTCTGCGAACGGCAGGCCTTTGAAGAGGGTGCGTCCGGTGTGAGTGAGATAATGCTGCACCGGATCGCTCAGCGCGAAGAAGCTGCGGCCGGCGCTTTTCAATCCATTGCGGAGCGCGATCAATTCTTTCCAGCTGTCGACCGTGATCCGCCAGCCGTAACGCAAATCGCCGGCGAGCTTTTCCGCGGCGATATTCAGATCGGTCACGTCGGAGTCGCACCAGACGAACGGATGAAACGGTTCTATGTCGGCCGTGGTCGAGCCATCCTTTTCGCGGCGATAGACCTTCACGGTCCCCGTATCGCCGAGCTCGATCGCGACGATGCGCGGGGTCGGGTCCGATCCGAAAAGAAGCGTGTTTTCTTCGAAAGCCATTCTGTCCACAGATTACACAGATTTCACAGATTAGAAGACAGCGGAGCGAGGCTCATGCAGCTGCTGCAAAAATCTGTGTGAATCTGCGCAATCTGTGGATAACAACTCAGAGATTCTTCGACTTGGCTCTGTGGGACCACTAGGATTGCCCCATGAAGATTCGCTTTCTCACTTTCGCGCTCGCTCTGGTTCCAATTCCGCTCCTTGCCCAGCAAACTCCACAAACGATCGCCGACGCCGAGTTGCCATCGCTCCTGACCATCTACAAAGATCTTCACACCCATCCCGAGCTTTCGACCCATGAGGAGCGCTCGGCCGCGATCGTCGCGAAGGAACTCAAGGCCGCTGGCTGCGAGGTGACGGAACACGTCGGCAAGTACGAGCAGGCCGGCCTGCCCTGTTTCGGTGTGATCGGCGTCATGAAAAATGGGGACGGCCCGACGGTCGCCATCCGCACCGATCTGGACGCGTTGCCGGTGCGCGAAGAAACCGGCGTTCCGTACGCCAGCACGGTCACAACCAAGAATGATGCGGGCCAGGAAGTCCGCGTGATGCACGCGTGCGGCCATGACATTCACATGTCCACCTTCATCGGAACGGCCCGCGCACTTGGGAAGCTGAAAGATAAATGGCACGGCACGATTATTTTCATCGGACAACCGGCGGAGGAAACGGTGGGCGGCGCGCGCGCGTTATTGAAGGATGGGCTCTACACCCGATGGCCGAAACCGACTTACGTGCTCGGCTTGCATGACGACGCCGAGATCGCGACCGGCCAGATCGGGGTCACGGAAGGTTATTGCTACGCGAACGTCGACTCCGTGGACGTGAGCGTAAAAGGAATGGGTGGGCACGGCGCGTACCCGCACAAGACGAAAGACCCGGTCGTGCTCTCGGCCGAGATCATCAACGCCTGGCAGACGATCGCGAGCCGCGAGACCAATCCGCACGATGACGTCGTGGTCACCGTCGGCTCCATTCACGGCGGGACGAAGCACAACATCATCTCGGATGAAGTGAAGATGCAGCTCACCGTGCGCACTTATAAGAAGGATGTGCGCGATGTCGTGCTCGCCGCGATCGATCGCATAGCGAAAGGTTGCGCGACCGCGGCCGGTCTTCCGCCGGACAAAATGCCCGAGGTGAAGGTGCGGCAGAATGAATTCACGCCGGCTACCTACAACAATCCCGAGCTGACGAAGCGGGTCTCAGCCGCGTTGAAGGTGGCGATCGGCGCCGACAACGTGATCGCGAAAGATCCGACGATGGGTGGCGAAGACTTCAGCGAATACAGCCTGCCGGATCATTCGATTCCGGCGTTCATGTTCAACGTCGGCGCGGTCGATCCGGCCAAGGCCGCCGAAAGCAAGAAGACCGGCACGCCGCTCCCGAGTTTGCATTCGAGCAAGTTCGCGCCCGTGCCCGAACCGACCATTCGAACTGGAATGATCGGGATGGTCAGCGCGGTGTTGGACCTGATGAAGAAGTAACGTCCTTCAGCCACCAAGGAGCGGCGGTTTACAAACCGCCGACTATTTTGCCGAAGACGTTAACTCTGTCTTTCGTTACGGCGGTTTGGAAACCGCCGCTCCTTGATCCGCCGAAGGCGGCTTACTTCATCCGGACGTTCTTTCGCAGAAACGTCGGCACATCCAAATCCTGGCCTTCCACGATGGTCGGCTCGCTTTTTTCGAAACGGCCCCGCGTCACCGGCTCGAACTGCATCACTTCCTGTTTCGCGTGCGGCTTCTTCTCCACGATTGGCTTTGGCTCTTGGAACGGCACTGGCTTTTTCTTCGGAAGAATCACGCGCGGCTGCGGCGGCGCTTCTTCGAGAAACGGATCCTCAGCCGCTTCGGCAGAAGGAGCTGGTTCCGGTTCGTAAGTTGCCGGTTCCTCGGCCTGAATTAATTCCGGCTCAAACGTGGGCGGTTCGACGATCGGCAGCGGTTCCTCCGCGACAAAGGCAGGCGCTGCTTCCTCGCGTTTTTCCCAGATCGGCGGCGCTGGAGGCACAATCGCCTCAGCCGCCGGCGCGGGACGCTTGGCGGGTTTCGCCTTGCTCACCGGCTTCACAGCTGCGGGCGCGGCCTCTTCCTCCGACGAAAGCGAACTGATCAGCGTCACGCTCAACCGGTTTCCCATCCGTCCATCGACAGCGGTCCCGAACAGAATCTGGGTGTGATCGTTAATGTGACGCCCGAGTTCCTGCATCAGGATCTCGACTTCGGTCAGCGTCATGCCCGGCCCGCCGGCAATTTGGACGAGAACATGCGATGCATCGGCCAGCATCCGCCCGCGATCCATCAGCGGATTTTTCAGCGCCTGCGTCAACGCATCGTGCGCGCGGTTATCGGAATCCGATTCACCGAAACCAAACAAACAGCGGCCACTCGGACTGCGCAGCGCCGCGAGGAGATCGTCAAAGCCGATGCGAATCAGACCCGGGCGCTGAATCAAGTTCACGATCGAGCGCACACTCTGGCTGATGGTGACATCGGCGGCGGCGAACGCCTGATGAATCCCTGCTTTCGGCGCAACCATGTCGCCCATGCGGTCGTTCTCGAAACAAATGACCGCGTCGGAATTTTCGCGCAATTTCACCAGCGCTTCCTGCGCCTGCGCGGTGCGGCGTTTTCCTTCGAATGCGAACGGCATCGTCGCGAAAACAACGACCAGCGAACCGGCTTCGCGCGCTACCTGCGCCACGGCGGGCGCCGCGCCGGAGCCAGTGCCGCCGCCGAGTCCGGTGCAAATGAAAATCATGCGCGCATCCGTCAACGCCGCTCGAAGTTCGTCAGCCGATTCGTAAGCGGCATTGTAACCGACCTCGGGATCGCCGCCCGCGCCGAGGCCGCGAGTGACCGTGCGGCCGAGCTGCACTTTGTGCGTGGCCACCGAGCTGGCGAGCGATTGCACGTCGGTGTTGATCGCGATCAGATCGGCCTTGTCGAGGCCGTCGAGCATCATGCGATCGAGGACATTCGAGCCCGCGCCACCGACACCGACGACCTTGATCGGGATTTCTTCCTCCGCCTTTTCGGGCAGGCTGTAGTTGCGGCTGAGTTGGATCATAAGCGTGCTAATTTGGTTTCGCGTTCATTAGCTGTCATCCCGAGGCTGGCGAAGCGCGCCGAGGGACCTCACAACTGCAATTCAGGCTATCGTCAAACATCAGGCGTTCTGTTACGCGCACGCCTGTTGTTTCGCGGAAGCGATTGAGCGCTTGTGAGGTCCCTCGCCGTCTGCGCGGCTCGGGATGACAAATCATTAAGAGCGCGGTTTTCACGATCTCATCCCACTGAAGAACTTGCCGAAAATTCGTCCGATGCCGCCACGCGGCCGCCGGTCGATCTGCATCGCCTGCGCGTATTTAATCAACCCGATCGCCGCGGAGAATTGCGGGTTCTCGAAAGCGCTCGTTAGGCCGGACATGGTTTGGGCGTGAGCGACGCGCGCCGGCAATTCAAAGACTTCCTCCGCCAGATGATCGATGCCGTTCAAGTGGCTGCATCCGCCGGTGATGAAAATTCCTTCGCCGATGTAGTTGATGAACGGTTCTTCCTCCAGCTTCCGCTTAAGCAGCTCGAAGGTCTCGCGCAGCCGCAAATGAATGATCGTGTTCAGCGTCTCCCGCTCGATCTCCTTTCCGGCAAAACCCGAATCGTCCTTGAGCAACACCGTTTCGCCCGGCAGACAATTGCCGAGCGTGACGCTGCCTTCCTCGATTTTTAGTTTCTCGGCCCGCGTCATCGGGATGCGCAGGCCCATCGAGATATCGTTCGTGATGTGATCGCCGCCGACGCCGAGGACGCCGCTTTGCTTGACCGCGCCGTCCACATATAAAATGTAATCGCTCGTTCCGCCGCCGATATCGATCACGAGCGCGCCAAGGTTTTTCTGGTGCTGCGTGAGCACGACCTGCGCAGAGGCGAGCGCGGTGAAGACCACGTCTTCGACTTCGAGCGGTAATTCCTTAATGCAACGGATCGTGTTTTGAATGCGCGTCCGCACGCCATGGATGATGTGGAAATCGGCTTCCAGTTTTTGCCCGAGCATGCCGACCGGGTTGAGCACGCCGTCCTGGCCGTCGACGTGATAATGCTGGATGATGGAATGAAGGAACGCGTTCTGCGCAGGGATGCTGACTTCGCGCGCGTTGATCTTCACATCCTCGATGTCCTGCTCGTCGATTTCGTCGCGCTCTTCCGGAAGCGATACGGAACCGCGATTGTTGAAGCTCTGGATGTGCGAGCCGGCGACACCGACGTAAACGCTGCGGATCATCACGTCGCTTTTCGTCTCCGCGTCGACGACCGCTTCGTGCACGCATTTCATGGCGGTTTCGAAATCGACGATCTCGCCTTTGCGCACGCCGCGGGACGGCGCCTGGCCCACGCCGAGAATCTTGATCGTGCCGTCCGGCCGGCCTTCGCCGACGACGACACAGATCTTCGACGTGCCGATTTCGAGACCAACCATCAAATCACTGCTTGCCATTTCGCTTAATCCTTTCTGCTCTTTCGGAGCGGAATTGCTTTGCGCACCGGCGGCGGTGACGCGCTCGTGCGCGATTTCGGAGCCGCCGGGTTCGCTTCGTTTTTTGCCATCGGATGAACGGGGATCGCCTTCAAAATTTTCGGCTCCGCGCCTTCTGGGTCGATCGTGTCGTTGATTATTTCCACGGAATTCTTCGCGAACGTCACCGGAATATTCCGCTGCACCAGAAGATTAACGGTGCCGAGCTCCTGTTTCGAATCGTCGCAGTAAACCAGGAACTGCTCGAGGCGCTGCAATTGCGTCTCGAGATTATCGAAGCCGAAGGTGACGCGAGTATGGTTCTTGTCCGAAACGAGCAGGCAATAACCTCTCGAGACATCGATCTCGCGGATTTGAAAGCGCGTTTGCATGAAGCTGCGCGTGCTCAGCCGCAAAAGCTCGAGCGCCGACTTCGCTTCGAATGATTCGACGGTTTTTCCTGCCTCGAGCGACTCGCTCGTGCATCCCGTGATCAGCGGCAGGCCGAGATATTCAGGCAACAACTTCTTTTCTTTCATGAGAACCCCGCGCGCGTCCACCAGAAAAGCGACCTCGGACGCAAATGGATCGGAAATTGTTTTGTCCGAAGTGATCCAGGCGATCGGTTTGCGCTCGACAATCCGAATGTCGATCTCGCCCGGCATCTTCCGCATCACCTGCACTTCATCCACCTGCGGCAATTGCTGGAGGCGATCATGCACCTGCGCGAGATTCACCAGGAAAATATTTTCGCCTTCGCGCAAATTGGAGGTCTTGAGGATCTGCTCGCGCTGCAGGGTTCCATCGGTCTGCACTTCGATTTGGCTGAGCTGGTAATCCGGATTCTCGAAAAAGAACCGCTTCGCTCCGAACCGGATTCCGAGAACGAGAGCGGCGCAAATCGCGCCAGCCAGCGCGATCTTTGAGACGATGACGAGGACGCGGCGATTGCGATGCCGGGTCGCTTTGTGCGAACGCACTCGAACATCGAGGAGGTGCTGTTGCCGGCGTTGCCGCGTGTTGGAGACGCGTTCGTTGCGCGGGCGCAGGCGTTGATTCTTCACCTTCATGGCTTCGACGCGCCTCGCTTTCCAGAAAGCTCGATGATCCGCGCGCACAATTCCGTGTAACTAATCCCGGCCGCCGCCGCCGCTTCCGGAAGCAAGCTGGCCTCGGTCATTCCCGGGATTGTGTTCACCTCCAGAACGCTCGGCTCGCCTTCCTCCGGAAGCATGATGTCCACCCGCGAATAAACCTGGAGCCCGAGCGCGCGATGCGCCCGCAGCGCAAGGTCCTGGATCGCGCGCGTCTGCTCTTCGGGAATCTTCGCCGGACAAACATGTTCGGCTCCGCCGCCCGCCCCGGGATTCAGAAATGGATACTTATTCGTGAAATCGTAGAAGCCGCCTTTCGGAATGATTTCCAAAATCGGCAACGCCTGGTCGCCGAGAATTCCGATCGTCAGTTCGCGACCGGCAATAAATTTCTCCACGAGCAGCTCGCGATCGTACTTGCCGGCGTCCGCAATGGCCGAATCGATGTCTCGTTCGTTCCTAATGATATGAACGCCAACGGTCGAGCCTTGCCGTGGGGCTTTTATCACGAACGGGATTGGAATGGTCGGACGCTGCGTGAGACTGATGATCTGCCAATACGGCGTCGTGACGCCATGCTGTTGAAAAGCTTCCTTGGAGCGGATCTTATCGAAGGCGAGTTCGCTCTCGGCCACACCTTCTCCCGTGTACGGAATGCCACGCGCTTCCAGGATTCGTTGGACCTGGCCGTCTTCGCCGAACGTGCCGTGGAGCGCAATGAAAGCGAGCTCGACGCCGGCAGGCAGGTCGAACTCCGCACCTTTCACGTCGACCTCATCGACTTTCGCGCCTAACGAGCGCAAAGCCTTGGCCACGCCACGTCCGGTCGCCATGGAGACGTCGCGCTCCGAGCCCGGCCCGCCCATCAACACCGCAATTCTTTTGGGCAACGCCTTCATTTCTCTCCCGGTAGCGCACGCGTCTCGCGTGTTGGTTGCGGCGTCTCGCCGCAACAATCTTTTCCCGAGCGTTCTGCCAAGTCACCGGAACTGAAAGTTCGCGATGGCGAGACGTCATCGCCAGCGCGCGAGACGCGCGCGCTACCCGGACTTTCTTGCCACGCGACAAACTTCACGCTTCCTCTCCCACGATTTGCACTTCGATTTCCAATTCGATCCCGCGCTTCGTCCGCGCCACGTCCTGAATTTTCGCGATGAGCTCGAGGACCTCCGCCGCGGTCGCGCCGCCATCATTCACGATAAAGTTCCCGTGAATCTCGGAGACGCGGGCATTTCCCACGTTCGTATTTTTAAGCCCGAGTTCGTCGACCAACTTGCCCGCGGGACAACTGACCGGGTTCTTGAAAATGCAGCCGGCGCTCTTCGCGCTTGGTTGAGTCGTGCGCCGCTTCGATTGCGATTCCTCCAAGCGCCTCGCGATTTCCTCCGAGTCAGAGGGCGTCCCTTTGAAAACCGCGGAGACCGCATAGTTGCGTTCCAGCAAAGGAACATGCCGATAATGAATCTCGAGTTCCTTCGGTGTTTTGGTATGCGCGTTGCCTTCGCCGTCCAGATATCGAACGCTGACCACGTTCTCAAAAGTCTGCGCGCCCATCGCTCCCGCGTTCATCCGGAGCCCACCGCCGACAGCACCGGGAATTCCCTCCATCCATTCGAGACCGCCCAGGCCCGCGGTTTTTCCGGCGTAGGCGACTTGCTTGAGCTTCGCGCCAACGCCCGCCGTGATTTCGTTGCCGGACGTTTCCACCTTATCGAATTCGCCGCCATTCGGGTGCACGACCACGCCGCGGATTCCTCCATCGCGCACGAGCAGATTCGAGCCGCGGCCGATGACAAACAGCGGGATGTTTTCTGCCCGGCAATACCGGATCAATTCCGCGAACGCGGCTTCCGTCCGCGGCTCGACCCAGAACTGCGCCGGCCCGCCGACTCGCAGCGTGGTGTGCTTCGCCAACGGCTCGTAAAGCCGCACGTCGCCTTCTTCGCCGACAATGGCTTTGAGCCTTTCCGCGATCACGAGGTCCGCGGCGAGAAGCGAAAGCTGCTCGTGAATGTTGCCCGCGCCGAGGCTTAAAATCAGATCGCCTGAAGCAAGCATGTTTCCGACATCGTGATGAACGCGATCGAGGCGCGGTTGATAGCTCGCGCCGTCATGACCGTGCGCGGTGATTTCATCCGCGATGGTTTGGCCGGTGATGCCGGGCAGCGGCGCTTCGCTCGCGGGGTAAACATCGGTAACAACAACTCGATCGGCGCTTTCGAAAGCCCGTCCGAATTCGCGGCGCAACGCCTTGGTGCGCGAATAACGGTGCGGTTGAAACATCGTCAGGACCCGGCTGCGTCCGGCTGACTTTGCCGTCACCAACGTCGCCCGGATTTCGGTGGGATGATGCGCGTAATCGTCCACCAGCAGAAAACGCTCGCTTTGGTATTTGATTTCGAAGCGCCGGCGCGCGTGTTCGAACCGGCGGAGCGAAGCCGCGATCTTGTCGAACGGAACGCCCAGCTCCGTCGCCAGAGCGATCACGCCGAGCGCGTTGCTCACGTTGTGGCGGCCGGGAACGTTCAGCACCGCTTCGCCCAGTTTTTCACCCCGGCGATAAATGCAGAAAACGGAAGTGAAATCCTGAAGATCGATGTCCGTCCCGCGGTAATCGGCATCCTGCGCGAAGCCGAAGGAGATGGAACGCGGCCGGCTCCGGCAAATTCTCGCGGCATGCTCGTCATCCGCGGAGTAAAAAACTGAGCCGGTCGTTTGGTCGAGCAATTGGGAAAAGACGGCTTCGATCGCGGCGAGGTCGGCATAGAAATCGAGATGCTCTTCCTCGATATTCAGGATCACCGAGTGTTCCGGCCGAAAGAAACGCAGCGTGCCGTCGCTCTCATCGCCTTCCGCGACGAAATATTCTCCGCGCCGGTCCCAGTGCGCGTTCGAGCCTAGCAGCGGAATCTCTGCGCCCACGTAATGCGACGGATGCATTCCGCCTTCGCGTAGAAGATGCGCCGCCATCGCGGAAGTCGTGGTCTTGCCATGCATGCCGGCAATGACGATCCCGCGCTTCCCCGCCATGATGGCGGCAAGCGCTTGCGCGCGTCGCACGAGCGGTTTGCCGGCGATGCGTGCGCTTGCCAGGATTGGATTATCGTCCTTGATCGCGGAAGAAAAAATGACGAGCTCGGCGTCGATGGCGTCCTCGGCGCGATGCTGCGGACGAAAGCGCAGGCCGAGCCGCTGGAGCCGGTCCGTTTCGAGAGAACCGACCTTGTCGGAACCACTCACGTCGTGCCCGAGCTCGAGCAACAGGGCTGCGATTCCGCTCATGCCGCTCCCGGCCACGCCAATCAAATGGATCCGGTGACGCTCGCGCGCGAGCATCTGGGGCAGATCGATTTCAGAGGCGAGCATCATGAGTGGATTGGGTATATCTTTCCATCGTTTCGACCACGAGGGCGGCTGCGTTTTTCGGCGCGAGGCGCGCGGAATTTTCCGCCATGCGCCGCAGTTTGTTCGGATCGGCGATCAGCTCCCGAATTTTCTGGGCGAGCAAATCGGACGCGAGATCGGATTCCTTTAGAATGAGGGCGGCATCGGCGCGAGCGAAAATCTCCGCGTTCTTCGTCTGGTGATCTTCGGCCGCGTAGGGAAACGGAATCAGAATCGACGGCAGAGAAAACGCCGCCAGCTCCGCCAGGCTCGCCGCGCCCGAACGCGCGATCGCGAAATCCGCCGCGCTGTAAACTTCCTCCATCGCGTGATGAAACGCGGCCACGTGCGCGGGAATTTTTTCGCGCAGGTAATTGTCCGCCACGAGGCGTTCGTCGCGCGCGCCGGAAAGATGGATGACCTGGAAGGGCGCCCCTTGCAGCAATGGCAGCGACTTGATCACGGCTTGATTAATTCCGCTCGCACCCTGGCTTCCGCCCATGACCAGGAGCGTGAGAAGATCTTCGTGCAACCCGAGCCGTTGCCGCGCTATCCTTCGATCGATGAGCTGAAGTTCCTTGCGAATCGGCGTGCCGGTCACTTCGGTGCGGACCTTCGAGAAATAGGGAGCGCACTCCTTGAAGCCGAGCAGAACGGCACGCACCATGCGGGCGGTCAGCCGGTTCGCCTTTCCGGGGATCGCGTTCGATTCGTGGATGAACGTCGGAATGCCACGCATCTTTCCGGCAAGCACCGGCGCCGTGGAAGTGAAACCGCCCATGCCAAGGATCGCGTGCGGTTTGAACTTCCGATAAATGCCGCGGCAAACGCGAAGGCTTTCCGCGAACCGGCGGGCAAATCCGAAGATCGCCGGCGAAAATGGCGAAGGCAGGCCGATCGTCGGCAGCTTGTGAAAGCGGAATTCCGAGCGACCCGAGAGCGCGAGCGAATCGATTTCCTTCTCCGAAACGAAAAGCAGCACTTCGTGGCCGCGCGCCCGCAAAACTTCCGCGACGGCGAGGCCGGGAAACAGATGGCCGCCTGTGCCACCGCATGCGATCACAGTGTTCATATAGGACCTATAGGACGCATATGACCTATATTCTCGGCGTCGTCCGCGCGCGGATGACCGCGTTCTTTTTCTTTCCCGGCTCGAGCACGCCCTGGCGATAGATGTTCAGCAAGATGCCTACGCCGAAAAGGCACGCGGCCAGGTTCGATCCGCCATAGCTCACAAACGGGAGCGGCAACCCCTTGTTCGGCAGGAGCGACGTCGTCACCCCAATGTTCACCGCCGCCTGCAATCCAAGAAGCGACACGATGCCGCAGCCGAGGAGCAAGCCGAACCGGTCCTTCGCATGCAGCGCGATCATCATCGCCGACACAATGATCACGACGAACAGGAACACGACGAGCAGACTGACGCGCAAACCAAGCTCCTCGCCGATCATCGGGAAAATGAAGTCGGTGTGTGCGTAGGGGAGATAAAGCATTTTCTGCCGGCCATTCCCGAGGCCGAGCCCTTCCATGCCGCCGCTGCCCCAGGCGATCAACGCCTGCATTTGTTGCAGACCCGCATCGTCCTTGAACCGCTCCGGATCCATGAACGCAGCCAGCCGTCCCATCCGCTCCGACATCTGGGTGGCAACGAAGAGAATTCCACCGAGGCCGCCTAACGAAAGCAAACCAAGCAACGCCGGATGCGTTCCGGCCACGAACATGATGACGAACATGGTGGCACCGATCAGCGCGGTCGTGCCGAGATCGACTTCCATTACGATCAGCGCCAGCACGGTCGAAACGATGGCAAAGGGAATGACGAACCCTTGGAGAATGCGACCGCTTTCCTTTTCCCGAGCGGCGAACCACGAGGCCAGGAAAAAGACGACGGCCACTTTTGCGATCTCCGACGGCTGAAACGTGGCCGGGCCCAGGCCAACCCAGCGGCGCGAGCCGTTAATCCGCATGCCGAAATGAGGAACGAAACAAAAAGCCAGAGCGACGAGCGCGAGCCCGAACCAGATCCACCAGGTGCGCTGCCAGAAATGATAATCCACGATGGCAGCGAAGGTGCAGACCACGAGACCCACCGCCAGCCAGACGGCCTGGCGTTTGATGAAAAAATACATGTCGCCGTGACTGTCCTTCGCAAAAGCGCTCGTGCTGAAAAGCATGACGATGCCGATCACCAGCATGCCCAAAACGGCGACGAACAGAAAATGGGCGCTCTTGCGATGCATCTAATCGGACGGAGGCGGTGGTGGCGGCGGAAGGAAACTCCGCTTCCGCCAAGGAGAAGCGCTTTCCATTTTAATCGGCCGACTTCTTGGGCTTCGCCGCTTTTGTCGGGATGATCAGTTTCTGCCCAATGCGAAGTTTGTGCGGGTCCTCGATATTGTTCGCGGCGAGCAATTGGTCGTAAGGAATCTTGAATTTCCGGGCGATCGCGACTGGATTATCCCCTTTCGCGACGACGTAGGTCTTGGCCGCCTCGGCCTTCGGAATGCTACTGTCCGTCTTCGGCCGTTCGGCCTTTTTTTCTTCCTTCACGACCGGCTTGGTCACCGTGCGCGCGGAGGCGGCGTCGGAAGAAGCGACCGTTGAAGGATTCGTCTTTGCCGTCACGGTCTGAGTCGCATTCGCATTGCCGCTTGTGTTCGAGACCGGCGGGAGCGGACCCTGCCGCGACTTGATGGCGTTGAACGCGATGATGCCGGCGACGGCGACGACGTGCAGCACGAGCACGATCAACAGCGCGCGCGAGAGCTTCATGTTTGGCTCCGACATCTCTTCGTAATCCATCTCGTCGGGCACGCCGAGAGACCGGCGCGCAGTCGCGGCGCGCAGTTTTTTGCGGGTAAGAAGTTTGGGTAGTTTCATGATTTCATTTGGGAAGCGCATTGACGAGGGCACGAAATTGATCGCCGCGATCGGCGTAACTTTTGAACATGTCGAACGAGGAAGTGCCGGGAGAGAACAAGACGACCTCGCCCGGTTTCGCGAGCGCGTGCGCGCGCTCGACCGCATCGGCCAGCGAATTGGCGATCTGGGAAGGCACGCCCTTCCAATCCTGCGCGATCCGCTCCGCCATCTCGCCCATCAGGACCGCGGCCCGCGCCTTTTCCGAAACGAGCGGGCGCAAAGTTTCGAAGGTGAATCCCTTGTCCTTTCCGCCGGCGATCAGGATCACGCTCTTGTTTTGCGCAAGCAGGGCCTTCTCGACCGCGGCGAGATTGGTCGCCTTGGAATCATTCACATAAGTCACGCCGCCGATTTCGCGGACGAACTCGCAGCGGTGCGGGCGCGGCTCGTAAGCACAAAGCGGCGGCAGCATTTCCTCGAACGACAAACCGCGCGCCAAACCGACCGCCAGTGTCGCCATCAGGTTCTCGATGTTGTGCGAGCCGCGCAGTTTCGTGTCCGCCATCCGCAGAACCGGTGCGTTTTGGTAAACGATGGAGCCGCCTTCCAGGCGGAAATCCGCCTGGTTCGAATAGGCGCTGAAGGTCACGGCGCGGGCGGAAATCTTCGGTAGCGTTTCGCCGGCATTGAGCACCGCCACGTCATCCGAAGTTAGGTTTTCGAAAATGCGCAGCTTCGCCGCGCGGTACTCGGCCACGGAGCGATAACGATCGAGATGGTCCGGCGCGAAATTGAGCCAGACGCTGATGGAAGGCCGAAAGGTCCGGATCGTTTCGAGCTGAAACGAGCTCACTTCCACGGTAAGGACGTCGAGATCGCGATCTTCCAGCGCCACTTCGGAGAGCGGCTTGCCGATGTTGCCGCAGGCGATCGTGCGTTGGCCGCACGCATTCAACATTTGCGCGAGCAGCTCCGTCGTCGTGGTCTTTCCGTTCGTCCCGGTGATGGCGATGACGGGCACATCGACGGAGCGCCAACCCAATTCGAGCTCGCCCATCGTCTCGATTTTACGCGAGGAAAACTTCGTCGCGAGGGGTGAGATCGGATCGATGCCGGGACTCAGAACCACAAAATTATACGGCGACGAATCGCGCTCAGCCTCAGGCCCGCAGCGAACGGTCACGCCGCGCGCTCGCAAATTTTCAATCGTCGATTTCAACAAAGTTTTTTCCTCCGCGCTGTCGAGCACGGTGACCTCGGCGCCTTCGCTTCGGAGGAGAAGGGCGGCCGCTGTCCCGCTCAGTCCGGCTCCCAGCACCGCCACTTTTTTTCCCTGATATTTCATCTCAGCTTCAGCGTCGCCAGGCCGAGCAGAGCAAAGACCGCCGACAAAATCCAGAAGCGGACGATGACGGTGTTTTCCTTCCAGCCGCTCAATTCAAAATGATGATGGAGCGGCGACATCGCGAAGATGCGTTTGCCGGTCAGCCGGAAGCTGAGCACTTGAAGAATCACCGAGAGCGCTTCGATCGCGAAGACGCCGCCGACGACGGCGAGAAGCAGTTCCTGTTTGCAGCAAATCGCGATGACACCAATCATCCCGCCGATCGCGAGCGCGCCGGTGTCGCCCATGATCATTTTGGCCGGATGACAGTTGAACCAAAGAAACCCGAGGCCGGCGCCGACCAGCGCCGAGCAGACCACGGCGAGCTCGCCGGTGTAGGGATAGAACGGGACCTGCAAATAATCCGCGATCCGGAAATTTCCCGCGGCGTAGGAAAGCAAGGCGTAGGCAAACGCAACCGTGATCGTGCAGCCGATGGCGAGACCATCGAGGCCGTCGGTGAGATTGACGGCGTTTGACGACCCGACAATGACAAGCGCGAAAAACGCGAGGGTAAACCATCCCATGTTGTCGATGACGGGCGCCTTAAAAAACGGCAAATAAAGCGAGCGCGCCTGCACCTCGATAAGAGGATTCGTCAGGAAAACCGTGGTGACGATTGCAGCCAGGGCGATTTGGAAAACCAATTTCAGACGGCCACTGATGCCGTCGGAATTTTTCTTCACGACCTTCAGATAATCATCCACGAATCCGAGGACGCCGAGATAGACCATGCTGAAAAGCGCCAGCCAGACGAAACGATTATCCGGCCGCGCCCAGAGCACGCTCGAAGTCACGACCGTCCCGATCACGAGCACCCCACCCATGGTCGGAACGCCTTGTTTGCTGCTGTGCAATTCGGCCAGCCGATGCACTTCGTCGGCGGTCCGGATGGGCTGACCGGCTTTGAGCGAGATCAGTTTTCGGATGACGAAGTTGCCGAACGCGAGGGAGAGAACGAAAGCAGTCACCGCCGCGGCGACCGCGCGGAACGTGACATAATTGAAGACGTTGAAGCCCTTCAGGTCCTCGCTCAGGCGATGGAGGTAATACATCATGGCGAGGTTCTCCCGTTGGCCGGCTGCAGATTCGAAAATGCTTCCATTACCCGCTCCATCCGCGCCGAGCGGCTTCCTTTGACGAGAATCAAATCGCCTGCGCGCGCACCCTGGGCGAGCAACTCCGCGGCCTCTTCCGGCGCATCTACCGCGACAGTATTTTTCAGGCCGGCCTTGCGCGCCGCATTCGCAATCGCCGCCCCCGTCGCTCCGACCGCGATTAATTCATCCACGCTGAGCGCTGCCGCCGCTTCGCCGACTTCGCGATGGCCGCGTTCCGATTCCTCGCCCAGCTCACCCATCTCGCCGAGCACTGCGATCCGCCGGCCATCGGCACCGAGTTCGATGAGGGTGCGCAAGGCGGCTTTCATCGAATCGGGATTCGCGTTGTAGCTATCGTCGATAAACTGAATGCCGTTGATCTCCTTGATCTGGAGCCGCGCTTTCGTGAGCGGCGTGGAGGCGAGTCCCGCGGCACATTCCTCAAGCGAGAGACCGAAGGCGCGCCCGGCGGCGACCGCGAGCAGCGCGTTTTGCACCATATGAATGCCTGGCACCGGCAATTGCGCGCGGCACCGATGCGCGCCTTCCAGAATGGTGAACTCCGATCCGGTCGCGCTCTGCCGCACGTCAGTCGCCCGGACCGAACCGTTTTCGATTCCAGCCAGAATGATCTTCGCGTGCGTGCGTTGAGCGATGCCTTGGCTGAGCGGATCGTCCGCGTTCAGCATCACAGTGCCGTCGGCTCCGACGGCTTCGGCTAAGGCGCCCTTTTCCAATGCGATCGCTTCGCGGCTCCCCATGAATTCGATATGCGCAAGACCGACGTTCGTAATGATGGCGGCATCGGGCGCCGCGAGCTTCGCCAGCGCCGCGATCTCGCCCGGATGATTCATCCCGATTTCCCAAACGGCGATTTCATCATCGGCGTTCGCCGCGAGCATGGTCTGGGGAAGGCCGACGTGGTTGTTGAAATTGCCTTCCGTTTTCGTGACCCGAAATTTTTTCGCGAGCGTCGCGGCCACAAAATCCTTCGTGCTGGTCTTCCCATTGCTGCCGGTAATCGCGATCACTTTGAGCGTGAGCGACCGCCGGTAGTTTGCCGCCAGGTTTTGATAGCCGGCGAGCGTGTCGGGAACGCGAATCAGCGCGAAACTTTTTGGGGTCGTGCCGCTCCAGCTTGCTTCTACCATCGCGCCGAGCGCGCGACGCTCGCTGGCTTGCTCGACAAATTTGTGGCCGTCGAAATTCTCACCACGCAACGGGACAAAGAAATCGCCGGGCTGAAGCGTTCGCGAATCCGTGCTGATTTTCGAGACCGTCGCGTCCGGATCACCGGCCGTTAACGATCCACCGGCGAATTCCGCGATTTGGCGAAGTGAAAGCGCGGGCGTCATGTTCCAAATTCCAGCGGACGATTTTCCAGCGCCTGCCGGGCGACCTGGATGTCGTCGAACGGCACGGTGTGATCGGCGAATTCCTGGTAGCTCTCGTGTCCCTTGCCGGAGATGAGAACGATATCGCGCGGCTGCGCCAGTTCGATGGCCCGCGCGATCGCTTTCGCGCGGTCGGCAATTTTTTCGTAGCGATCCGAGCGAAAACCTTTTTCGGCGTCGGCAATAATCGCGTCGGGATCTTCCTTCCGCGGATTGTCCGAGGTAATAATGCTGTAGTCCGCGTTCTGATCGGCGACCCGCGCCATCAACGGGCGCTTTTGCTTGTCGCGATCGCCGCCGCAACCGAACACCACGATCAGACGCCGGGGCGAAAGTTCGCGCAGGGTCTTGAGAACATTGAGCAAGGCATCGTCGGTGTGCGCGTAATCGACAAAAACCTGAAACTGCCTTTTCGCGGGGACGGCTTCGAGTCGTCCCGGAACCTGCGGCGATCGCGAGAGACTGAGGATCGCCTCGCGCAGATTCACGCCGAGGCTCGACGCCGCCGCCAATGCCGCCATCGAGTTCGCGACGTTGAATCGCCCGATCAGCGGCACCCGCACGAGATAGCTCTTCCCGCGCGCGTCCAGCTGATAGGAAGTGCCGGCAAATTCTGCGTGATAATTTGACGCCCGGAAATCTGCCCGCGCGCTCACGCCATATGTGATCACGGGAATTTTTCTGTCCAACTTGTCGAGCCGATCGACCAATTGCTCGCCGTAGCGATCGTCGATGTTGATCACCGCGGCCGCGTTCGTCTTCGCTTTCTGTTCCGCGAGCCCGGTGAAGAGTTTTGTCTTCGCGTCGAAGTAACTCTCCATCGTTCCATGAAAATCGAGATGGTCCTGGGTGAGGTTCGTGAACACGGCAACGTCCCATTCGAGTCCGCGCGTGCGATCCTGCGCGAGCGCGTGCGATGAGACTTCCATGGCCGCAGCTTTGCATCCCGCATTCACCATCTGCGCGAGCAGCTCCTGAACATCGAGCGCTTCCGGCGTCGTCCGCACCGCGGGCAAAATCCTATCCGCGATTTCGTAGCGAACCGTTCCGAGCAGGCCGCAGCGCAGTCCCGCCCTCTCGCAGATGTGTTTCAACAAAAACGTCGTCGTTGTTTTCCCATTCGTTCCGGTGACCGCCGCGAGCTTGAGACGGCGCGTCGGGTATTCATAGAAAGCCGCGCTGAGATCGGCGAGGGCTGGGCGCGTGTTTTCGACCACGATGCAAGTAGCGTGCGCGTGTTGGATCTCTTCCTCCGTCACGATGACCGATGCGCCTTTTTCGACGGCCTGCTCGATGAATTGGTGGCCGTCACTTTTCTCCCCGCGCAATGCGACGAAAAGACCATTCCTTTGCACTCGCCGCGAGTCATACGCGATGCCTTCCACGACGCGATCAAGCGGCCCGATGATTTGGCGGGGGGAAATGGCAGCGACGAGTGTTTTGAGCTGCATGCGATGAAGTCAGGCGGGCGCAATACGCTCAG
>JBEEHT010000016.1:0-25521 GCA_041167545.1 Verrucomicrobiota bacterium
ATGACCGGCCCACGAGATACCGGCGGGGCGGAATTCAAATACTGGGCCTTCATCAGTTACAGCCACCTCGACCGGAAATGGGGCGACTGGCTGCATCGCGCCCTGGAAACTTACCGGCCGCCGCGAAGTCTGCTCGGGAAGCCGGGCCGCGACGGCGTGGTGCGCCGAAAAAATCCGCCGATCTTTCGGGACCGCGAAGAATTGCCGAGCTCGGCGAACCTGAGCGACAACATCAACGACGCGCTGCGCCAATCGCGTTATCTGATCGTAATTTGCTCGCCCCACGCAGCGATCTCGCGCTGGGTGAACGAAGAGATCATCTATTTCAAATCGCTTGGCCGTGAGGACCGCGTGCTTTGCCTGATCGTGGAGGGCGAGCCGAACGCGAGTGACAAACCGGAGAGCGGGAGACTTGAATGTTTTCCACCCGGAATCCGTTTCCGCGTCAGTCCGGAGGCAGAGCTGACCGATCAACGCACGGAACCGATCGCGGCGGACGCTAGAGAGGAAGGCGACGGCAAACGGAATGCGAAGCTGAAGCTCGCGGCGGGATTGCTCGGCGTAAATTACAACGATCTCAAACAGCGGGAAAAATGGCGCGCGCTTCGGCGCAATATCGCAGCGGGCCTCGTTTCCGGCGCTGTCCTGGGGGCCGCAGTTTGGTGGTTCGTGCAGAAAGGCGAAATCAATCTCGCGCTTAGTCCCATTCCGCCGCCGCCCGATTTGCGCTTGAGCGTGGATGGACGCGCCACGGCCTTTGATCCCGCCCGGCCTGTTCTGCGTCTTCCCGCCGGACCGCACGCGCTAAAGTTTGAGGCCGCAAATTTCCAAACGACCGAGCAAAACATCGAGGTCGAGCGGCGATCGCGAATCGAGAAAGTAGTCGATCTCGTTCACGAAAAAGGCACGCTCGACGTGGAAGCTTTCCCCGCCGACGCGCAGATCGAAGTCGATGGGAAACCGTTCGGGACGCGGATCGATCGGGTCGAATTCGACACCGGCATCCACACGGTGCGCGCAACGAAGCCCGGCCACTACGAGCGCGCCGAATCAGTCGCGGTGCGCAAAGCGGACACGGCGCGGGTTTACCTGTCGCTCGACCAGGCGCAGCCCGCCTGGAGCATCGCGCGCTTCGATGTTCAGGGAGGCTTCATCAACGTGGGCGACGTCGATGGCGATGGCGTCGAGGATTTCGCCCACAATTTCATCACGGAAGTGGGCGTCATCTCGGGCGCCACGAAAAGAACTCTGCGGAGCTTTCCGACAAGCGATGGAAACGCCCGCTCCTTCCGCGGGTTCGATCTCGGTGGCTCCGTCGGCAAAGTGGTGCTCAGCGCTGGGACGCGGAATGTCGTGGACGCGCAGGGCAGGCGCCAGATCGATCTCCTTTGCCTTCGCCCCGATCGCGAGACGCCGTTTTGGAAATGGCTCGGGCCCGCCCCGCGAGTGGATAACGCCTGGCCCACGATCGTGGGCGATCAGAATGGGGACGGCGTCAACGAGCTGGTGATCTCCAGCGACGAAAACAAATTCTTCGTGGTCGATGGCGCGAAAGGCGTGACGCTGCGCGAACTGGAATTCGGAATTACGGAATGGGTGCCCACTCCGTGGGTCATGCGATGCGCCGCGCCCGGAAATGATGGTTTGGTTTTCTGCGGGAAAACGAACGAGGCAAATCCCGGGAATCTCCCGGGAGATAAGACCTATCACGCCGGACTTCTTTCGCTCAAAGACGGTCGGATCGCGTGGCAAAAAGATTTTGCCGGGATCCGAAGTGCCTATGTCGAGGATTGGAACAATGACGGCCGGACCCAGATCGCGTTCATTTCCAAAACCGACTGGATGGTGGTCGATGGCGCGACCGGCGAAACACGTTTCCAGGGAAAACTTCCGCGGAACGATCCCAACCGCGAACTGCTCCAATTTTTCTTTGCGGACCTGGATGGTGATGGGACCGCCGAATGGATCATGGTTTTTCGCGACAGCGCGCACGAGCCGAAGCCGTTGATCGCGGCGGTGCGTCTGCGCGACAACAAAGTTTTATGGCAGCGCGAGGATGTCGTTCCATCGCAACAGCAATTGCTCGAGAAAAAACAAATCGCTCGCGCGCCAGACGGCGGCCTGATCTTGCGGATCGAAGGCGCGCTTATTTGCGTCGATCCAACGACGGGACAAACGCGCTGGCGCCAGGAGATCTCCACCGGCGAGACCTCGGGCTTCATTGCGCGGGTTAATGGCGAGGCGGAAATTTTCCTGGGAGAAGTGGGCAAAGGCATTCGGGCTTTAAGCGCCGAGGGCAAATCGCTCTGGGGCGCATCGTTCAACCGCGAATTGAGTCCGATGCTCGTGTTAAGCGACCGCGATCATCCGCGGCGGAGCCGCATAATTCTCAACAAACATACCGGCAACGAAATGCGGGAATGTGAGATCGCATGCGTGCTTCCTCCGGAAAGCCAGGATTGGTCGCGGCGGGTTGTTCCCGAGATCCCGGCGAAAGAGAGCCCAGGCGCGAGCGAACCGCAGATCGTTCACGGCCAAAGCCGGGATCTGCTCGTAGAGTTGCTCGCGGCGCCGCGCTTTGAACCGAACCTCGCCGCTTTCGATGCGGCGACGGGCGTACGTTTGTGGACGGCCCGGGAGCCATTCGAAACCACCTTGCATCGCGGCGCCGCCCTTCTCGAAAGCGGAGACAACGAGGCTGCGCCGGCGGTGGGCGATTGGGGCGTATCTCATGTTGCCGCCATTGCCGTCGCTGGACCCGGCCCGCCAACTATCATGGAGGCTCACACCGATCTCTTCGTCTATCGCGCGGACGACGGCAAAAAGCTGGACGCGATTCCGCTCGATCCGCGCGGAGATGTTTCTACCGCTTCACTCCTGGCGGACGTGGATGGCGATGGCGAAACCGATTTCCTCGTGGCGCGACCGAACCTGTCCGATGTCGCGGGCGGGGGTCTTTCGGGCGACGTCGTGATGGTGAGCGGCGCGAAACGAGCGCAAGGATGGCGGCGCGAATTGCCGGTGCCGCTCGCTCTCGCGGTGATGAAGGTCGCGGGCGAAAAATTTGGGCGCGTCATTGTTACCCTGGCGGATGGGACCGTGTGCGCCCTGCGCGGAATTGATGGCGAACCAATCTGGAAAAATAACGAGGGCGGCGAAAAGAGCGGGACGACCGTCGCGGAAGTGAATGGTCGCTCGTTGATCTTCGCCACGAGCCGGAATGGAATGGTCAGAGCGCTCGATCCAAGCACGGGTGAAACCCGCACCAGTACAAAAATTGACGGGGCTGTGGAGACGCACGGCACTCGCATTGCCCAGAAAAACAAGGGAGAGGCATTGCTGCTGATCTCCTGCGGAGAGGCCGGCATTGTCGCTCTCGACCCCGAGACGTTGCACGAAAGGTGGCGCAGCCCTGAGGGCGAATCGGTCTCGACGCCCATGACAATCGGCGATGTGGGCGATGGCTCTGCCGTGGTGGTTGCCGTCACAGATTCCGGCGATCTATTGATTCTGAATTTGGAAACCGGCGCGCTCATTTCCAAGGAGCCGCTGGCCGAAGGACAACAGGTGATCCCGTCGGGGGCGCCCTCATTGTTAGCGGCAAAGAACGGCCAGCCCGCCAAAGTTTTCGTCACCTGTTCGAACAAGGAAGCGCCAACTCCACCTGGTTCGATGTTGCTGACGAAAACAATTCGACTTCTACGCGACTGATTGAGTCCGGCCGGTCTTCGCTTTAATCGCGGCCCCGATAATGAATAACAAACTGGCGCCGGAAAGAACTGCGCACCAAACCAGCCAATAAGGCTGGTAATATAATCTCAACCGGCCATGCATTCCTGCTGGCACTTCAATCACCGGCATCAAACCGCGATAGGAAACGACCTGCAGGGAACGGTCGCCGAGTCTTGCGCGATAACCGCGAAAGAAGGGACGCGAGATCGTGAGCAAGGCCGGCTTGTCACCAAGCGGAACGCTGACGTCCATCTCGAGTCGATTGCGTCCGTTTACGATGCGCGAAACATCGGCCGTGGCGAATTGCTCGTTAGGCCGGGAATCGATTTTGATGACGGAGCGCGCTCGCGGCAACGGCGGGCCGCGCCGATGATACACGATTCCTTCCGTCGATGAGTAAACCGATTCCCATTCATCGGCCGGCGGGCTCAACTGCATTTCGGGCGCAACGATGGCGCCGTCGATCCCCAACCGCGCCATCTCGCCATCCGGACCGGCTTCGGATTCGAGCAATCGTTTCGCGATCGCGAAATCGATTTCGCCATGAATGCTGAAATTGAATTCACGCGCCACGCCGGCCGGGCGAATGGGGCTGTAACCGTTGATGAACGGAACACCGCCCCACATGGAGGTGCTGCCCGGCCTAACGACTTCGCCGAGAGCGCCGGCTTTTTTCTCCACGCGATAGGCATGCTCGGGCGGCGGATAGACGCTCAAATACAAGCGCTGCCGATCGAGCGGACTGGGCTGGGTCAATTGTTGGGAAAGATGGTATTTCGGCACGCCGCAGTTCGGCGAAATGCAGAGATAAGTGGCCAGCAACGAAGCCGCCGTTACGATTGCCGGGGTCCACGTTTGGATGATCGGGAACATTTCCAGCAGCGCCCAGACGGCGCCAATCCCGAGAGTGACCCAGACAAATGGAAAAGCGTGATCGCCATTCGCGCCGATGCATAGGGCAACCGCAACCATGATGACAGTGAGGACGAAGCCGATTACGCCAGGTCTCCGTATGACGACGGTTTTGGATTCAGCGAACATCCGCAGTGACTCCGCGGCACAGAGCGCGAGCACGACATGGAGGAAGGGGAGCCAGCGAAAGCTCCAGCGAAAAACGTTTGCGCTCGGCAGCATCGAAATGATCAGGACGGTCACGAGCAAACCAACTTCCCATTTGATCCGCTCAAAAAGGGCGCGCCGAAAGACGAGGAATCCCGCAAGAAGCGCGCACGGGGGAACGAGTCCGGCCGCGAGTTCCGTCGCGGTGTGCGGCATGGAGCGATTGGAAAAATCGATCCAGTTCACAGTCCAGCTCGGCAGGATGAAACCGGGGAGCGCGCGGATCGGAACCAGCCATTGGAAATGCGAAGCGTTATCGCCGGCTTCGCGTACCGAGCCCTGGACATAATCGAAGACGGCCAGCCACGCGGGCGCGGAGAGCGCGAGGCCGAGAAGTAAGCCGACCGCGAGCGGCCAGATTGAAGATAACCTTCGTGTTTGCGCGATGGATTTGAGCGCTAGCCAGCCCGCGAGCAGCGCCAGCATCACAACGGTGTAGGGAAAACCGCCGGCAACGAGCAGATAAACGAAAGGCGCGGGCCAGAGAAATCGGTATCGGCTCCGATTCGGATCCAAGCTTCGCTCGAGCGCCCACCAGGCCCAGGGAAACCAGGCGAAGGCGCCCAGCGCGCCGAACCAATCGGTCGCGCCCCAACAAACGATCCAGCCGTTGAGCGCCGCGATGAGCGCCACCATCAGGGCGAGCGGTGCTGAGAGATTTCGTCCGCGCCCGAGCAGGTATCCGCCCATGGCGAGAACAAAAAGATGCGTCATCGAAAGCGCCGCTGCCTGTTGCGGAAAGGAGAGCGGAAATTTCAAAATCAAAACGATCGCAGCGTTGACGAAGACAGAGAAAGTTCCGTATTGGAATTCTCCCGCGAGATTTCCGCAGACCCAGGAATACGGACTTAGCAGCGGGAGATGACCTTCCGACCAGCTCCGCGCCACGTCGGCGAAAACCGGCAGGATCGATAGCTCGTAGTCGTCATTCCAAAAGAGGAGCGGATCGCGCCAGAGGAGAACTAAACAAAATAAAACGACAACAAGCCCCGCGCCGAGCGCTCCGACGAGACTGCCTTTCAGGCCTTGTGAATTCACTAAAGCACAACCGGCGTCCCCTCGGTAAGAAGGAGAACTTTGTCATCGATGCCGCCCTCGCGCGCCGCGGCCAGCAAACGTGCGGGCGGTTCGTCGAGCGGTTCGTAGCCCAAACGAAAACTGCCGTAATGCATCGGAACCAAAGTCTTCGCGCGCAGTTCGACGAAAGCCCGCACGGCCTGCTCCGGATTCATGTGCACTTCGCGTCCCGTCGGCGCGTCGTAGCCGCCGATCGGGAGCAACGCGATCTCGATCTCGTGCCGGTCGCCGATTTCCTTGAAGCCATCGAAGTAGGCGCTGTCGCCGCAATGAAAAATCGTCCGCCCATCCATTTTGATCACGAACCCGCCGAAACCGCGATGAAGATCGGCCAGGAACCGCGCGCCCCAATGCGCACAGGGCGTCAGCGAAACCTCGATCGGGCCGAGCTTTATCGTCTGCCAGTAATCGAGTTCATGCACGATGTTGAAACCGAGATCGTGCACGAGGTTACCGACACCGATGGGCACGACGATGGGCTGGTCCGCCGCGACTTTGGCCAGGGTACGCCGGTCGAGATGATCGAAATGGGCGTGCGTGACCAAAACGAAATCGATCGAAGGCAGATGATGAATCTCGAATCCGGGTTGCTTGAGGCGTTTGATTACCTTGAGCCATTTCGACCAAATCGGGTCGATCAGGAGGTTGAACTCGTGCGTTTGAATCAGGAACGACGCGTGCCCGATCCAGGTGATTCCAATTTCGCCTTTACGGATTTTGGGGAAGTGCGGCCGGGCGCGATCGCCGGCCCGTTTGGTGAAGAGCGAGGGGATGAGGACTTCGGTAAGGAAATTGCGCTTGTGCCAATCCGCGCGTGGGCGCAGGCGGATGCGGGTCGAGCGTTTATTTTCAGCGCCGGTCTCAGCGGCCTGGCGAACAACGTTCCTCCGGCTTTTTTTCGAAAAAGGAATCGGCACTGTCGCGCAAGCATATAACCTTGGTCCGGTGAATCAAAACCTTTCCCCGCGATGATGGCGGTGATCGCCCACTAGAACTTTAAATCCCCCCAGAACCATGAAGCTGCCAAAGGCATGGCCACGTCAGCCGTTTGTCGGCCTGGCAATCGCGGCTGCGACTGGAATCGCAACCGCGGATTTGTGGTAACCCTAGCGCATGCGAGATAACTGATTCTGTTTCGTCAGACAAGCGCGGTTCAGTAAATGTTTCCGCCGTGGATACGGGAGAGGTAACTTTCGATTGCTTCAAAGCACTTGCTCGCACTTCAGGGGCACATCCTAGACGTGCTGGAATTGAAGAAGCCAGTATCGCCCGAAGCAGCGCTCAATCTCGCAAAAATCGTTTCGAAGCTTTCGCTCGTCGGCACTTGATTAGTTTAACAGCGTCGACATCCTTAACGAAAAGAAAGAATTTGAAAAGATTGGTCGCTGGCTTCGACAGGATCCTGGGTTCGAGACTAAAGCTTGGTTTCCACTCGCGACGGAATGACGGCACGTTTTCGCGACAGTCAAAATCATTTTGTCGCGAACAATATCTTCGTTGCGATACTCGCATGGATGCGGAGTACTTGATCTTCGGTAGCCCAAATCATCGGACTTTATCTACGCTAACGGATGTTAAGCGGTCGCGACCACAATACAAAAGTGTCGCTGGCAGCAAATGCCGGACAGCGTGTGAAGTCCTCGCCCGACCTGCTCAGCCGTAAAGGGTTCTTGACAGAGACGGTCGCGACCGTCCACTCTCACCGAATTATGAAAAAAGCGATCATTGCAATAACGATTAGTGCAATCGCCGGGACGATAGCACATAGAGCGTCAGCAGACCCTGGGGTTTACATTAGCGTCGAAAACGAAGCTCAAAAAGCGGTCGTAGAGAAATCTCTTAAAGGAATTCCGCCGCAAAACTATCGCCTGACATTTGAGGATGCTAACGGAAAGACCTCAGTCAGGGGCTCGGCACCAGTATCCGAGATCGCAATGCTCGAAAGCAAAGCCGGAGCGAAAAACGCGCAGAGAGGTCCGTTTAAGAAACTTCGTATTGTAGGAAGCTTGCACTTGAGCAGTTTCTATGACCCACCGACCACTGCAAGGCTCAAAGCCGAGCTGGCGAAAGTGGGCGGGAACTTCGAAGTAAAGAAAGTGGATATGCCGGCTAAGAAGGAATAAGAATAGCGCGCAAGTGTAGAAAGTTCACTCTGTTATCAGCGCGGCTGTGTAGCGGAGATTATTTCTGGTCAAAATTCCAGTCCGGGCAGCATGGGCTTATTAGGACACAAGTTGTCTAAGTTACAGATGACGTGGCTTAGCCTAGCGTTTTGCCACCTTTTGATCGTTTGTTTTGGCGGCTTTGGGATTCCGATTTCATCGTTCCTGCCCCCCCCCTTCGATGGAATTATCTCGGGGTACTCATCCTATTCGGGCGCTAGTGCCGGGTACGGATTCTTTTCGCCCGATATTGCAGATCAAATAGTAGCTCGAGTGGAAATGCGGCGCGGCGATTCCATTCTTTGCGCGAAATTATTTGAAAATAATCGTGATGAAGCAGAAACGCGGTTAAGCGGGTTAGTGATGCTGTTGAGCGATATTGATCGGGACGATGTCGCAACGAAACTTATCGCTGCCCGCTGCTTCGGAGTCGTGGATGATCTTCAAACGGTAAAAGTCTCCCTCGAATATGTGATCGTACCTTCATTGGCTGAGTATCGGAACGGCTCGGTGGAGCATTACCGCCCGTTCTACGAGGCCGAGTTCGTGCGGCGGGCCTCACAATGATCTTATGATTCCATTGGCGCGCATCGGCGCGCTCAGTCGCAATCTGCTGGGGGCACTTTTCTCGGCACCCGAGTCCGGCCGTTCGCTTGCGTTACTGCGAATTGGTATCGGAATCGCTCTGTTGGCGAAACTTTGTCTTGAATTCCGTTCGATACTGACGCTGTACGGAGAGCTTGGGCTTATCCAATGGGAAGTAGCCGCCATTACCGCTCACGATCATTTGCCAGACCTGCGATTATTGGCCTCGATCTTTTCTCGGTTTGGTATCAATGCCAACACTTCAGTTTACATAGTATTTGCAATCTATGCCTTTTCGCTCATTTGCCTGATTCTTGGATTTCTTACCCGGTTATCGGCCGCGGTCGCATGGATATGCTTGTTGGCGGCTTGCGCGACCGCAATGGCCTCAGCGTACGGTGTCGACGCATTCGGAATAATTGGATTGTTTTATTGTGTCGTTATGCCCGTTTCTTCTTGTTGGGCGCTGACCCCGCAGCGGATCGGTACCGCTCCGTGGGCCACCAGTCTCAGTATTCGCTTCGTCCAGCTTCATCTTTGCGTGGTATATTTAGCCAGTGGTTATTTCAAAATGCGTGGATCCCAGTGGTGGACTGGAGAAGCGATGTGGCGTGTCCTTAGGATGCCCGAATTCCGTCAGTATGATCTGGGTTGGCTGTCGAACGTTCCTTTGGTTTTCGTTGGCATGTCTTGGTTCACTTTGCTGATCGAGACTGGTTATCCGTTGATGATCTGGCATCGCACGATAGGGCGCGCATGGTTTATTTGCATCATTATGATGCACGCCGGGATCGCCATTTTCATGGGTCTGTGGGTATTCTCTGCAGCGATGATCGTGCTCAATGTGTCGGCCTTTTATTTATATCATTTTGGAAGCTTGCGGCTGAACCGGGACCCGCTCCCGTTTGGTCGATTGTTAAAATGGTCGCCGGGACGAAACCGGCGCGATTGAACTAAATTCTTTCGCGACCATTGGGAAGCGAGCTTTATTTAAATCACTATACTTTTCGCAGCAGTAGCCGGCTGAATCTGTGCCTGGCGCACGAAATCTTTTTTCGAATTCGCTCAGCCGAAGATCGACGTCCGAGCTGGATTGGCATTTGGATCGACAATCGCGAACCGGGATTGAAGCGCGACCAACCGGATCTGTTCGAATAAGCGGGCTAGTCGGTGAGATGTGGAGCGAGCCATTCGAAATTAGTGCGCGATGAATCGACCTCGAGAAACTCTGCGGTGACGATGCGCCTGCGATTATGCCGGCGTTCGGCCACGGATGGGGAAACATCAGATGAAAGAAATCAACGGAACCCGGCGGAAGGAGTGGTTAAACCGCGCAGGAAATATCACAGTGTAAAACCCCGGACGTTCGTCAAATCGCCCATGGCAATTTTGCCGCAGGCGCTTCGCGTCCTCCCGACCAGACGCTTCCATGGCGAGAAAATCCTGTTCGGGATTTCCTGCGGCCGCCGCGGCCAGAAACGATTCATTGTCATAACCAAGATCGACCTGCAGAGGCGCGGTTCGACCAAACAATTCGTTCAAATTCAGGGGCGTTCGCGCGTCACCAGCAGGATTTCCGGTGGAAAAGGTTTCCGCGCACCGGACGCAACATCGCGAGGCGATCGCCGTGACCTACGATCCCAACGCAAATTTCCTACGATCAGTTGCTCGATATTTTCTGCGGCAAAAGGAACCTGAAGCGTTGGGTGAAAGCGGTCCGCAGCCGCTTCGGCTTGAGTCCTATTTTTTCGCACCCGCGCCCGAAATTTTTCGAGGAAGGCGACGCGTCCGGAACCTCCGTGAAAACGCTTCGAAATCCGAGGTATTTTTCAGTTGGTATTCTTGGTGAGGTCGCCGGCGCGTTTCGTGAAGAGCGAGGGGATTAAAACTTCGGTGAGGAAATTGCGCTTATGCCAATCGGCCCGCGGGCGCAGGCGGATGCGGGTCGAGCGTTTATTTGCAGCGCCGGTCTCCGGTGCCTGGCGAACGACGTTCCTTCGGCTTTTTTTCGAAAAAGGAATCGGCACTGTCGCGCAAGCATATAACCTTGGGTCGGTGAATCAAAACCTTTCCCCGCGATGACGGCGGCCATGACCCGCTAGAACCTCAAATCCCCCGGAACCGTGAAGCTGCTAAAGGCATGGCCACGTCAGCCGTTTGTCGGCCTCGCGCTGGCCTCTGGCGTCGGAATTCTAGTCGCTGATTTCTGGCCCAGCGCCTCTCGCCTGCTTCTGATCGTGCTCGCAATCTTCGCCGCGATTGCCTTTGTCTCGCGCCATTCCCTTGCGGTTTACGCGCTGGTGGTGGCGGGATTTTTTTCGGTTCACAGTCTGCGCTCCGGCGATACGCCGGCGCTGCGGCTCGCGCGCGAACTCGGCGAACAGCCTCGCCCGGTCACCGTGATCGGACATGTCGTGAGCGAGCCAAAAGTTGCGCCAAACGGGTCCGCTTC
Source organism: Verrucomicrobiota bacterium (assembly GCA_041167545.1). Classification (GTDB taxonomy): domain Bacteria; phylum Verrucomicrobiota; class Verrucomicrobiia; order Chthoniobacterales; family UBA10450; genus AV80. The sequence goes on from JBEEHT010000016.1 coordinate 11,128, forward strand.
ATATCTATTGCAGAGCGATTCCGTCGAAGTCGACGGCGAGATACGGCAGCGACGCACCAAACTGTTTGCCCGGTGGCGGCACGCGGTTGAGTTCGGTGATGAAGTAAAACTCTTCGGCACGGCCGAACCGATCGGCCCGCCGCGAAATCCCGGCGAGTTCGACATGCAATCGTATTTGGCGCGGCAGGATGTTCAGCGCCAGCTCATCGTTCGTTACCCCGAGAACGGCGCGGTGTTGAGCCACGGTGGAGGAAATCCAATTCTGCGAGCGGCCCAGCAATCGCGGCGCTGGATGCAAACGACCCTCTGCCGCGACTTGGAGCAGTCAGCCGATGTAGCTGGATCGATCAGCGGAATGGTCCTGGGATTGCGTCATCAAACTCCCGAAGACATCGAGGAGCCGTTTCAGCAAACCGGGACGCTGCATCTTTTCGCTGTGGCCGGATTGCATGTCGGGATCGTCGCCCGGCTGCTTTGGATTTTTACTTCGGTCATTCGTTTGCCGCGAAAATGGGCGATCGCCTTCATCATTCCCGCGCTCTTGTTTTATGCGGCGGTCACCGGCCTTCATACTTCCAGCATTCGGGCCGCGGTCATGAGCGCCGTGCTGCTCGCAGGATTTTTGGTGGAGCGAAGGGTGTTCGCGCTTAACAGCCTAGCGGCTGCCGCGACCTTGCTGCTTTGCTGGGACACCAATGAGCTCTTCTCCACCGGGTTCCAGCTATCGTTCTCCGTTGTCGCGGCCATCGTCCTTCTCGCCGATCCCACGTTTCGCTTTCTCCAGCACCGATTTGAATCGGACCCGTTCCTGCCGCGAAATCTTTTCAATACGCGCCGCCGCCTAGCGAACAGTCTGCTGTCCTGGCTGGCGCGGGCCAGCTCGGTTTCCTTCGCCGCGTGGATCGGGTCGCTGCCGTTGATGCTTTGGATCTATCATCTCGTCACGCCGATCTCCTTGCTCGCGAATCTCGTGGTGGTCCCGATCGCTTTCTTTGTTCTGGCGATCGGCTTGCTCTCGATGATCGTCGCGCCTTTTTCATCGTGGCTCTCGATAGTTTTCAACAACGCCAACTGGGCCCTTACCAAGATGATCCTCGGCGCCGTCCATCTTTTCGCCCAAATGCCGGGCGGACATTTTTATCTCGAGCATCCGCATTGGCCGGATCGAGCGAGATTGGAAATTAATGTGCTCGATTTCAGATCCGGCGCGGCGATCCACGTCCGGACCCGCGATGGCGACTGGCTCTTCGATGCGGGGCCGGAACGCGATTACGATCGGAGCTTGCGACTCTATTTGCGTTCGCGCGGCGTAAACCGGCTCGAGGGCCTGGTGCTGACGCACGGCGATGCCGCTCACATCGGCGGAGCAGAAGGAACGATTCTCGATTTTCGGCCGCGGCAGATAATTGATACGACGGCAATCGATCGGTCGCCGGTTCACCGTAAATTAATTGCGATGCTCGCAAGCCAGGGCAGCAGGCGCAGGCTCTGCGCCGCCGGAGACGAATTAAGTTTGGCTCGTGACATCAAAGCGAGGGTTCTGTTTCCACCACGCGATTTCCATAGCGACGCCGCTGACGATCAGACGCTGGTTGTCCAATTGGTTGTTTCAGGGAAACCGGTATCGCTGTTGATGTCGGACAGCGGTTACCCAACGGAAAATTTTCTTCTCGAGCGCTATTCCGACCTGCGCGCCGACCTCGTCATTAAGGGCCAGCATTATACGGGCAACTCGATCTCCAATTCGTTTCTCGATCGTGTGCAGCCGCGGGCGATTGTAGCGACGTCACGCGATTTTCCGGAAAGCGAACGAATCAAGGAGGAGTGGGTAGAAGGGATTCGCGCCCGCGGCATCCAACTGCTTCGGCAGGACCAGACCGGCGCCGTGCAGATCAAAGTTTTTCGCGATCAATGGGAAGCCAGGAGCTTTGTGACCGGCGAAACCTTTCGCAGCACGAGCCGATAGATTTCCATCCCCGATTGACGAAAACGTTTCTCAAAAGTGCTCGAGCTGGATTGCCTTTGTTCGTCAATGGTTGGGACGAATCCCGGTGACGTAGCCGCCAACGATTCGATTTTTCGAAAGTAATCGTTCTGATCGGTAGTGATGCTGAGTATGCCGTGAGGAACGAGCGCGCGATGGATGGAAGCGAGAAAACCTTCCGTAACAATTCGGCGTCCGGCATGCCTGCGCTTTGGCCACGGATCGGGAAACATCAGGTGAAAGACATCAACGGAAGCCGGCGGAAGGAGCGAATGAACTGCGCAGGAAATATCGCAGCGCAAGACGCGGGCGTTGGTCAACTGGCCCATCATGATTTTGCGACAGGCACTTCGGGTTCTTCCGAGCAGACGCTCGACCCCAAGGAAATCGTGTCCGGGATTCGCCGCCGCGGCGGTGGCCAGAAACGAGCCATCGCCGCAACCAAGATCAACCTGCAGAGGCGCGGACCGACCAAACAATTCGTACAAATTCAGCGGCGTCAGCGCATCACCCAGCACGATTTCCGGCTGGAATGCGGGCGCAGAGATATCTTCGGAGATAGCCATTTGATTCAAGCGAGTGAACAGTCGTGATTACTTAACTCCAATGATAAGGCAATTCGTCACTCTGATTTTCGCTTTTGCGACGCTGGCGACCTCAAACATTTGCAGCGCCGCGGAGCCTGCACCCGGCGTGACAAAGACGGCGATTTTTGCCGGCGGATGTTTTTGGTGCATGCAACCGCCCTACGATAACGCCCGGGGCGTCGTCAAAACAGTGGTCGGGTACACGGGCGGCAGCCAGGACGACGCGAACTACGAAAAAGTTTCCGCGCACCGGACGCAACATCGCGAGGCGATCGCCGTGACCTACGATCCAACGCAAATTTCCTACGATCAGTTGCTCGATATTTTCTGGCGGCAAATCAATCCCACGCAGGCCGACGGACAATTTCACGATATCGGCCTGAGCTACCAGGCGGCCATTTATTACGGAACGGAAGCGGAGAAACGCGCGGCGGAAGCCTCGAAGGAGAAGCTCGCTAAATCAGGCAAATTCCCGAAACCGATCGTGACGGAAATCCTGCCTGTGATGCCTTTTCATCCGGCCGAGGAATATCACCAAAAATATTACCTGAAAAACCCCGCGGATTTCGAAGCGTATCACGTCGGCTCCGGACGCGTGAGTTTCCTCGAAAAAATTTGGGGCGCGGAGTTGAGAAAATAGGACTCAAGCCGAGCGGCTACGAACCGCCTTCACCCAGCGCTTCAGGTTCTTCAAGTCCATGAAGTTTACGATGCGATCGGACGGAATTTTCGCCTTCAATGCAGCCGCCAGGCCAAGTTCAATGAATTCAAGTTGGTGAGCGTGGTGGGAATCGGTGCCTAACGAGATCCGAACGCCGGCTTTCCGCGCGATCTTGAGCAGCGCCACGTTCAGATCCTGGCGGTCGGGATAACTGTCGATCTCAACCGCTTTGTCGAGCCGGGCAGCTTCCGCGAACACGCGCGGCCAGTCTGCCTTCAGGCCGATGCGGTAGTTGTAAATCCGGCCGCGCGGGTGCCCAAGAATCTGGATGTCGGGGTTGCGCAACGCAGCAAGGTACCTCTCGGTCTGATCTTCCTTTTTGCGCAATGCCGAATGGAAAGCGCCGAGCACCAGATCGAGACGCGCCAGCGCTTTTGGGTCCATGTCCCCCTCGCCACGCGGATTCAGGTTCATCTCGATCGAACGCAAAACCGTGACTCCGGAATCGCGCATCGCGACGTTCGCCTCTCTGATTTCGAGCGCCTGCTGCGCAAGGCTTTCTTCATCGATGCCGCCGGCTATCTTCAGTCCCTTGGAATGATCGGTGACTGCGACGTATTCGTAACCTCGCTGCTCCGCCGCCCGCGCCATTTCCAAAACGCCCGCGGAACCGTCACTCCAGCGAGTATGCATTTGCAGATCGCCGCGAAGCAGGCCAGCCCAGTTTGGGTCCTTTGCGAGGATGATCCGCGCGTCAGCTCGCGTAAGGAAATCACGACGGATTGCAGGGACTGTCTCCCGTTCCTGCGAGGGCTTTTCAATCCACTCCCGCAGTTGCCTGGCAATGAAAGGCCCGACCCCGTGCAGTTCGGCAAGCGGGCGACCGGCAGCGTGCAAATCCGCGGCGCGTTCGGGCCAGAGGAATGCACTTCGCGCCGCTCGTCGGAAAGCACGAACCAAAATCCCGGAGCTTGTCTCGGCTTTTCGCGCCATCAGTTCCGCCAGATCGGAATTGGAGGGCCACGGGGACGAGGTCATTCAATCAGCCAATCGCAGCCGATGCCTGGCATAGCCGTTGCTATAAGAGAAGACGCGGGCCAGGAAGTCACTTACTAAAAACCAAAAGTCACGTCACGTTCCTTTGGCTTTCGCAGCGCGATCCGAAATGATCGCGCTTTTTTTTGTAACTTTGACGACCGCTTACGGCTTTGTTAGCGACGGGATCTGAACGAAGAGCGCCATCGGGGAAGAAGGAGCTGTCTGCTCCAGGGAACCGAAGGTATAGAGTTCGGCCTCACTGGAATTGACGAACTCCGCCCGGCTCACGGCCATGGGTTCGTTCAAAATCTTGGATAATTCCTGGGCGAGGACGATTGCGATCGCTCGCGGATCGCGCGTATAAACGGGAATCGGAAAGGCGCCGGAGTTCCGATCGTAGCCGTAAATATTGCCTTCGGTTTCCCAAACGCAGTAGGCATGACCAGCTGGATGATTTTCGAAACGAACCAGAAGGATCTTCGCCCAGAAATTCTTGTCGAGGGTATGCTGGGTTTTGACGACGGCGAGATAATTGCAGGCCGAAACCACGCATCCGTTCAGAACAACCAAGTCATTTTCGCCCGGCGTCAGAACCACCTTTTGCTGGCAACTTGTGCCCGAGCCGAGCAAGAGAGCGGCACCTCCGAGAGCAGCGAGTTTGCGGAACACTTTGCGGGACAAATTATTTTTCATGAGTAGGCAACCAGTAAGGGGGCGATTTGCGAATAATTATGGCGATTGGTGTGGTTATAGCACCAATCCTGCTTTATTTGGAAGCTTTATCTTCAGAATCTCCGAGTTTGGTAAGTCCTGCCACGCTTCCGACTCGAGTACCGAGCCACCCCCTTATTTGATCCGGGAATATCTGCGCTGGCTTCCGTCCGCTGCTTCGATGACGAAAGAATCCTTTTGGATACTTAGGAGTTTGTCACGGTCCTTGGCGCCTGCCGGGATTCTGCCCAATGCATCGCTGAGATATGTGTAGAGAATCGTTTTACCCTGCACCGACCAACGGCCGGTAAACTTTGATACGAGCTTAGCGCGAAGAGTCACCTCGCCCGCAAACAGGCCGTTATCGTTGAAAACATAATGGCAGCTTTGAACCCTGTCGACGTAGCGCCATTCGCCGAGAAGAGAATGGCGCGCGCTCCCTCGAAAGAGAGCACATGAGGACATTAGGCAAAACATCAACGCACAAATGACTCTCATTGGCGACAAAGGAGAACACGATCAACTGCGGCGGCAAGTGGAAATCTTTGGCCATACCTCTTGAAGAGCTCTCCGAACTCACGACCGGCCCGGTAAAAATAAGAGCGGCGCTGCCTTGGCAGCGCCGCTCTTACACGAATGAAATCGGAAATTAGTTTTGGGCGACGAGGGTCGATGCAGCCTGGAATTTTTTGCTGCCCGCGTAGGCGTAGAGCGGTTGATAATTGCTCCTGCCAACCTGGCCTGACGTGCAGGCGGCCCAGTTGAAGGTTGGATCGAGAACGTAGTTACCCCCATCAGTCTCCCAAGCGAGCCAGGCGTGGGTCTGGCGGCTGCTCGAAGTCCGTTTGCCGATGACCAATCGGACGTTGGTGGCGCCGTTCTTCTGCATCTTTTCGTAGAGAGCGACCGCCTTGGCTTTGCAATCCGCCGGGGCGCCGGATTGTGCCTCTGCTGGCGTTTTCCACATCGCCGTAAAGCCGTAGGGAATGGATCGGAGGTCGTTCATCCATTGGTTCACCAACGGCAGCGAGACGCGATTGGCGGAAGCGTGGGCTGAAGCTGTCAGCACGGGACGGATACGTGCCATTTGGCGATCATACGGAGTGGCGTTGACGGTAAAAAGGAGCGCGTCGGCGAAGGAAGATGAAGCGGCAAGGGAGTAGAGAACGGTTGCAAGGAGAAGGGCTTTTTTCATGGTGGCGGTGTCTATAGTGGTTATGTTGACTATAATTACCATAGCAACGGCCGTGCCAGCCTCCGTGAAGACCCAGATTTTCCCTGGGTCTCAAAGTATTTGGCCTTCGAATGAGCCCTCTCCTCAGGTGATTCGTGTCGCTGAGCGATACTCGCCAAGGCGATTTCGCACCGTTGAGGATTGCCCGCCTCTCACCGTCCGGCCGCAGGTGGCCACCATTGTCGAATCGCCCTTCGCCGGCTTCCGCCTTCACTCCTCTAAGGGGTGATTGATCGGCTTTGCCGAAATTCAGGCTCGGCCTTACAATCGCGCCATGAGTTCTCTACAGGGCGAGATCGAGCAGCGGGGTGAGCGGATCTTCGAGCTGGTGGACCGGAACCCCGAATCCGTTTTCACCAAAGCGGGTTTTTACCAGCGGATGATGGCGTTCTCAATGCGGGACGAGCCTTTCAAAGTCCAAATGTTCCGCTTCGTCGATGTCCTTGCGTCGCTCCGAAGCTCCCGTGACATCGTCCAGCATCTCGAAGAATATTTCGCCGATATGCGCAACGCGCCGGTCCCCTTCCTCCATGCCGGTCTTCGCGCAGCCCGCATTCTTCCCTGGCTCACGGCCCCAATTCTACGCTGGAACGTTTCGGGCATGGCGCGGCAATTCATCGCCGGCCGAAACCCCGACGACGTTATGAACACTCTGCGCAAGCGTCGGCAGCAGCGAATTGGGTTCACCGTCGATCTCCTCGGCGAAGCAGTCGTCAGCGAAGAGGAAGCGGACGAATACGCAGCCCGCTGTTTCGAGTTGCTGGATGGATTGGCCGAACAAACTCGCGGCTGGACCGATCCACTCGGCAAGAACACCGAGCTGTTCCCGGTGGTGAACGTTTCCGTCAAAATATCCGCGCTCTATTCGCAGATGAATCCGGCGGATCCGGCGGACGCGATCGCGCACCTCGCACCGAAGTTGCGCCCGATCCTGAGGCGCGCCCGCGAGGTCGGCGCCTTCATCAATTTCGACATGGAAAGCTACGCGCACAAAAACACCACGCTCGAACTTTTCCGGACGCTTTTCGCCGAGCCGGAATTCCGCGATTGGCCGCACGCCGGCATCGTGATCCAGGCGTACTTGCGCGACGCCGAGCGCGATTTGCGCGACATGCTCGATTGGGGCCGCGCCCGCGGCACTCGCTTCACCGTGCGATTAGTGAAAGGCGCGTACTGGGATTACGAGAAGATCAAGGCAGCCCAAAACGGCTGGCGCTGCCCCGTCTTCCTGCAAAAGCCGCAAAGCGACGCCTGCTTCGAAAAATGCACCCGCATTCTGCTCGATAACGAAGCAATCGTCACGGCCGCCTTCGGTTCGCATAACGTCCGCAGCATCGCGCACGCGCAGGCCTACGCGGAGAAACTGGGCATCGACAAAAGCCGGTTCGAGTTCCAGCTCCTTTACGGAATGGCCGGCCCGATCAAGCGCGCCCTCGTCGAGATGGGTTATCGCGTGCGCGAGTATTGCCCCGTGGGCGAATTGCTCCCCGGCATGTCCTATCTCGTCAGGCGACTACTTGAAAACACCTCGAATGAAGGATTCTTGAGGGCGAAGTTTTCCGATAAAGCCTCAGCCGTTCAATTGCTGCGGGATCCCGAGTCGTTAATCGGAACGCCGGTCACTGCTCACTCTCGTAACGGCGACACGCTGGACGCGCCGCCGGGCGACACCTACGAAAACGCGCCGCTCGTAAACTTCGTCCACCCCGCCAGCCAGGAGAAGATGCAGGCCGCGCTTCGCGAGGTGCGCGGCCGCTTGGGGCAAAAATACCCCATCGTCATCGACGGCCAGAAGATTTGGACCGCCAGCCTCATTAACTCCATTAATCCCAGTTCGCCGACGCAAGTCGTCGGCGCGGTGGCTGAGGCTGGAATCCCGGAAGCGGAAGCTGCAGTCGCAGCCGCGCGCAAGGCATTCGAAAATTGGTGCCGCGTCAGCGTTGAGCATCGCGCCGAATTGCTCGAACGAGTCGCCAGCATCATGGACCGCCGGCGTTTCGAACTTTCCGCTCTCGAAGTTTTCGAGGTGGGCAAACCGTGGGCCGAAGCCGACGGCGACATCCGTGAAGCGATCGATTTCCTCCTCTTCTACGCGCAACAAATGCGTTTGCGCGGTCTGCCGCGGCTCACTCAGCACGTGCCCGGCGAAGAAAGCTATCAGCACTACTGGCCGCGCGGGGTCGCGCTCGTGATCGCTCCCTGGAATTTTCCGATGGCGATTCTGACCGGCATGGTTTCCGCCGCGCTGGTCACGGGCAACACCGTTATCATGAAGCCCGCCGAGCAATCCGCCGTCTGCGGCGCGATGGTGATGGAAATGTTTGAGGAAGCGGGCATCCCTCCCGGCGTTCTGAATTTCCTGCCCGGCAAAGGCCGGATCATCGGCCAGCATCTCGTCGATCACAAAGACATCCACATGATCGCGTTCACCGGCTCGCGCGAAGTCGGCCTGAGAATTTGGGAGAGCGCCGGCAAGACTCTCCCGGGTCAGCTCGAACTCAAACGCGTCGTCTGCGAGATGGGCGGCAAGAACGCTGTCATCGTCGATTCGGACGCCGACCTCGACGAGGCGATCGTCGATTCGATTTATTCCGCCTTCGGATATCAGGGCCAGAAATGTTCCGCGCTTTCCCGCCTGATCGTTCTGGAGGAAAACTACGAGCGCGTCATCAAGCGTTTAGTGGAAGCGGCCGCCAGCCTGCGGGTCGGCAATCCCGAGACGCCCGGTATCACCGTCGGCCCCGTCATCGATGAAACGGCCTACCGCCGCATGCTGGACACGATCGGGGCTGGAAAAAAGGAAGCCACCCTTGCCTATCAAGGCACCGACATTCCGGCGGAAGGTTATTTCGTCCCGCCGACCATCTTCACCGACGTGAAACCGGAAATGCGCCTTTCCTGCGAAGAGATTTTCGGTCCGGTCCTCAGCGTCATCCGCGTTCGCGATCTGGATGAAGCCATCCGCGTCGCGAATGACACCGACTATGCGCTCACCGCAGGATTTTTCTCGCGCAGTCCCGCAAACATCGAGCGCGTCAAAGCGGAACTGGTCGCAGGCAACGTTTACATCAATCGCTCTTGCACCGGCGCGGTGGTTGGCCGCCATCCCTTCGGCGGCTTCAAGATGTCGGGCGGCGGAACCAAAGCCGGCGGCGGCGATTACTTGTTGCAGTTCCTGGTTCCGCGCGTCGTCACCGAGAACATCATGCGTCACGGCTTCGCGCCGGATACAACGCCGGAATTTCGGCCGCCGTTCGGGCAGCCAATTCAATCATAGAAGCCTTGGGCTCACTGATCCCGGCATGCTTTACGTCGTCGCCACGCCGATCGGCAATCTTAACGACATCACGTTGCGCGCGCTCGAAGTTCTCAAGTCGGCGGACGTGATCGCGGCGGAAGACACGCGCCATTCCGGGAATTTGCTCCGGCACTTTGAGATTCGAAAGCCCCTCATCAGTTATCACGAACACAATGAGGCGATGCGCGCGGAACAGCTCGCCGAGCGATTGGCGGCCGGCGAAAATATCGCGCTGATCACCGACGCCGGCATGCCAGGCCTTTCGGATCCGGGCGCGCGTCTGATCCGAAAATGCATCGAGCGCGATCTGCCCTTTACGATCGTGCCCGGAATTTCCGCTATCCTGACGGCGCTAGTCGGTTCCGGAATTTCAATGGAACGGTTTTGCTTCCGCGGATTTCTCCCGGTGAAGAGCGGTCAGCGCGAGCGCGAGTTGCGGGCTACTGCAGAACGCGAGGAAACTTCGATATTCTTCGAGTCGCCGTACCGAATCTTGAAAACGCTGGCGGCGTGCCTGGAGATCATGCCGGACCGCCAACTCTGCGTGGCACGGGAGCTGACCAAGAAATTCGAGGAATTCCGGCGGGGAAATGCGGCGGAATTATTGGCTCACTACACAGCGCACCCGGCAAAAGGCGAAATCACTTTGGTGATCAGCGGTTCAGCGGGCGGAAATGATCGGCGGGTTTCCCCTTGTCAAAGTGGCGCATCTGTGTGAATTTGCGCGGCTTTTCCCCCAAAGCATTTCTCGTATGGCTTACGCAATTATTAAAACAGGCGGCAGACAACATCGCGTCGCGGAGGGCGACATCATCGACGTCGATCTTCTCGAAGGCGACGCGGGTCAGAAGACCGTATTTGGCGATGTCCTCTTTCATGGCGACGGCGACAAGCTCACCCATGGCAGCCCGCTCATCGAAGGCGCGACTGTCACCGGCGAAGTCGTCGAGCAGCGCAAGGACAAGAAGGTCATCGCCTTCAAATATCGCCGCCGCAAAGGTTATCACCGGACCGTCGGCCATCGGCGGAAATTGACCCGGATCAAGATCACCGGCATCAGCCTCGGCGGCAAAACTTCCAAGGCGAAGAAGGCCAAGAGCGAGGACGAGTCCGAAAAACCCGAGTAATCTCATGGCACATAAAAAGGGACAAGGCAGCGTCAAGAACGGACGGGACAGCGTCAGCAAGCGGCTGGGCGTTAAGAAATTTGGGAGCGAAGTCGTCGTCGCCGGCAACATTATCATTCGCCAGCGCGGCACGAAGTTTTTGCCGGGCAAAAACGTGGGCCTCGGCCGGGATTACACGATCTTTGCGCTCGTCGACGGCCAGGTGCGCTTCGATCGCGCCGGGCGGCGTGTGAACGTCGAGCCAGTCGGCGTGAAGTAGTATTCGCCGATCCAGGCAACCGCAGCGAATAGGTTGTGCGGCGTTGAGCTTTTGCGATACAAAAGAACTCTGCTCATGAAATACCAAACCTACCTCCTCTTTGGCGCGCCCGGCAGCGGCAAGGGCACCCAAGGCCACACCCTCGGCAGCATCCCGCGTTTTTTTCATTGCGCCTGCGGAGATGTGTTTCGGTCGATCGATACGCGCACCAAAGTGGGTCGCGCTTTTCTCGATTACTCGAGTAAAGGCCAGCTCGTGCCGGACGAAATCACGGTGGAACTCTGGAAAGCGCAGATCGATGCGGCCGTTAATAGCCACGTTTTCAAGCCGGATATCGATATTCTTGTCCTCGACGGCATTCCAAGAAATGTGGGCCAGGCCAAGATCATGGATGAGTTGATCGATGTGATGAGAGTGTTCCATCTATCCTGCCCGAACCGGGAGGCGCTCTTCGCCCGTTTGAAGAAGCGCGCGCTGAAAGACAATCGCCTCGATGATGCGAACGAAGAAGTGATCCAACGCCGGCTGGCTCTTTATGAAACGGAATCCAAACCGGTGCTCGGTTATTACGGCCCGGACCGGATCACCTGCATTGATGCGACCGAGCCGCCGGCGAAAGTTCTATTTCACATCCTCGAAAGCGTAAACGACGGCGTGAATGGGTCGCATGAGCCAGCAGCAGTTTGAGAATTTCACAGCCTCGAGCCTCTACTGCGAGAAGTGCAAAAGCGCGATGCCGGTGCGCGAGCGGCTCCTCCTGATTCTGCCGGACAAGGAGATTTACGATTATCTTTGCACCGGTTGCGCTTCGTCGGTCGGCCAGCGTGAAATCACGGCCGGCGACAAACTGATGGCGCAAAGACCCGCGCCGCGCCGTCCTCGTCGCCGCGCGCCGGCGCCACGGATCCAGCTCTGACGCGCCATGCGCGTTCTTTTCATCGGCACGGGCGAGATCGGCGTGCCGGTTTTGCATTCGCTGCAGACATCGCGCGAACACGTGCTCGTCGGCGTGGTCACCCAGCCGGACAAGCCCGTCGGCCGCGCGCAACGCATCGAACCGCCGCCGATCAAAGCGGCCTTGGCGGGGAGCACGCTTCCGATTCTGCAACCAGAGAGCATCAAACATTCGGACGCGATCGCGGAGATTCGCGCGCTCGCACCCGAGGTGATGGTGGTAATGGCTTACGGACAAATCCTGCCCCGAGCCATCCTGGAAATTCCGCGTCTCGCCTGCCTGAATCTGCACGCGTCGCTGCTTCCGCGGCATCGCGGCGCCGCGCCGATCCAGGCGGCGATCGTGGCGGGCGACCGAGAGTCGGGCATTACGGTCATGTATATGGATGAAGGAGTCGACACCGGTGACATCCTGCTCCAAGTGAAGCTGGAAATTTTCTCGGACGAAACGGGCGGATCGCTCCACGATCGCCTGGCGCAACTCGCACCCGGGGCATTGCACGAAGCGCTCGAATTGCTTCAGGCCGGGAAAGCTCCGCGGATTCCGCAGGATTCGTCAGCCGCAACTTACGCCGGCAAGCTGGAGCGCGAGGATGGTCGGATCGACTGGACGGAATCCGCCGCACTAATCGAGCGAAAGATCCGCGCCTTTGATCCGTGGCCGGGCGCATTCACAGTTTTGCACGATGACGCCGGTCGCGATCTGAAATTGAAAATCTTCAGAGCGAAAGTCGTGGATGCGACCGACAGGACTCCCGGTGAAATCGTAATCGCCGCAAAAGAGGGCGCACTCTCGTTAGGCGAAGTTCAGCTCGAAGGAAAACGCCGAATGAGCGCCGCTGAATTCTTGCGAGGTTACGCCGCGCCCATACGCGTCGCATAAGCTGCTTCGCATTTTGCTTCCCAACGCTCCGGGGTTCTGTTGATCATTGCCGGCCATGCCAAGCGAGTCTCCAGCGCCCGTCTACAAGCGCATCGTCCTGAAACTCAGCGGCGAAGCTCTGCGTGAACGCGGCGCGAAAGAGAATATCTCTCCCCAAATCGTGCGTGAGATCGCGGAGCGGATCAAAGAGGTCAAGACGCTGGGCGTCCAAACATCCGTCGTGATCGGCGGCGGCAATATCTGGCGCGGACTGGCCGCGAGCCATCGCGGCATGGATCGCACTACGGCCGATTACATGGGAATGCTCGCGACGGTTATCAACGGCCTCGCTTTGCAAAGCGCGCTCGTCCAGATCGGCGTGGAAACGCGGGTCCAAACCGCCATCGAAATGAAAAATGTGGCCGAGCCGTTCATTCTCGGCCGCGCCATTCGCCATCTCGAGCTGGGGCGCGTCGTCATTTTCGTAGCCGGCACCGGCAATCCTTATTTTTCCACCGACACCACTGCAGCGCTCCGCGCGAGCGAGATTCGCGCAGACATCATTTTGAAGGCGACGAAGGTGGATGGGATTTACGACCGCGACCCGAACACGGATGCAAACGCGAAGCGGTTCGAGCGCCTCACGTTTTCCGAAGCGCTAACCCAACGTCTTCAGGTAATGGATTCGACGGCCTTCAGCCTTTGCATGGATAACCGGATTCCGATTGTCGTATTCGACATGAACAAGCCGACTAACTTCACCGACATCATCCTCGGAAAACAAGTCGGAACCACTGTTTCGGAGTAGCCATGAAATTTTCCCGATTTGCCATTCTTCGTCACACTCGCAATTCTTAAAGGCATGACTTCCGAAGAAATCCTGTTCGACGCTGAGGTCTCGATGGAGAAAAGCGTGGACTACATGGTCCACGAATTTTCCAGCGTGCGAACGGGCAAAGCGTCGCCGGCGCTGGTGGAGAACGTGGACGTGGAAGCGTACGGCTCCGCGATGAAGCTAAAACAGCTAGCGCTCATTACCACGCCGGAGCCGCGTCTGCTGGTGGTTCAGCCCTTCGACGCGAGCACCGTGAAGGACATCGAGAAGGCGTTGAAGGAATCGAAGATCGGAATCATGCCACTGGTGGATGGGAAGATCATCCGCCTGCCCATCCCCGAGCTTTCCGAAGAGCGCCGGAAAGACCTGGTGAAATCATTGCGCCAGATGGCGGAGGAAGCGCGCGTCCGGGTGCGAGCGAACCGGCGCACCGCGGTGGACGACGGGCGCAAAATGCAAAAAGCCGGCGGGTTAACGGAAGACGGGCTGCGCGATTTGGAGGCCGATGTCCAGAAGCTGACCGACAAGTCGGTGAAAGAAATTGACGGACACCTCGAGCGCAAAGAAGCCGAGGTCATGAAGATCTAGTGTGGCCGACGCTGTAGCCACGGCGCTCAGTCGCCGTGTTCGCCACGGCGGAGACGCCCCGACAGAGCGGGGCGGCTACAGCGATTTCACAATCGAACGAGATCGAGCAGGAACTGGCACCAGAGATATACCATCCCGCGCCAGGAATACTTTACCTCGCCATCCGGCGTCGGCTTGAGCACGCCCTTCTTGATGTTGTGCGCGATCTGGTCGCGCAAATCGTTCTCTACCTCGAGCTGAATCCGGTCTTCATCCA
>JBEEHT010000017.1:0-22787 GCA_041167545.1 Verrucomicrobiota bacterium
TGAACGGGTAATTCCCGCGTTGCCGTGGCGCGGCATCACCGTCACGGTCTGCGTTTCCGTCCTCATTGCTGTCGCGGCGTGGGAAGTGCATTGCCGCGCCGTCGGTTACGAGCCCACTCTGAATAACACGGAAGACCTTTGGGCCGAAGCGCGCGGCCGGGTGGAGCCGGAATCGATCGTCATCATCGGTGACTCTAGGGCCTGGTTCGATTCGGATCTGGACGAGCTGGAGCGCGGGCTTGGGCGGCGCCCGGTGCAACTCGCGCTTCCCGGCAGTTGCGCCTATCCGGTGTTGGCTGATCTCGCGGATGACCCGCAGTTCCATGGCACAATCATTTGCAGTGTTGTGCCCGCGATGTTTTTCGTGCCCGGTGGTCCGCTCATCGAGCATTCGGAGAAACCGGTCCGTCGCTATCACGGGCAGACTTGGGCGCAACGTGTGAGCCATCTCCTTTCGGTCCCGCTCGAACGGAGCTTCGCCTTCTTGAAACAGGACGACCTGGCTCTCGAGGAATTACTCAAGGACTTGCCCATCCCTGACCGGCCTTACGCACAAGTGCCGCCGCGCCCGCCGCCATACTTTTGCTCGATCGATCGCGAACGCCGCGCACGCATGGTCGAGCAGTGCGCCCGGCCCGGGCCGCTCCAGGAAAAAGTGAAAAGCCGTTGGATGCGCCTGTTCACGCCACCGCCCCCACCGAAATTCGTGCCGAAAGAAATCTTCGAGGCGAAGATCGGTGAAGCAATCGCCGCCCGCTATCGCAATACGAAAACTGCTATCGACAAACTCCGCGCGCGAGGAGGCAAGATCGTGTTTGTCCGCTTCCCTTTTAGCGGCGACCTGAAGCCGCACGAAGATCGCGCCACTCCCCGCGCGAAAACCTGGGATCCTTTACTCGAACAAACCGGCGCACCAGGTATTTACTTTGAAGATTATCCCGAGCTATCCGGCTTCGTCTGTCCCGAGTGGTCGCATCTCTCCGCCGGGGACTCGGTCGAGTTCAGCAAACGCCTTGTCCCTCATCTCCGCTCCGCCTTGGAAATGTGATGAAACCTAAGCTCGCAATTGTTTTTTCATTAGGGCTGCTGAACCTGACCGGCTTTGCTCAAACAAACAGCACGGTGCTTTTCAATGACGACTTTTCGAAGCCCGCCAATGGCTGGATCGTTTCCAAGGCTGATTACGCCGAGTTTTCCTACGCCGACGGAGAATATCGGATCCTTCTTACCAAACCCGATTTCAATACCTACTCCATTCTGCCCAGGCAGAAGTTCGATAACTTCTCCCTAGAAGTGGACGCGCGCCTGGCGGCCGGTCCTTCCAACGGCGTGTTCGGAATTCTCTGCCGCGCCGAAGCCAACGAACAAACTGCCAGCAAAGCTTACGTGTTCGCGATTCGTGGAGACGGCTTCTATGCGATCCTGAAACGGACGAGTCCCACTTTCTGGGACGCGATTGCCTACGGCAAGGAATCAAAGGCGATCAAGCCGGGTAACGTCTCGAATCATTTGCGGGCGGATTGTTCGGGCGACACCCTTACGTTCTACATCAATGGCCAAAAGGTCCTGGAGAAAACAGACACAGCGTTCAAGACAGGCTTGGTCGGAATGGCGGTGACGACGCAACCGAAGAGCGAACCGTTGGATGTGCGCTTCGACAACTTTGTCGTCCGCGCGATCGCTAAGGAGTGAGAAAGATCTTTCCGGTGTAAGGGTCTTTCACTTCCGTTCCGCTCGGAAAACCACGCACATCAACCAGCCCTTGCTTCGGTGCGTAGGGACTGGTGACAAAGCCGGGCTTGCCTGGGACGGGGATCCCATACGGAATGTCGCGCTTCTTGTTCTTGGTATCCGAAGGAGCCAAGGCCGTGCGCACAACCGGTGGCGGCGCGGTGGGCGTCGCTGTCGGCGCCGGAGGCGAATTTGGAGTCGGCGGTAACTCGGCGCTCACTGCTGTATCCTTCGGCTTCTTACTCACACTTTGAGAGTCACGCGGCTTAGGCTTGGGATGCTGACCGGGATGCGCGATCGAGTTACCCAGCGCCTTAAAGAAATCTCCGACAGACCCCGCCATCGCCGTGTGGCCGAGTGTCGTTAATCCGACGCACAAGAAGGTCGTTAGAAGTTTTCTTTTCACTTTGTTTCTCCCATCGCTACCCATCAATTCGCCGCGGAGACGAATCTTCGCAACGAAAGAAAATCGATGCGATGGCCGGACCCGCCGTCCAATGCGAGGTCGGCTCCGATTTCACCTATCACGGGCGCGAACTTAAAGCCATGGCCGGAGAAACCGCCGCACAAGATAAGGTTTGCATGGTGGGGATGGCGGTCGACTACGAAATTGGTATCAGGAGTGAGCGCATACATGCAAGGCTTCGCCATCCGGAAAGTTTGGGTTGCGCCCGGCATCCATTGATTCATCGCCGTGACGATTGGTTCGATGTCGCGCGAAAAGTCTATCACGCGGTCGATATGGGTCGCATCGGTGAAATCGCCACTCCCGTGAAACGCAGCTTTGACACCGTCACCGAAATTGGGAAATCCGTAGAGCGGCGCGGGCAAGTCTGGGCGGTCAACGAGGAACGCCGGGAAGCCAGCCGCATCATAGACTTTTGTCGCGGGCGAGAACCAGGCCTGCACATTGCGTTGCACCCGGATGGGAATGCCGAGCACTTCCAGCGTCTTCTTAAACCACGGTCCCAAGGCGAGAATAAGTCTGGTAGCAGAAACATTCCGGCCGTCGGAAAGATGAAGTTCGAAGCCGTCCTTGGTCGCTTCCCACCTTTCCATGGTCGCATTAAACCACGTTTCCGCTCCGGCCAGCTCCGCCATTTTTAGGTGCGCTAATACAGCACGCTCGGGGTCCAGCACGCCGGCATCCGGTTCGAACAGGACTACTTCGTCATGGGATAGTTCAAGGGTTGAATAACGCGTTTTGGTTTCGTGCCGACTTAGGCGTTCGAGCAAGAGGTGGTGTTCTTTTGCCGCCTGCAACGTTCCTTTAATTATTTCACTGTTTTCCGCGCCCACCGAAAGCACGCCCGTAATACGCAACAGCTCTTCGCCCGTGGTCCGCTCCAGCTCTCGCCATAACTCATATGCTCGAAGGATCAGCGGCACATAAGCGGGATCTTCGAAGTAAGCTTTGCGGATCATTCGGGTTCTCCCATGCGAAGCACCCAAATCATGAGCCGGTCCGAATTGTTCCAAGCCGATGCACGCGGCGCCTCGGGACGCGCAATGAGCCAGGATCGCGCTACCGATTCCGCCCAGTCCTACCACCGCAACATCGTAGCTGCTCTTCAAAGCTGAACCGTGCTATTCGATGTCAACGCTCCAAATCGACCCGGTATACTTGCCCTGCTTGTAGGTAACCTTTACGCGATCGCCCACCTTCAGATTCTCCCAGCGCGCCTTGTCAGGGAACGCCGTTAGCCGGCGCAGATCGGAAATCATCTGGAGCTTGACGATCCATTGTTCGCCTTCATGCGCTCGCGGATCCCGGCTGGTCCCGCGCACTTCCTTCTTCATTACGATGCTGTCCACAACGATCTCGTCCGATGCCAGCTCTCGTTCGACGTCCTCGGGAGCCTCAGTGGGGCTGGCCTCCGCCTTTTCTGCCGAAAGACTCGGTTGCGCCGGTGTTGGAGACGTCGGCGTGGGACTGGGTTCCCGCGCCGCGATGTGTTCCTTTTCCAGGACCTCAGCCAACCCGCTCTTCTTCCAGCAACCCGGGAATCCCAGGATTACGAGAAGGCTCAGCATACCGTGAGCTGAAAGCTTCAAAAAACGGGAGCGCATGATTCGAGCAGACGCCTCCGCATGCTTTTCGTCAAGCGCAGCGCGACCGCGTTACCCGATTTGAGGCTCGCCTTTTCCGATGCAGATGATTTCCTGAATGGACTCAATGCTGAGGATAATGACCGCACCGTGGCGATATTGCATAGCTCTCACGCTCGCCTGCGCCATTATGATGGGGGCTGTTCGAGCCGAGCTTCCGCCCTGGGTCTATAAAGAGCGCCAGGAGAAGGCGCCGGAATCACTGGTCATTAAGGTCCGATCTGCTGCCCGAGCCGAGAAGGTGGAAAAGGAAGGCAAAACGATCGACTGGAAGATCGAAGCGGAGGTGGAGAAAGTGGAACGCTCCGCCACAAGGTTAACCGCGGGCGCGGTGATCGAAATCCGTTACGTGCAGCACACCTATTTCCAACCGAGAGCGGGTCCGAGCGAGATTCCGGCGTTGAGTGAAGGGCAAACCTGTCCGGCGTACCTCGACGGCGGGAAGGACGGAAAAGGGTACGCGCCCGCGGCGGGTGGTTTCTCGTTTACGAAACTGAATTAAGCCGCGGTTAAGGCGCCAATCCCTCGGGGACTGGAATGGGGTCTGCTTAAGAAGGTTGGGCTGTTTGTCTTAACCTCTGTGCAATCTCGAAGCAAAAATATCCTGCTAACCGCTTTGTTAGGTGCCGGGTGGATCGCCGCTATCGCTTACGGATCGCGCGTCATGCTCCAGTACGAAAGCACGCCGGGCCCTGTGGGAGTTGTTTCGTCGAGCTGGCCCTCAGCTTCCAAAATTCACCGGGCTGCCGATCAACCTACGCTTGTAATGCTTGCCCATCCCCATTGTCCCTGCACTCGAGCCAGTTTGGGCGAGCTGGCGCAAATCATGGCCGAGCGCCACGGAAAATTGAACGCTTACGTGCTGTTTATGAAACCGGGCGGGTCCGGGGCTGATTGGGACGAAACTGATCTGCGGCGAAGTGCGGCGCAAATCCCTGGGGTGACCGTAGTCTCGGATCTCGACGGCGTCGAAGCGCAGCACTTTGGTGCGAAGACATCGGGGCATGCGTTTCTTTTCGGCGCCGATGGGCGGCTGCTTTTTAGCGGAGGAATTACAGCATCGCGTGGACATGCGGGCGGCAACGCCGGCGAAAGCGCAATCCTCGCAGCGATCAGCGACGGGTCGCGCCAGTCATCGCACACCATGGTGTTTGGCTGTTCCCTGCGCAGGCAGCCGTCGAAGGGAGATCCCGTGGTATGTCTGAACTAAGCGGCAAACCAGCGCGGCAGGGGATTTCGGCCGGTCGGGCCGACGAGCTGTTCCAGCAGCACCGGCAACAGATATTTCGCGATACGGATAAGCTTTTCGCGCGCTTGATGCTGTTCCAATGGGTGGCCTGCATCGTCATTGCCTTGCTCGTCTCTCCGCGCACCTGGAATGGGGATGCCAGCGCGGTTCACGTCCACGTATGGGCCGCGATCATCATCGGGGGCGCGATTACCCTTTTTCCCGTTTGGATGACGCGGGTGTGGCCGGGCGCTGTCCTGACGCGTTACGTGATAGCGGTGGCGCAAATGCTGATGTCTGCGCTTCTAATCAGCCTGACGGGTGGCCGGATTGAAACGCATTTCCACGTCTTCGGATCGCTCGTGATCCTGTCTTTCTACCGTGATTGGCGGGTCCTAATCCCTGCTACGCTGGTGGTGGCGCTCGACCATTTTCTTAGAGGAATCTATTGGCCCTATTCGGTCTACGGCGTTCTAACAGCCAGCCCCTGGCGATCCATTGAACACGCTGGCTGGGTGGTATTTGAAGATGTTTTTCTCGTGATCTCGTGCCTCCGCAGCATCAGCGAAATGCGCTTTATCGCGAATCGAACGGCTGCTCTCGAGGCGAGCGATCAGAATTCCCGGCAGCTCTTTGATGAAGCGCCGATCGGCATGGCCGTGGTCGATCTCGATAATCAAAGATTCAAGCAGGTCAATGCCCGGCTTACCCAAATGATCGGCTATTCCGAGGAGGAACTCCTCGGCCAGACCCCGCTCAACCTTACTCATCCCGACGATGTCGTGGAGACCGAGCGGCTGGTGAAGGCGATGTTGGCCGGGACCGAACGCTGCTCGGTCGAAAAGCGTTACACTCGCAAGAACGGCGAAATGATCTGGGCTACGCGCACGGCCTGCGTCATTCGCGACGAGACCGGCCAACCCCACCATTTCCTCATCATGGTGGAAGACATCTCGGAGCGGAAACGGGCCGAAGCAGCTCTCAGCGAAAGCAAACGCCGCCTGGAAACCGCCCTGGAAACCAACCAGCTCATCATGGATAACTCTCAGGACGTCATCTGCACGATCGATGAGAGCGGCCGGTTCGTCACCGTAAACAAAGCGAGCGAAGTCCTCTGGGGTTATACCTCGGCCGAACTGGAAGGTCATCCCTACATCGAGTGGGTTCATCCCGAGGACCGGCTGAAAACCATTGAAGCGGCAGGTAACATTCGCGATACCGGCAAGGTCGTGGACTTCGTGAACCGGTACGTCCGGAAAGACGCAAGCATCGTGGACGTCCTCTGGTCGGCTTCCTGGTGTGACAGCAAGAAGATGATGTTTTGCGTCGCCCATGACGTGACGGAACGCTCACGCATCGAGAAGGCGCTCCGCGAAGCAAAAGAAGACGCGGACCGGGCGAATCGGGCCAAGAGCGAATTCCTTTCGCGCATGAGTCACGAATTGCGCACGCCGCTCAACGCGATCCTGGGGTTTGGGCAATTGCTCGAGCGCCAGAACCCGACCGAAAAGCAACTCGCCCGTGTTCATCACATCACCAGCGCTGGCCGCCACCTTTTGAATTTGATTAACGAAGTTCTCGATATTAGCCGCATCGAAGCAGGTAACTTGCAATTGTCGGTTGAGCCAGTGTCGCTGGCCGAAGTGCTCGAGGAAACCCTCGATCTCATGCGGCCGCTCGCTTCCGATCGTTCGATGGAGTTATCGGTCGCGCCACCGTTAGATGCAGAACAATATGTTTTGGCCGATCGCCAGCGCTTGAAACAGGTCCTGCTAAACCTGCTGACCAACGCTGTGAAATACACGCCGGTCGGCGGCAAGGTAACGATCTCGATGGGTGCATCGAAGCCGGATACAATCCGTGTTGTTGTTACCGATACCGGCAGCGGAATTCCCGCTCAAAAATTGTCGCGTCTTTTTACCCCGTTCGATCGGCTCGGCGCGGAACAATCGGGTGTGGAGGGGACCGGCCTTGGGCTTGCACTCTGCCAGCGGCTTATGCAGGCAATGGATGGCGTGGTAGGTGTCAGCAGCGAAGTCGGCAAAGGAAGCGCGTTCTGGATCGAACTTCCCGAGGCGAAATCTCCCTTGGAAGGTTTGCCGAAAAACAGAAGCGTATTGGCGCTCGAACCTCATTCTCTCACGGAACAGAAACGCAAGATCCTTTACATTGAAGATAACTTTTCCAACCTGACGCTAGTGGAGCAAATGCTCGCGGAGCGATCGGATATTCAGGTCATGACCGCCATGCAAGGACAGCTCGGCCTCGACCTCGCTCGCAAGCATTTGCCCGATGTAATCCTGCTCGATCTCCATCTGCCCGATCTCCCTGGTTGGGAGGTCTTGGCTCGGTTGCGGCGAAGCAAGCTTACACGGGACATCCCGGTCATTATCATTAGTGCCGACGCTACCGCGCGGCAGGTCGACCGCCTCATGGCCGCGGGCGCTCGCGCTTACCTTACGAAGCCGCTCGACATAACTGGGCTTTTCCGGGCCATAGACGATACGCTCAGTGGCGTGAACAGAACCGCCCAGTGCGCAGCAGCCTGAACATTGAGTCCGCCTACCAACATGACAGCACCCGAGACGAACAAAACGAATGACTGGCTTCCGGACATCTCGCTTTATGCGAAGATGAAAATCCTGATCATCGATGACGAGCCGGCTAATGTAGCTTTGCTCGAAGACATGGTGTCGAGCAATGGCTACACGCGCGTCCGCTCCATCACCGACTCGCGCCTGGCCCGGGACACTTGCGACTCCTTTGCTCCCGACTTGATTCTGCTCGATTTGATGATGCCGCACGTCGATGGGTTTGCCATCCTGGAATCAGTCCGCGCCACGGCCGGCGACACATTCCTGCCGGTTATCGTGCTGACCGCGGATGCGAACGAAGGAACTAAGCTTCGCGCCTTGCGCGCCGGCGCGACTGATTTTTTGCTCAAGCCATTCGACGAGATTGAAGTTCTTCTGCGGATGGCGAACCTGCTCGAAACTCGCCGGCTCTATCTTCAACTGGACACCCAGCGCGCTGCTTACGAAGACGCCGTGCGGGATCGCACCTCCGAACTGCGCGAAGCGCAATCGCAGCTTCAGGAAGTGCAGCGCTAGCGTGCTCCGTCCTAAAAGGACGCGCCGGTGAGCGTGAAAGTGACAGGACATTTAATCGCGGAAACCGTTCCGGGTTTGAACCGCCATTTTCGGAAGCCAGTGAGCGCGGCATTGTCCAGGAACGGATTTCCTGTGCTTTTCGACATCGACACATCGGTGACTCGGCCTGTGAGCGGATCTATCGTCATCGCCACAACGCCGTCACCCGTGATTCTTTGGCGCCTGGCTTCATAAGGATATTCCGGCCGCGGTGCGCTGATGGCCAGCACCTTGGCGGACGACTCACTCAGTGATCTGCGAGGTCCATTGTTCGTCGGGCTCACGATCGGCGCGGTAGGTCTGTTGATTTGCCGGCGAACCGGCGGAGGAGTTGATCTTTCCTCAGGGAAGAATTCGTCAAGTTTGGGAATAGTCGGCACCGGATCGGGCGTTTCCGTTATCGGGTCATCAGAGAGGGAAGGCGGCTCAATTGTTATTTCCGGGAACTTATCGGCATAGGGCGGCCCGGCTGTTGTCTCGACGCGATGAACGTTAGCGAGCGCGATCGCGGCAAAATGAATAAGCGCCGCCGCGCCCAAAGCCACTCCCACCCGCCACCTTTGCCTCGGTTGATAGAGTAAAGCCTTTCCTGTCATAACTGGTCCTTTCCGGCCACCAGTTAGACACGCGAGATCTGAAAATCTTAATTACCAGATTCGGACTCGGTCCTTTGGATCTACAAAGAGCTTCTCGTCCGGCTTCACCTTGAACGCTTCATACCAGGTATCGATGTTTCTCATGACACCATTGACACGATACTGGCGCGGCGAATGCGGATCGCTCACCACTTGCCTGCGGATCGCATCGTCGCGGAGCTTGCCGCGCCACGCTTGCGCCCAGCCGAGAAGGACGCGCTGCTCGCCCGTCAATCCATCAATAACGGGCGCGGGTTTGCCCTTGAGCGAAGCGCGGTAAGCATCGAGCGCAATGACAACTCCGCCGAGATCGGCGATATTTTCGCCCATCGTCAGCTCGCCATTTACCTTCGCGCCGGGCAACGGTTCGAACTTTGAATATTGATCACCCAGCACCTTGGCGCGTGCTTCAAAAGTCTTTGCGTCCTCCGCCGTCCACCAGTCGTTGAGCTTGCCGTCGGCGTCGAACTTCCGGCCTTGATCGTCGAAGCCGTGCGTCAGCTCGTGACCTATGACGCCGCCGATGGCGCCGTAGTTGATCGCGGGATCGGCGTTTGCATCAAACATGGGCGGTTGCAGGATCCCAGCCGGAAAAACGATGTCGCGCAGGGCGCCGTTGTAGGCATCGTTCGTTTGCGGTGTCATCCCCCAGTCCGCCATGTCCACGGGGCCGGGCAGGCGTTGGACATTAAAGGCCCAATCGGCGACCGCGGCCCGGCGCACATTGCCGATCAAATCGTCATCGCGAATCTCAACGTTCGAATAATCGCGCGGCTTGTCCGGGTAACCGACCTTGATGTTGTAAGTATCGAGCTTCTTCAGCGCCTGGACCTTGGTCGCTTCACCCATCCAATCCAGACCTTTGATCCGCTCGTGCATCGCGACTTTCAAGTTCGCGACCAGCTCTTCGATCTTCGCTTTCGCGGCCGGTGGAAAATATTTTGCGCTATAGAGTTGGCCCACCGCCCAGCCAAGATTGCCAAACCGGTCGTAACGATCTCCGGCTCCATAGTCACCGCCGCTTACTGCCTGCACGCCGCGCTTCCAACGGACCTTTTGTTCCGCCTGGCCCGACAAAGTTTTGGCCCGCATCTCGAAGACCGCGTCGAGGAAAGCCTTTGAAAGATACGGGGCCGCGTGATCGGCAATGTTAAACGCCTGCCAGGCTTGGAGCGTTTCCAACGGTGTCTTGTCGAAAATATCCGCGATCTTCGGGAACGCCGACTTTTCTCCAACCACCACCCGCTCGACCTTCCCGAGCCCGGCTTGGGTAAGAAATGGTCGCCACGCGAACTTCGGTGCGAGCGTTTCCAGCTCAGCGATCGACATGGCGTTGTAGGTCGCGACCGGATCGCGCTGTTGAGTCTTGGTCCAACTGGCGTCCGCGATTTTCGTTTCGAACTCGACCACCTCCTTCGCGCGCTTGTCCGCGTCGGGCCACTCGAGCAATCGAAGCAATTGCGCCGCGTAAGCCTGATACTTCTCCTTCTTCGCGACGAAATCCGGCTTGAGATAGTAATCGCGGTCCGGTAATCCGAGTCCGGCCTGTCCCAGGTAAACCGCGTAATGCTTCGGATCCTTGATGTCCACGTCGATGCCCACGCCGAAAATCCCTCCATGGAAATCAGCATTCTGTTTTCCCATCATTGCGGCAAGCGCCTCACGTGTCTTCGCGGATTGAATCTCAGCAAGTTTTTCCTTGAGGGACGAAGCACCCGCCTTTTCGATCCGCGTCTCGTCCATGAACGATTTGTAGAAGGCGCCGACTTTGCCTTCGATCGTCGCCGATTTTGCATCTGCCTTCTTCGCGGTTTCTTCCATGAGATCATGGAGCCGCTGATCGGTCAGGTCGGTCATGGCGATGCGCAGGCTGTAGGCCGGCTTGTCCGCGGGAATTTGGACGCGATCGAGCCACGCCCCGTTCGCGTAGCGGAAGAAATCGTCGCCTGGTTTCGTGGCGGTGTCAGCGCCGGCGCTGTCGAAGCCCCACGCGCCATATTGCGGCTTGGATGGGTCCGGGGTTGGTTTGGTTTCTTCGGCGCTGGCAACGCCGAGTCCGAGACAAAGAAAAAAGAACAATCGCGTGGCGAGTGGTTGTATAGCTTTCATTATTGTTGTCGTTAGGTAGCTGGCGAAGAGCGGGAGATCACTCCGGCGTCGAGCCGAACCATTTCTTCTCCAATTGCTGCATGAAACCGCGTTCATTTAACGCGAGCAACGCCCGGTTTATGGGAAGCCGAAGCGGACTCTCCTGCTGAAGGCCAATCCCATAAAATTGTTTCTCGAAAACCTGACCGACAAGGCGAAAGCGGGTCCCGGCTTTTTTCGTCAGGTAATAACGAAGGACCGGCGCATCATAAACGACCGCCTTCAATTCCCCTGCATTGAGAGCCGCGGCGGCGCTCGCCACGTCAGGATAAGTAGAGACTTTGGCCTTGTTGTTCCTAAGCCAGACTTCAGCCGTGCTTCCGGTAACAGTGCCGACTTTCAGCCCAGGTAAGTCAGCGGGGCCGGAGATATCGCCCGTCAAACTTTTCACCGTCATTTCCGTCGTCACGACAGCGGTGAAGTAGGCGATGAGAACGATGCTCGCCAGCATCCAGAGGATGGCAACAAGGCGCGCCGGCACACCCGCCGGCCCCTTTGCCTCACAACCGCCAGTGCACATCATGCTAGTCGTCCACCAGAACGACTCCCACACGCCCGGGACATAAGCTTCCGGATACATCTCGGCATTCTTCCGCCGCTCGAACCACCAGACCGCGTGCGAGATGATGAACATCACCAGGATCACACCGCCGACTATTTTGAGTGAGCTCCAGCTAAAGAACATCCGCGCCAGGTTACCCGTGATGTTCCCGCTGCTCGCGCCACCGGTGGCGACCAGAATCTGCAAACCGGAATCGTAATAAGGCTGCGAGAAGTCCATGAAGGCATGACGTTCCGCTGTGATACTTATCGCTGCGATGGCTACATCGGCCTGGCGGCTCTTAAGGGAGTCGAGCATTTGTGGCACTGTCTCCACGTTGCGCATCTCAAATTGCAAACCGGCTTCCTTAGCCACGGCCTCCCATAAATCGATGCTGAACCCGGCCAGCCTCCCGCTCTCCGTGAATGAAAATGGTTCCACAGGCTTTGTTACGACGCGGATCTTCTGCTGGCCGAATGAGCTAGCCGCGGCCAGGCAGCAGCACCCAATCGTGGCAAGAATTCGACGGTGGTCTGAGTTCATGCGCGAAGGTCCTACGGCGCTTTCAAAATCGGGACGATTTCGGTTTGGATAGGTTGCTCGGTGACTTCGATGTCCTTGTCCCCCACGTAAACATCGATCTCCGAACGGACGCCGAACTTACCTTCGAGATAAATCCCGGGCTCGATGGAGAAACAAACACCCGGCGTAATGCGGCGCGAATCGCGCGTCTCGAAGTTATCGATATTGACGCCGTTGCCATGGCCTTCTTCGCCGATGGAATGGCCGGTGCGATGCGTGAATTGCTCACCGTATCCGGCGTGCTTGATAACGCCTCGGGAGACGTCGTCCACTTCTGCGCCGCGAATGCTTTTGCCTTCGCGCACGTTTTTGCGGACGAAGTCAGTCGCCTTATCCCGCGCTTCCCGAACGATATTGAAGATGCGAACAAACTCATCCGGCACGGTTTCGCCCACGTAACCCGTCCAGGTCTGGTCCGTGCAGATCGCGCCTGATTGCCGGAGCTTGCTGACAAAATCGAGCAGCACAAAATCGCCGCGCTTGATGGGTAAATTAGCCTCGAGGGTGGGGAAATAATGTGGGTTTGCCGTGTTGGCGTTGACGGCCACGATGCCGGTTTCGCGGGCCATTCCTTCCTCTTCCAGGCGTCGCGCGATGAACTGCTGGATGTCGTATTCGGTGATCGGCTTGTCGGCGCGAATGTTCCGCGCGATCTCGGCGAACGCTTCCAGCAGAATGCGATGCATCTTGTCGGACGCTTCGATGTGCGATTGCTTCTGCGCCGGAGTCAGGATGGCTTCGAATTGCTGGACCAGCTCCGCGCTCGTGACAATCTCCACGCCGAAAGAGCGCACGAGCTCAATCGTTCCCGCATCGACTCGCGAGATATAGGGAATGTCGTTCATCGGCGAATACTGCATCGCGATGCGCAGCGGTTTTTTCGCGGCGAGAATTTCGCGGAGATGAGCGTGCTGTTCCTCCCAACCCCGGTAGACCAGCCGTTTTCCCGGCAACGGATCGAGTTTGGCGCGCTCGATCGAGTGCACGATCTTGGTCGGTTCGCCGGTGGCAGGGATGTAGTAGAACCACCGCCGCGAACCGGAGGCGTTCTCGCCCAGCATGAGAATGCGTGGCGCCAGTGGGTCGCTCTTGCGGAAATCGTAGAAGAGCCAGCCGTCAATCTTCGCAGCTTGCAATGCTTTTTGAATAGCGGCCACGCGTTCGGCGGGAGTCGGGTCGGCGCGCATCGGTAAAGGAAAGATGAAGAAAACGAGGGACGCTGCCAGCATGAAAAATCGAATCGGCTTCATGGATCGAGGTGAGAATACGCCGATCTTCTGGAGGGGAGCAATGCAGAACCAGAGTTGACCGAGCCCCGTGAAACCGATCTAATGCCCGTTCACCTAGCAAAAAAACCTATGAAAAAACTACTCACTCTTACGACAACCGTGTTGCTCGCCCTGGCGGCGACCTCTTTTGCCGCGTCGGACAAGGACACGGTCATTCAGGCGGAAAAGAACGTCTGGCAAGCGATCAAAGACAAGAAGTTCGATGCCTTCCAGAAAATGCTCTCGGCTGATTTCCGCAGCGTTTACGCGAGCGCAATCAACAAGCTGGAGCAGGAAGTCGTCGATATTAAAAAGGTGGACATGAAGTCGGTGGCTTTCGGCGAAATGGACGTCGTGTTTATCGACAAGGATGCGGCCCTTTTGACTTATACGGTAACTGTCGAAGGAACTGAAGACGGCAAGAATGTCTCGGGAAAATGGAATGCTGCGTCGGTCTGGAAGAAGGATGGCAGTGATTGGAAGGGTGTTTTCCACACGGAAATGAAGGCGGAATAATTCGGCCCTGAAGGCGAACCGTTCGGGAATGCCGAAATACCTTGTCGTTAGCACCAGCGGGAATCCGGATAGTAATAGCCGGCGCATGGGACGCCTGGCGTTTGCTCACCTGCAAAAAGCCAAAGTCGATTGCGCATGGCTCGATATCAGCGAGATGGGGCTGCCTTTGTGCGATGCGGATGCCTGCTATATGCAGCCGGCCGCGCAGAAACTGAGTAAGGCGGTGGAAGCCGCGGACGGCATCCTCATAGCCACACCCGTCTACAACTACGACGTGAGCGCCGCGGCCAAGAACCTGGTCGAGCTGACTGGGAGCGCGTGGGAAGAGAAGGTGGTCGGTTTCCTTTGCGCGGCGGGGGGCATGAATAGCTACATGTCCGTTATGGCTTTCGCTAACAGCCTTATGCTCGATTTTCGCACCGTGATTATTCCGCGCTTTGTCTATGCGACGGGCGATGCCTTCGATGGCGACAAGCTCAAGGACGCCAAGATCGGGGAGCGCATCGCAGAAGCGGGCGCCGAATTGATTCGCTTCACCGAGGCGCTGCGCGGCCAGGAGTGAACGAGCCTGCCCGCCCAGAAACAGCCGCGCGGATCTGGAAAAAGATCGCGGTCTTTTATTCGCTCACTCTCGTCTTTAGCAATGTCTTCAATGCTTTCGTCCTCCATGCCGGGCGAATGGATGCTGGTAATTTGCTTTACGTCACCGGTGCAATGTGGAGTCCGGCGCTGGCGGCGTTCGCCACGAAACGAATCTTCGGCGAACCCATCGGCGATCTGCGATGGAAATGGGGCGGCGTCCGGTATGCCTGGCTCGCGTATCTGATTCCGCTCGCGTATGCGCTTCCGGTTTACCTTTTGGTTTGGGTGACTCCTCTCGGCGGTTTTGCCGACGGGGAATTCGTCAAGCGCACGGCCGAGCAGTTCGGCTGGTCGAATCTGCCGCCCGGCCTAATTCTCACGCTGTTTGTTGTCCTCACGGCGACGCTGGGCCTCGTCGGAAAAACGTCGCGCGCGCTCGGTGAAGAAATCGGTTGGCGCGGTTTCCTCGTGCCGGAATTGTCGAAGATAGTTGGCTTCGGCGGCGTGGGAATGATCAGCGGATTAATGTGGGCTGTTTACCATTTCCCCGTCCTGCTCTTTGCCGATTACAATAAGGGCGCCCCCGCTTGGTACAGTCTTACCTGCTTTACGCTCATGGTCGTCGCCGACAGCTTCATCCTGGCGTGGCTGACGCTGCGCTCGAAGAGCCTTTGGCCCGCGGCGATTTTCCACGGCAGCCACAACCTTTTTATCCAATCCATCCTCACGCCGCTCACCCGCGACACCGGCCCGACGAATTACATCATCGACGAATTCGGCGTCGGCCTCGTCGTGACGATAACGATCGCGGCCATCCTGGCCTGGCGAGCCTTCGCGCGGCAGAAGAGTGAACTACTTCCCGATTAATATCAAAATGCCGGCAACCAAGGCCAGGATCGGAAGCAGGATGCTGGCAGCACCGAGGCTCACTCCGAAAATGCCGATAATGCCGACCAGGATCAGGTAAATGGCTAGCACGAGCATGCCGATGTTTTTGGTAATCATGCGGCGATCCTGACTTGTTGGAACCGATTGTCACGCGCATTATCCGCAGACATTACCGGCTATGAACTACTGGATCGGCACCTCAGGTTTTCAATATCCGGAGTGGAAGGGCACCTTCTACCCGGAGGATTTATCGACGGCGAAAATGCTGCCGTTTTACGCCGAGCGCTTTTCGACCACGGAGGTCAACTACACCTTTCGACGAATCCCGAGCGCCAAGACGATCCAGAATTGGTGGGATGCGACGCCCGAGCGTTTCAAGTTCAGCCTGAAAGCGCCGCAAAAGGTCACACACTTCGCGAAGCTGAAGAATTGCGGCGACACGATGCGTTACTTTTGCCAGGTGATCGCGGACCTGGAGGCGAAGCTCGGTCCGGTCTTGTTCCAATTGCCGCCTGCGTTCCAAAAGGACGCCGCGCTTCTCGCCGCCTTTCTCGAGGAGGTTCCGCCGGGAATGCGGGCGGCGTTCGAATTCCGTCACGCCTCCTGGTTTGATGAGGAGGTGTTCGCATTGCTCAACAGCAAGAACATCGCGCTTTGCATTGCCGAAAGCGCGGACCTGACAACGCCGGTGGTTGCCACAGCTGATTACGGCTATCTACGTTTGCGGCGGGAGGATTACGCGGACGCTGACATGGCTCGATGGGCCAAAGCGATCGAAGAAAAGCAAAGCGTCTGGCCGGACGTCTTCGTTTATCTCAAACATGAGGAGAGCGGAATGGGTCCGAAGCTGGCCACGCAGTTGATGGGACTGCTCTCACGCTAAGCAGTGGTCATCCCGAGGCCGGCGAAGCGCGCCGAGGGACCTTCCAACTGCAATCCAGGCTCGCGCCAAACATCAGGTCGCTTGATGACGGCGAAAGCTAGATGGTTCGCGGAAGCGGTTCGAGCGGTTGAGAGGTCCCTCGCCGTCTGCGCGGCTCGGGATGACAACGCGCCAGCGATCGACGACCGCCGCTCCAGTCACGCGGCGACGCGGCGCTTCTGCTTCACCATCGAAGAGGTGGAGCGGCTGCTGGCGCGTGCCCCGTTTCGTTTGGGCTTGAGCGATTGGTTCCGGTTCAGGCTCTCCTGAAGGACCTTCACGAGATCGACCACATTAGTCGCACGCGCGACCGGCGCCGGTTTTCCTGCGACCTCCTTGTGCTGCGCCTTCTGCTCGATCATTTCCATGACAGCGTTCCGGTATTCATCCCGATACTTCTCCGGTTCCCATGCCACGGACATGCTCTCGATCAGCGTTTGCGCCATCTTCAATTCCTTTTCCGTGATCGCGCTCGCCGGCGCGTTCTTCAATTCTTCCGGCGAAAGAATCTCCGACGCGAAGTGCATCAGCTCGAGGATAAGGAACAATCCATCCGGTTTGACCGAGGCGAGGTGCTCGCGGTTGCTGATCACGACCTTGGCAATTCCGATCTTGCCGGTGCCGCTGAGCGCCCGGTGTAAAAGCGAGTAGGCCTTCTCGCCGCCCTTTTGCGGTTCGAGAAAGTAAGGTTTGTAGAAAAACTTCGGGTCCACCTGGCCGAGGTCGACGAAGTCCGTGATATCGATCGAGTGAGTGGACTCGATCCGCACCTTCGCGAAGTCCTCGTCTTTCATCACGATGTAACGCCCGCGCTCGTACTCGAAGCCCTTCACGATCTGATCGGCGGCGACCTCCTTGGAATCAGCCTCGGCCACCTTCTTGTATTTGATCGGGCTGAGATCGGTCGCCCGAAGCTGCCGGAAGCTGAGCTTCTCTTCGCGCGTCGCCGGGTAAACGGCAATCGGGATATAAACCAAACCAAAGCTGATGCTACCCTTCCATATCGCACGCATAGTGGGCCATCTTATTCACAAGCGCCGCGCAATGTCAATCCGGACAGGGTCTTGGAAGGCGTCCGGATATCTCGTATTGTCCGAAAATGTCTGATTACGAACCTACTTCGCGCCGTCCCATCGCCGATGCTTTTCGTGCGACCGCGCAAGGCGCCACTCGCCTCTGCGTTCGTAATCGGATTCATCCCGACGCCATCTCGTACCTCTCGATCGTGGCCGCGGCCATCGCCGCGATTCTCTTTTGGAAATCTGGAAGGCACCCGGGGTTGCTTCTCTTCGCTCCGCTGTTCTGCTACCTGCGCCTCTGGTTCAATATGCTCGACGGGATGGTGGCCCTCGCTGCAGGCAAGGCGAGCTGGCGCGGTGAGATTCTCAACGATCTGCCCGATCGAATTTCCGATGTCCTGATCTTTGCCGGCGTGGCGCACAGCGGCTGGATGAATCCCTTCATCGGATACTGGGCCGCGATCTTCGCGCTCCTGACCGCCTACGTGGGAATGTTCGGACAAGCCGTCGGCGTTCATCGCGAATTCAGCGGCGTGATGTCGAAACCGTGGCGCATGGTGGTTCTGCATCTTGGCGCCTGGATTACGCTCGGGTGCATTTGGTGGAACGATGGTTCGATTCGATTCGCGAGCTTGACCATCTTTGATTGGGCCTGCCTTACTGTCGTGGCAGGCTGCTTACAGACGATGATCGTCCGATTGAAAGGGATCATGGCCGCGCTGCGAGCAAAGCCACGTTAATGTCCCCGCACCACGCGCTTCACGATCCGATTTTTCTCGCGTATCTGCGCATCATCTTCGTCTCCCTTTTCGGGGGGGGAATTGTGCTCGGCATTTTGCACTGGGGATTGAAGAAAGAACTCGGATCGATCTGGAGCACGTATCGCTCATGGCTCGTTCTCGCGCCGATCGGCCTGGCCGCGATCTTTGCCGGCCGCGTCCCGACGATCATCGGCATTACCCTCCTCGCGATTTTCGCCTTCAAAGAATTCGCGCGCGCCTCCGGCTTGTATCGCGACTGGTGGATTGTCGGCGCCGTTTATGCCGGGATCGTGACGGTCGGCGTCGCTTCGTTAATGCGGCATCCGCGCGGCGAAGAACCCGGTCCAGGCTGGTATGGGTTTTTCGTCGCGGTGCCGGTTTTCGCGATTGCACTCATCCTTCTCGTCCCGATCTTGCGGAACCGCGCGCGCGGCGAATTGCAACGGATGTCGTTAGGCATTGTCGGGTTCGTTTACATCGGTTGGATGTTTGGGCATCTCGGTTTTCTCGCGAACGCCGTCAACGCCTACGGCTATCTTCTCTATGTGATTTTCGCGACCGAGCTGAACGACGTCGCGGCGTTCACCTTCGGCCGGCTCTTCGGCCGCCATCCGTTGCGCAGCGAAATCAGTCCGAAGAAAACTTGGGAAGGCGCGCTCGGCGCGCTCGCTGTTTCCATGATCCTGCCGTGGCTGCTGCGCTTTTCTTTTCCGGAGTTCGGCCCGTGGCAATTGATCCTGACCGGACTCATCATTGGCATCGGCGGCCAGCTCGGCGATCTCTCCATCAGCGTGATCAAGCGTGACATTGGGACGAAGGATATGGGACGTTTGATTCCCGGCCACGGCGGCATCCTCGATCGGATCGATAGTTTGATTTACGTCGCGCCGCTCTTCATGCACATGGCCGGCTACTACCACGAATTGCGATGAAGAAATGGCAATACGAACCGGCCCACGATCTCGATCAATCGCTGGTCGAGCGGCTCCGGAATTTTCCCCGCGAGCCCGACATGCTCGTCTACGGGCTGCGTTCGCTGGTGGCGCTGATCATTCGCGGTTTGCTGCGCGTTTACTGCCGCTTCGAAATCATTGGCGAAGAACATTTGCGGAGTAATCGCTCGTTCGTCCTCGTTGCGAATCATTCCAGTCATCTCGATACCGTCTGTCTTCTTTCGGCGTTGCCGCTTCGACGATTGCATCGGGCTTTTCCCGCCGCGGCTGCGGATTACTTTTTCAAAAGCGTCCCGCGCACCTGGATTGCGACCGTGGTGGTAAACGCGCTGCCGTTCGCGCGCCAGACGCACGTGCGGCAGAGCCTGGCGATTTGCGGCGAGCTGCTCGCTAATTCTGGCAACGTCCTCATCATTTTTCCGGAAGGCACTCGCTCCACCACCGGTCGGCTTCAGGAATTCAAATCCGGGATCGGCGCGCTCGTGGCGGGCCGGGACATTCCGGTGCTCCCTTGTTATTTGGAGGGCGCGTTTCGCGCGTGGCCCAAAGGCCGGCGTTTGCCGCGGCCGCGAAAGGTCCGCCTCATCATCGGCGCTCCGCGCAATTACGCCTCCGTGATGCCGGAGAAAAGCGCGAGCAGCGCGATCGCCGCGGAATTGCACGACGCCGTTGACCAGTTGGCGCCAAAGTAATGCAAGCCGCTGAAGAAACGATGACGAGCTGGGATGGCGCGGAAATTTTCTATCGCGCCTGGATTCCTGAAGGCGCGACTGAAAAGGCGCTCCTGCTTTTCCATCGCGGCCACGAACATTCCGGCCGCTGGTCCGAAATGGTGGAGACACTTGGCCTGAGCGACGTAGCGGTTTTCGCCTGGGACGCGAGAGGCCACGGCCGTTCCGACGGCGAGCGCGGTTCGGCGGAGAATTTCGGCGCGATGGTGAAGGATGTGGACGCGTTTGTCCGCCACATTGCGGAACGCCACGGCTACAAGCTGGAAAACATCATCGTCCTCGCGCACAGCGTCGGCGCGGTCTCGGTCGCGTCATGGGTCCACGATTACGCGCCGCCCATCCGCGCGATGATTCTCGCGACGCCCGCGTTTCGCGTCCGGCTTTATCTTCCGCTCGCGATCCCGTCGCTTCGTCTGAAACAAAAATTTCTCGGGCCCGGTTACGTGAAGAGCTACGTGAAAGCCAAAATGCTCACGCACGATCCGGTGCAAGCCGCGCAGTATGACGCCGATCCGCTGATCTTCCGCCAGATCGCTGTGAACGTTCTCATCGATCTGCACGACGCCGGCACGCGCCTCCTCGCCGATGCCGGCGCCATCAATGTGCCGACGCTCATGCTGAGTGCCGGCCGCGATTGGGTCGTGAGCCTCAAAGCCCAGCGCGAGTTCTTCAACGGCCTCTCGTCGCCCGTGAAACGGATGCACGTTTTTCCTGCTGCGTATCACGCGATCTTTCACGAGAAAGAGCGGGCGCAGGTGATTGAGCGCGCGCGTGAATTTATCGTCGAACGTTTCGCTGCACCGGCCGCGCCCCCGTCCCTGCTCAAGGCCGATGAGTTCGGTTATACCTGGGAGGAATACGAACGGTTGAAACTGCGCGGCGGTCCGCAGTTCGCCCTCGTCCGCGCGGGAATGAAAACCGGCGGTCGTCTCAGCAAAGGAATCGATCTCGGCTGGCGCAGCGGTTTCGATTCCGGCCTCACGCTCGATTACGTTTACGAAAACAAGGCGCAAGGATCGACGGCGCTGGGCCGCTTCATCGATCACGGTTATTTGAACAGCATCGGTTGGCGCGGCATTCGCCAGCGCAAAAAAAATCTCGAGAAGCTGCTGCGAATCGTGATCGAGACAATGCATGCGGAAGGCCGGCCGGTGCGGATCGTCGATATCGCCGCGGGTGGGGGACGCTATGTTATCGAGACAATCCGGGCGCTGCCGCACATTCCGATCACGGCGCTGCTCCGCGATTACAGACAGGAGAACGTGGACGCAGCCAGTCGGCTGGCGCGCGATTTTGGTTTGGAGAATGTCACGGTTACATCCGGCAATGCCTTCGATCGCGCTTCGCTGGCTTCGCTCCAACCGCGTCCGACGATTGGCATCGTCTCTGGGTTGTTCGAATTGTTTCCTTCAAACGCCGCCGTCCTCACTTCGTTGCGCGGACTGGCCGACGCGATCGAGCCGGATGGGTTTCTCGTTTACACAAACCAGCCGTGGCATCCGCAGGTCGAATTCATCGCGCGCGTGTTGCGAAATCGCGAAGGCGAACCATGGATCATGCGCCGGCGCACGACTGCCGAGATGGACGAGCTGGTGCGCACGGCCGGCTTCGAGAAAACCACCATGGAAGTGGACGAGTGGGGGATCTTCACCGTGTCGGTCGCGCGGCGAGGTGGATCGAGCGCGCCGCCGCTCGATGGTAAAAATGGCGGTGAAGCCGCTTACTGACGGCATCGAGCGGCGGAGCGCTCGATCCACCTTCAAAGCTTTCGCTGCATCGGCCGGCCTAACGATTCTCTTTTTCGTCATTTACGGCGGGTGCAATTGGATCACGGCGCAGCGGCCTAACGTTCCCACGCTCTTCTTCGAGTGGGAACGCCTGATCCCTTTCGTTCCGCTCATGATCGTTCCCTACATGTCGATCGATCTTTTTTTCGTCGCCGCGCCTTTCCTTTGCCGCAGCGAAAAAGAGTTAGCGACACTCACAAAAGGAATCGCCGCCGCCCTGGTTATCGCGGGAATTTGCTTCCTGCTTTTTCCGCTGCGCTTCGCCTTCGAACGACCGCACGCGTTCGGCTGGCTCGGCGCGTTCTTTGATTGGTTTCGCGGACTGGACCAGCCCCATAACCTGCTTCCTTCGCTCCACATCGCTTTTCTCACCGTTCTCGCCGAATTCTATGCGCGCCATTTCCGCGGTATCCTGCGCGCCGCGGCCAATATCTGGTTCATCCTGATCGCGCTTTCCGCGGTCCTGACCTACCAGCATCACGTTATGGATGTCGTCGCCGGGTTCGCGCTCGGCGCCTATTGCCTCTACTTCATTCAGGAATCACCGAGAAAATTGCCGGTGATCCCGAACCGGCGCGTCGGCGCGTATTACGCGATCAGCGCGGCCGTCGTCGGCGGGTTTGTTATTCTCTGGTGGCCCTGGGGTGCGCTGCTCTTATGGCCGATGATTGCGCTCGGCATCACGGCAGCGGCCTACTTCGGCTTGGGTCCTGGTATTTTTCGAAAGACCGATGGACGCGTACCGTGGACGGCCCGGTGGGCGCTCGGGCCTTGCTTGTTAGGCCAGCATCTCTCCCGCTTCTATTATCGCCTGCGCTGCCGGGCCTGGGACGCAATCACACCACAAGTTTGGATTGGCAGTACGCTGAACTATCGCGAGGCCGCCGCCGCCGTGCGCCTTGGCGTCACCGCCGTTCTCGATCTGACCGCGGAATTTTCCGAAGCGCGTCCGTTTCGAGAATTGCGTTATCGCAACATCCAGATTCTCGATTTGACCGCGCCTGGGCTCGATCAACTACAGGAAATGGCGGAATTCATCGACCAGGAATCGAAGCGAGGGATCGTGTTCGTTCATTGCAAAATCGGATATTCCCGGACTGGAGCGGCGGCCGGCGCCTACCTCCTGCACTCCGGGAAAGCCGCGACGGTCGCGGAAGCGCTCGAACTTCTGCGTCAGGTTCGGCCGACAATAATTGTCCGGCCCGAAGTTTTTTCAGCTTTGTCTGCGTTCGCCCGC
>JBEEHT010000018.1:0-12059 GCA_041167545.1 Verrucomicrobiota bacterium
ATGCCCAGCGCGATTGACCAGAGGACAAGCGTGCTGGCGAAACGAAAAACAAATACAGAGCGCGGCGTCGGCGGTTTTGCGGTGGTGACGCGCTCGAGCGTCTCGGCCATTCGCAGCACAATCCGAAATGATGCCGCGAAAGGCAAGCGCAGAAGGCAGGCGGCGGCGGGTCAAAAATTATCCGCAGATTTCGCAGATGAACGCAGATTAAGAAGAGCTGGGGAGAATCCCAAAAAGAATCTGCGCTAATCTGCGAAATCTGCGGAGAACCCCGTCTCCCCGAGAACAGCATTGCGCCACCCGCTTGCTCATCTAGTTTGAACGCCGTGAGCAAAACGATGCCCGCACTTGTGAAACGCCGGCCCGAGCCTGGCTTGGACTTGGAGGAAGTGCCGATGCCTGAGATCGGGCCTAACGACGTCCTCATTCGCGTCCAGAAAGGCTCGATCTGCGGCACCGACGTCCACATCTATAACTGGGATGCGTGGGCGCAGAAGACGATTCCGGTTCCGATGGTGATCGGACATGAATTCGTCGGCGTGATCGAGAAGCTCGGCAGTGCCGTTCGCGATTTCACAGAGGGCGAGCTGGTCACGACCGAAGGCCACATCGTCTGTGGTCATTGCCGCAATTGTCTTGCCGGCCGGCGCCATCTTTGCCCGAACACAAAAGGGATCGGTGTGAATCGGCCGGGTGGTTTCGCCGAATACGTTTCGGTGCCGAGCACGAATCTGTGGCGCTGCGATCCGAATATTCCACTGGATGTCCTCTCGTGCTCGGATCCCCTCGGCAACGCTGTCCACACGGCGCTCTCCTTCGACCTCGTCGGCGAGGACGTCCTCATTACCGGCGCCGGACCGATCGGCTGCATGGCGGTCCCGATCGCGAAAATGGCCGGGGCGCGCAAAGTCGTGATCACCGATGTGAATCCGTATCGCCTGGATCTCGCGCGCAAAATGGGCGCGACGCTGGCGATCGACGTGCGTGAGCGCGATCTGCACGATGCCATGAAGGAACTCGAAATGCGCGAGGGCTTCGATGTCGGCCTCGAGATGTCCGGCAATCCGAAGGCGTTCACCGACATGCTCGACGTAATGGTGAACGGCGGCCGCATCGCGATGCTCGGCATCATGCCTGGCAGCGCCGCGATCGATTGGAACCTGGTCGTCTTTCACGGCCTAACGATCAAAGGTATTTACGGCCGCGAGATGTTCGAGACGTGGTACAAGATGACGGCGTTGATCCAGAGCGGGCTCGATATTTCGCCGATCATCACCCACCGTTTTCCCTACAAGGCTTTTCAGGACGGCTTCGAGCTGATGAAATCCGGGAACTCCGGAAAGATCGTGCTCGACTGGGCGGCGTAACGAGAAACTCTTTCTTTCGTGAGTTCATTTAGAAAACTGGCGACTGTTGAAGTCGCCCGGGGCCCTGCTTAAGATAATGCAATGAGCGCAGCCGACATTATCGCCGAGATCAAGGCTCTTCCATCTCGCGACCGCGAGCGCGTTTTCGAATTTCTCGTTAGCGACAAGGAGCTCCGGGAGGATTTGGAGGACAGTTTGTTACTTGAGTCGCGGCGGGCAGAACCGAGCCGGCCCCTCGAAGATGTCCTGCGCGATCTGAATGCGTGAGTTGGCACGTTGAAGTTCAGCGTTCTGCTGAAAAAGAATTGGCCAAGCTGTCTACGCAATCGCGCGAGCGAATCACGAAAGCATTGCGTGCGATGATTGACGATCCTTTTCCGCGCGGCACTAAGAAACTAAAAGGGTCCGACGGCTATCGAATTGGAGTCGGGCATTATCGTGTCCTCTATCGCGTGGATTATACCGCGGGGCTCGTGAGTGTCGGTGCAATTGGTCATCGCAAGGACATATATCGCTAATTCGCGAGTAAGGCCTCTTGCTTCGAAGAGGCAGTAACGAAAGGAAACCCTAGTCCAAACTCGCCGCGGCTGCGTCCTGGCCTTGGAGCTCGAGGACCATTCGGCGAATGTGCCGATAGCCCTGGTGCCCTTGCAGAAGACGCAGGCTGTTGTTCGCGTCGCCCCACTGCAAAATTTGAATTCCCTCTTCTCGCGCGCCCCAGGAATTCATCGCGCTGCGGGAAGGCATGTAGAGATCGATTGTGTTCCGGCCGGCCAACGCCCAGCCGTAATCATCCACGCGAAAAACCTGACCGGTGGAGATAAGGCGAAATACGGTTCCGGCCGGCCAGCGCGACCAATCCGCGGCGGCACTGCCGATCTGCGGTTTCCTCGTAACAGTCACACGCTTCGTGCCGTGTTTCGTTTTCACCAGCTTGGTGGTTTTGGTTTCCTTTAGCGAAAACTTCTCGAGCGCGGGGCCGGAGTAGGACGCCCGCCGATAGTCTGCCGGGTCGTTCCCGCTCATCGATATCGCGCGGGGTGTGTATTCAGCGCGGCGAATCGCGCCGGTCGCCGCGTGGAGCCGGCCGCCGAGCGCGTTGTGATTGCCGTAAGGGAGATGATCCGATTCGGTGTGGGTGTAAGCCGTCGTCCGGACATTTTGAAAATCACGCTTAGTCAGGGGCGGCTCGTATTTCGGAAGAGCGGTGGTGTGCCGCGTGGTGCTGGTCGTCTCGCACGCGCCAAGAAAAAGCGCGCCGACTGCGAGACAGAAAAGAGAGAAATGATCCCGGTTACGCAACGAGAAGGGTTATTAACAGTTATTCACAACCGCATGCAAGAGTATTTTTCCGGCGATTCCTAACTTCAGACAACAACATGGCGCAGGTGGCTGCGTGTGACCGCAGTGATCCCGAGCCACGCGGCGTCGCATCCGTTGATTAGCTTTGTCGATCCTGCTTGATCTGCGTATTCTCAGTTCGTGCTTTCGGAATTCGATCAGCAACTTGCAAACACTCTTGCTGAGATCAGGTCGCAAGGGCTTTACAAAACAGAACGGATCATCACGAGCCCGCAGGACGCCCGGATCGGAATCTCCGGAGGCCGCCGCGTCCTTAACATGTGCGCGAATAATTACCTCGGCCTGGCCCACCATCCTGCCCTCATCGCGGCCGCGAAAGAAGCGCTCGATACCCACGGCTTCGGCATGGCGTCGGTCCGCTTCATTTGCGGGACGCAAGACATTCATAAGGATCTCGAGGACGGATTGACGAGGTTCCTCGGAACCGAAGACACGATCCTGTATCCATCCGCGTTCGATGCCAACGGCGGTTTGTTCGAGACGCTGCTCGGCCCGGAGGACGCGATCATTTCCGATGAACTCAACCACGCTTCCATCATCGACGGCATCCGGCTCTGCAAAGCGCAGCGCTTTCGTTACAAACACAACGACATGGCCGACCTCGAGGCGAAGCTGGCCGAAGCGAGCGGCGCGCGCATCCGGCTGATCGCGACCGACGGTTGCTTCTCCATGGACGGAACCATCGCCGAGCTCGGCACGATCTGTGAGCTGGCCGAAAAATATGGCGCGCTCACCATGATCGATGATGCGCACGCTACCGGTTTCCTGGGAACGACCGGACGCGGCACGCATGAATATCGCGGCGTGATGGGGCGGATCGACATCATCACCGGCACGCTCGGTAAAGCGCTCGGCGGTGCGAGCGGCGGTTTCACGAGCGCGCGCAAACGAATCGTCGAGCTGCTCCGGCAGCGGTCGCGTCCGTATCTTTTTTCCAATAGCGTCGCGCCGCCCATTGTCGCCGCCTCGATCAAAGCGCTCGAGCTCCTGAGCCATTCCACTGAGCTGCGCGACCGGCTCGAAGAAAACACGAAATATTTCCGGGATGCCCTGACCGAGCGCGGCCTAACGATCAAACCCGGCACACATCCGATTGTTCCGATCATGCTCGGCGACGCCGCGCTCTCCCAGAAGTTTGCCGCGCGCATGCTCGAGAAAGGCGTTTACGTCATCGGCTTTTTTTATCCGGTGGTGCCGCACGGCACGGCGCGCGTCCGCACCCAGGTTTCCGCGGCGCATTCGCGCGAAGATTTGGAATTCGCCGTAAACGCTTTCGCGGAAACGAACGACGAGCTGAGGTAGGGACGCCCCTACCGCGGATGCAGTGCGATGCTTGAGCCGACCCAGGTCTTCTCTTTGTTAAAATCGACGCCCATCATTTTTCCCTGGCTCATCCGGACAAGATTGTTCACTAGCGTCGGTTCTGGATCGTTCTCCGGCCAGACAAACATCATTCGAATCTCCGCTTTTGATTTCGGCCCGTCAGGGGTCGGCACAAACTCCGCATACTGAACTTTCTTTTGCAGAATCCATTCCTGCGGTTTCTCGAGCGCTGATAATTTTTCCCGGGTCGGTTCCATCTCCACGCCAAGCCCGGCAAAAGAGTAGAGCGGTTTCAAGACATAATCTTCAATCGCCGCGCCAGCCGGAAATTCGTCCGCGAAATAGGCGGGCGAAGTATGCTCGGTCTTTAAATATGGCAACGAATGTTTGCTGATCCGGAAATACCAATTCGGATGGCCGACCCAGTGAACATCGAGGTCATCCTGAAAGCGAAAGGGCAGATCGAGATCAGGCCGGCGGATCAATTCATCGAAGATGACGCGGTTATAGATCCGCTCCACGCGCACCTCGCGCCCGTCGCGTTCGTAGAATAATTGCCGGCCGCGTTTCGTGAGTTTCGTCAGGCAAACCGGGCGGATGCCGAGCAACGTCTCCGTTGCCGCGAAATCTATCCGCGTCTTCTGCTTCTCTGGTTCGATCTCGAGCAGGATCACGTTCTCAGGATTCGCATCGCCAATGATTGCCCGGCGCAGGATCTCGAGGTACGCCTCATCCTTCATTCCACCAAACGACGACGTCCAATCGCTCGAGATCGCAGGGTATGCGGCGCGGTAACAATGGAGAATCAGAAACTGAAATCCGAACAGACTCGGAAACGCCTGCAGCTCGATCAAGCGCGGCACGAGCCGGCCCGCCTCCGTGCAAATACCAAAATCGACGACGAGAAAATTCGGATGCGCCGACTCATTCGGCACGTCCAAGCCCGCCGGAATCGCCGAAGCGGAATGCCGCACAAACTCGGCTGTTCGCACGAGCTCGACCAGCTCGTTCGCGGCGCGCGTTACTTCGTCAGTGAATTCGCGCGTCAGAAAAATCGGCGTCTCCGAAATGCGAAAATCGGCCGGCCACTTTTCCGTTTTGTTCACGCAGCTCAACAAAGCCGCGTATTTTTCCGGCGAAAAGTCGGCATTGAATTGCGAACGAAGTTGCGGATCCATCGCGAGCCGATCCGCTGCGCGTCAGGCGCCGTTTGGCTGATCGATCACGCTGTTGATGTGAAGCGTACCGAGTAACGCGCTTGAACCGTCATCAGTAACTACGATCACCCGGTTACCCCGCGGAGTAATGAATACATGATCCGCAGTCGGAACTGCATACTCGTGGCCATCCGACGTCCGGACCGTGAAAGGGACAAATGGCATGCGTTCCATTCGTCTTCTGATCTCGTCGATCATCTAAGAATCTTACACCAGGAATTTCCCGCGCTCCATTACCTTCTCGTCGTCGAACCAGATGTCGAAGTCGCGGCCCACGCAATCGATGTGCGTTTTCGAAATCCAATTGGCGCCAGTGTGCTCGGCGTAGGGATGACCAAAGGCAATGTGGATGCCGGGGATCTTTTCGTCCTGCAAAATATTGCCGATCACATGCGTGCACGCGGTATTGGTGCCGACGGCAAACTCGCCGACGCGATTGCTGTTCTCGTCCGTGCTGATGTAGGCGCCGAATTCTTCCAACAGCTCCTGGTTCTCGCATTGCAAATCACGGATTCGGTTGTCTTCGACTTCGATCCGCAGCGGCGTCTCCTGAAGGTCGCCGTACTTCTGGCAAAGATAATCGCCGACGACGCCATCGACGACGAAGATGCCGCGAGAGTCGGCCGGTGAAGTGAAAATCTCGCCACCAGGCAGGTTGCCCCACTTATCGGGAGCAATGATCCCGCTGGTTTTCAGCCATTTCAGCCCGGGCGAAAACTCCGCTTCGAAATCGGTGCCGGCCGGTGTTTTGCATTTGATGCGCCGGGCCCGGCGCGCGCGTTCGACCAGCCGTTGACTGAGCGCGTCGATCGCGAGAAAATCCGCGCGCATTCCTTCGAGCATGATCTGGCGGGTGATGTTGACCATGTGGCCGTGGCGGATGCGGTTCTTGTTCACCACATCGCTCATCTGCATCCGGGAACGCAGTTCGCCCCGCTGGGTTTGCGCGCAAAAAATACTGACCTGCGATTGGGCCAGGTCCTCGAGAATGATCGCCGGCATATCGATCAGCGGCCGTTCGGAATATTCTTCGAGAACGAAAACCGAGTGCTGCGCTCCGACTTCTTCGACTTCGCATTGAAGCGCGGCGGCGATTTCGCGGGTCGCTTCATCGGTTATAATCGTGATGCGCTCCTCCGGTTTGAGCCGCAGGCAGTCTCGAATCGCGT
Organism: Verrucomicrobiota bacterium; assembly: GCA_041167545.1. Classification (GTDB taxonomy): domain Bacteria; phylum Verrucomicrobiota; class Verrucomicrobiia; order Chthoniobacterales; family UBA10450; genus AV80. The sequence goes on from JBEEHT010000018.1 coordinate 6,439, forward strand.
TGCGCGCACCCGGTTGCAATGCGGGATCGATTTCTACGGTATGAGCGCGGTCAGGCATGTTGGTTTGTCGGCGAAAGAGCGGTCAGCATTACGCGAAAAGTGAGCGGGAGCAATTCAGGATTGCCGCATCTAAGCGGGCGTTTCAACTGGTGCGACATCCAACCCTTCGTAGGTCTCCGCCACAATCTGATCGACGACTTTTTTCATGTCCTGGGTTTCCTCCCAGACGGCGAGTTGGCGGTCGGCGCCGGTGCCCTCGCGCAGGATCCGTTCGATGTGCGCCATCTCGCGCTCGCTTCCGAGCTCATCCACTTCCGTGGAAACAAAATGGAGCAATTCGTTGATCAGGCTCTTCGTCTCGACTTCGGCTTCGCGCCCGAAATCGATCAGCTTTCCGTCGATGCCATAGCGCGACGCGCGCCAGCGGTTTTCATCGAGAAGCCGGCGGCGATAAACGCGGAACGTCGTGTTTTGCCGGAGCATTTTGTAGAGCTTCGCCACGATGGCCTGGATCAATGCGGCGAGCGCGAGGGTGTCGTCCACGCGTGATTGGGCATCGCAAACGCGCAGCTCGAGGGTGTCGAAGAACGGATGGAGACGGATGTCCCACCAGATTTTTTTCGCGTTATCGACGCAGCCGGTTTTGACGAGCAGTTTGCAGTAGTCCTCGTACTCGGAAAGGCTTTCGAACGCGTCGGGAATTCCCGTGCGCGGAAAGCGCTCGAAAACTTTGAGCCGGTACCCTTTCAAGCCGGTGTTGCGCCCGACCCAGAACGGCGAATTGACCGACAGCGCATACAGATGCGGCAGGAAATAGCGGACCTGGTTCATGATCTGGATCGCCGTTTCGCGATCCGGAATCCCGACGTGCACATGCAAACCGAAAATCAGGTTCGCGCGCGCCAGCAATTGCATGTCCTTCACGATCTCCTGGTAGCGCTCGCCCTCGGTGATCAGTTGGTCGTGCCAATGTGAAAATGGATGCGTGCCGGCGGACGCCACCTTCAAGCCGCCGCGACCGGCCAGCTCCACCAGCTTGCTCCGCAATCCGGTCACGTGTTCGCGCGCATCGATGACGGACTGGCAGATTTCGGTGCCGAGCTCGACCACCGATTGATGCATCTCGGGCTTGATCTGCTCCTTGAGCGTGACCTTGCCGCCCTCGAGGATTTCCTGGATATGCGAACGCAGCTCGCGCGTCTCCGGATCGACGATCGCGAATTCCTCCTCGATCCCGAGTGTGTAGACGTGATCTTTCATTGCAAAGAAACGATCCGCAGATTTCGCAGATTAACACAGATTATTTCGGATAAGGAGCCGATAACAGCCTCTCCCAATCTGCGAAATCTGTGCAAATCTGCGGATGAAAAACTCAGGCTAAATCGCCAAGCTCTTGTTTCGTGACCGCGGCTTGCAGGAACTTGCCCCAGCTTAGATTATCGCGGCCGGGCTGATGCTCCTTCGCCTTCCGAATCGCCATGTCGGAAACGGCTTCGACCACCCACTCGAAATTCGCCTGACCTACACTCGCTACTTCCGCGTCGGGCGCGGGATTGCAGAAATCGATCGCGAGCGGCACGCCGTCGCGAATGGCGAATTCGACCGTGTTCAAATCGTAGCCGAGATACTGGTTCAATCGCAGGACGCCCTCCTCGACCTTCGCGAGAATCTCTTTCGGCGTCTGCCACTCCGTCTGGTAGCGCAGGTGATATGGATGCCGCGGCTCGTATGGCATGATCCGCACGTTCCGTTGATCGATCGAATAGCAACGGAAGTACATGTCGAACTTCACTTCCTCCTGCAACATCATCACGAGCTGGCCGGTCTCGCTGTAGGCCCGGAAAAATTCCTCCGCGTTATGCAACCGATAGACGTTCTTCCAGCCACCGCCGGCGAACGGTTTGAAAAACGCCGGCCAGCCGACGTAGCTGAAAATCCCTTCCCAATCGAGCGGGTAACCGAGATTGCGAAACGAATTGTCGTTCGTGTCCGGCGGCGGCGTGTGCGAAGGGAGCAGCACCGTCTTGGGAACCGCGACGTCGATCTTCGTCGCGAGCGCGTTGTTGAAAAATTTCTCGTCGGCGCTCCACCAAAACGGATTGTTCACGACCGCGGTCCCGGTCAGCGCCGCGTTTTTCAAAAAGGCGCGATAGAAGGGAACGTCCTGCGAAATGCGGTCGATGATCACATCGTAGCCGCACGGTTCGCCCTGAATGACTTTATCGATCCGGACGAACTCGGCCTGGATGCCTTTCCCGCCGGTTTTCATGTTCACGCGATCGACGAATGCCGGAGGAAAACTGCCCTCCTGCCCGAAGAGGATTCCGATTTTTTTCATAAGCGTGTTCTCAGATTTTCGCCAAATACTGCGGCAGCATGTCGCGCCAGTAATTCCAATCGTGGCCCCGCCACCTTCCGTCGTCGAGCCAATGCTGGATGCCTTTGTTGTTCAGGATTTCCGACAAGCGGTAGGTTTCGTGCCGCGTGTTATCCCATTCACCCGTGCCGAGAATGATTCCCATGTGGTTGAATTTCCACGGATCGGAAATGTTCGGCAGGTATTCGTAGGGGCTGTTGAAATAAATATTCTCGTCGTGATAGCCATCGAAGAAATCGCTGATTTCGAAAGCGCCGCTGAGACTGATGAGATGGCTGACGGCGTCGGGATGCCGGAACGCGATATTCGCCGCGTGATAGGCGCCGAGACTTGCGCCGCAGACGGCGACGCGATGCGCGGAACATTCACGGCGCGCCAGATCGAAGACATCGTGCACAATCACTTTCTCGAAGGCCATGTGGGTGCGCATGCGATCGGCGGGGTGAATCGCTTTGTTGTAGAAGCTGTCGAGATCCGCGGAGTCGGGACAATAAATTGTGATCTTGCCGCTATCGACGAAACCGGAGATGGCGTCGGTCAATCCGAAGTCCTTGGTCTGCGAGTAACGCCCGAACGAAGTCGGAAAAAGAATGAGTGGAATTCCGCCGCCGTTCCCAAACGCGAGCATCTCGAATTCGCGGCTCATGTAGGGCGTCCACCATTTGATATAGCGTTCGTTCATGAAGCTCTCCCGGATCGAGCAAGCGCAGGAACCCTTTTCCTAAAGCGCCACCGGCTTAAAGGCAAACAGGAAGAGAAATCTCGACAAGTCCGAAATGACGCGCGATGCGTTTCGCTTTCATGCCGCCGACCACGTTGACCGGAAACATCCAGAAGCACCGCGCTTTCCCATCGAAGATCCTCGGGAACCGCCGTAATGTTCTCGTTTATCTTCCGCCCGGTTATCGCCGCTTTTCGGGGCGAAAATATCCGGTGCTCTATCTGCACGATGGCCAGAACGTCTTCGACGCGGCCACTTCCTTCGCCGGCGTGGAATGGGGCGTCGATGAGACGGCCCAGCAGTTGATCCGCAACAAATTGATCGAGCCGCTCATCATCGTGGCGATCGCAAACACCGGCGAAGAACGCATCCACGAATACGCGCCGACGCCCGCCCGAATCGATCCGCCAAAGCGAAAACGCAGCAAAGGACAGCTCCGCAACTACGGACGTTTTTTGATCGAGGAATTGAAGCCGTTCATCGATCGGAAATATCGAACGAAGCGGGAAGCGGAGTTCACTGGTCTCGGCGGCTCGTCACTCGGCGGGCTCGCGACGATGGCCCTCGGCCTTGAGTTCCCTAATTACTTTACGCGGCTCGCGGTCATGTCGCCCTCGATCTGGTGGGATGATTGCGCCATTTACAAGATCGTGGAGGCGATCGACGAAACGGCCCGGCCGCCGCTAAAAATCTGGCTCGATACCGGCACGAACGAGCCCGGTTGGGAACGAGGACGCGAACTCCGCGACCGCCTTGTCGAGAAAGGCTGGCGATTGCACGACGATTTGCATTACCTCGAAGTGGAAGGCGCCGATCACAGCGAAGGCGCGTGGGCCGCGCGCGTTGACCCGGTGTTGCGCTTTCTTTTTCCGCCGCCACCGCCGCCGGCCGCGAAGGTCGTCATGCCGGCGAAGCGTCGTCACGCCGTGGCGCGATTACTCGCGCGCGCGGGTTTGTTCGCCGCCTAATTTTCGGGAGTGGGCGATTCCGTCGAGCCGGAGCCGTTTGAAACGGCGGCGGTCACTTCTTCGGTAAACTTTCCGAGCTTTCGGAATTTATCGTAGCGGTTCTGCAGCAGCTCTTCGATCGGGATGGCTGAGATTCGCTCGAGATTTTGCCGCAGGGCGATTCCGAGATTTGCCGCGGCCAGATCGTGATCGCGATGCGCGCCGCCTTCCGGTTCCGGCACGATTTCATCCACGACGCAGAGGCCCATCAGGTCTTGCGCGGTTAGCTTCAACGCCTCGGCCGCTTCCGCCGCATGCCGCCGGTCCTTCCACAAAATTGCCGAACACGCTTCCGGACTAATGACGGAATAATAGGCATTCTCGAGAATGAGGACGCGGTCCGCGACGCCGATGCCGAGAGCGCCGCCGGAGCCGCCTTCGCCGATCACCACCGCCACCGTCGGCACCCGCAGATTCATCATCTCCCGCAAATTCACCGCGATTGCTTCGGAAATGTGGCGCTCTTCGGAGCCGATGCCGGGAAACGCGCCCGGCGTATCGATCAACGAAATTACCGGCAACCCAAACTTCTCCGCGAGCCGCATCAGGCGCAGCGCCTTGCGATATCCCTCGGGATGGGCGCAGCCGAAATTGCGCATCACGTTTTCTTTCGTGTCGCGGCCTTTTTGATGCGTGACCACGACGCAGCGATGCGGCCCGAGTTTCGCGAGGCCGCTCGGCATGGCTTTGTCGTCGCCGAAAACGCGATCGCCGTGCAACTCGATCCAGTCGGTGAAGCAGCGCGCGATGTAATCGAGCGCAAAAGGCCGCTTAATGTGCCGGGCGAGCTGGACGCGCTGCCACGCGGTCAGGTTGTCGTAAATCTGGCGGCGGGTCTCGCGGATCTTGCTTTCCATCGCTTCGACTTCCGTATCGAAGTCGAGGTCGTGCTGGTCGGAATGGTTCTTCAAATCCTGGAGGCGCCGCTGCAACTCCAGGATCGGTTTTTCAAAATCCAGAGGATGGGATTCCATGGTTGGGCGTCAAAGCGATAAAGTGTTACATCGTTGAAGCGTAAGCGCAGCGATTTTCGTCATTCCTTCCCTTCAACGCTTCAACTGTTCAACGCTTCAACCTCAGTCCGTAATCGTGACAGTGGTCTTGCTGTTTACAAGGCTGCTCAGTTCCTCGGCATCGGAGGCATTCATCCCGAGGCCGGGAGGTGGCGGCTGGCCGGCGGCGTCCTTGTGATTCGCGTCGGGTTCGGCATAGAGAAAATAGCCGGGTTGCGCGAGGCGAATCCAGCGCGTGCTGCCGGGGTATTCCTTGGTGCCGAATCCGACGCGTTTGCCGTTTTTCCAGGCGAGGATTTCCGCGACGCGGGTGGTGATGCGCGGCGGCTGTTTCGCTGAAAGCCGCGTCGTCTTCACGTGGTAACGCTTAAAGAATTGGCCGTGATTGAGGAGAATGATGGTCTGCGCTTTGCGCTGTATGAAGATGGAGAAATCCGGACGCGAAATTAAAAGATGCTGGCCGACCCGCAGCATCGTGTTGGTGAGGTTATTGGTCCGGACGA
>JBEEHT010000019.1:0-16337 GCA_041167545.1 Verrucomicrobiota bacterium
GGGAGTTTTCGGCCACGCGTATCTTTAAGAAACACGGTTCGCACACGGCGAAGGTGACGAAGTAGTTGAGGAAAATTTTTGTAGTCTTGGGGTGCATGACGCTGGCTCGAGGGCTGGCGGCAGAGGGAAATAGTTCTTTGTCAGAATCCAAAATTGAAAATGCGGACACGAAAGTTACCGCTGCGTCTCTTCTTTCACAGAACGAAGAGCTGCGGAGGCAGCTTTCGCTTGCGCGCGAGTCGGTCAAGACATTGACCGACAGCCTGGCGGCGTCGAATGTGGAGGCGGAAGTTTATCGCCGGAAATATTCGGACCTGCAGTTGCGCATGGAAGCGCTCGGGATCGAGTCGGCGAGCAAGGATCGCGCGAAGATCGAGCAGCGGCTGCTGAGCGCGGTGTCCGATCTGCAATTAGTGCAGAAGGAACGCGAAGCGTATCGCGACCAGGCGTTGCGTTTGAGCGAGGCGATTTTGCACCTGCTCAAGACGTCGACGGGCGGCGAGGCGCAGGCGCGGATGGACGTGGAAACGCAGTTGCGGGCGACGAGTGAGTTGATCGCCAAGGCGGAGAACGCTCCGGCGGAAACGGCGACATTGATGGAGGGCAGCGTGATCAGCGTGAAGGAGGAATGGTCGCTGGTGGTCGGCAATTTCGGGGAGAAACAGGGCGTGAAGATGGGAATGCCGTTGCGGGTGATGCGGGGAGACAAGCGGATCGCGACGCTGCGGGAGGTGGATGTGCGCCAGAAGATTTGCGGCGCGGTGATTCAAGAAATGGGTTCTGAGAAAATTAAAGTCGGTGACCGCCTCCAGGCGGATGCCCGCAAGAATGTAAGTTCGAAATAAATTTAAAAATGCAAGTTAGCTCGACATACAAGTACGCGAAGATTTCGCCGTTCAAGGTGCGCGAAGTCACGCGCGCGATTCAGGGCCTGCCGGTTTCGGCAGCGCTCGATCTCGTCGCGTTCAGCCCGAAAAAGGCGGCCGGCTTCATCGCAAAGACGTTGAAGAGCGCGGTCGCGAATGCGGAGAACAACGCGAATCTTCGGGTCGATGGTCTCGTTGTGAAAGAAGCGACGGTGGGCGAGGGGCCGACCATGAAGCGAATGATGGCGCGGGCCCGTGGAAGCGGCAGCCGCATCCTGAAACGCAGCAGCCATATCCGGATCATTTTGACCGACGAGATCGAGATCAAGACGCGGGATAAGAAGAAGGGCGGCAAGAAATCGGGCGGGAAGAAGAAGACTCACACGAAGGCCACAAAGGGCGCGAAGGAAAACAAGGCTGAGGTGAAGACTGAGAAACCTGAAGCCGCGGCTGAAGAGACCAAGCCAGAGACCAAAGAATAATTTATGGGACAAAAAGTTAATCCGATTGGTTTTCGTCTCGCGGTGAATCGCGACTGGCGTTCGAAGTGGTACGCCTCGCCGCAGGAGATGCCGGCGTTTTTGCACAGCGATCTCAAGATTCGCAATTACGTGAAGAAGAAGCTCCAGTTTGCCGCCGTCTCGAAGATCGTGATCGAGCGCGCCTGGAACAGCATCCGTGTGACGATTTACACGGCGCGGCCGGGGATCGTGATCGGCCGCAAAGGCGCGGAGATCGAGAAGATGACCGAAGAGATTTCGAAGATGGCGTCGGGAAAACAGATCAAGATCGATATCCAGGAAATCAAGACGCCGGAGCTCGACGCCCAACTCGTCGCGGAAAACGTGGCGTTGCAGATCGAGCGACGGATCGCTTACCGCCGCGCGATGAAGAAAGCGGTGCAGGTGGCGATGGATTTTGGCGCGCAGGGAATTCGGTTGCGTAGCTCGGGCCGGTTGAACGGTGCGGAAATCTCGCGCTCGGAATGGTACCGCGAAGGCAAGGTTCCGCTGCACACTTTGCGGACGCCGATTGATTACGGATTTGCGGAAGCGAACACGGTTTACGGCAAGATCGGTGTGAAATGCTGGTTGTGTAAGAAGGAAGAGCCGGTCGCCGATGCGCCTGCTGTTCTGCCGCCACCGCCCGAGCCGGCCCAGGTTTGATTTTTTTAGGAGACTGTTATGCCATTGATGCCAAAACGCGTGAAGTACCGGAAGACCCAGCGGGGTAGCCGGAAGGGAACTGCTTCGCGCAATCTGCGAATTGATTTCGGCGAGTTCGGCCTGCAGACGCTCGAACGAGCCTGGATCACGAACACGCAGATCGAAGCGGCTCGTGTGGCGCTGACCCGCAGCATGAAGCGCAAAGGCAAGCTTTGGATCCGCATTTTCCCGGATAAATCCGTTACGTCGCGCCCGCCTGAAACCCGAATGGGTAAGGGAAAAGGCCAGCCCGAGTATTGGGTGGCGACGGTCAAGCCGGGGAATATTTTGTTCGAGCTGGACGGCGTGACGGAGTCGGTCGCGCGCGAATCGCTCCGGCTGGCGGCGGATAAATTGCCGGTCCGGACGAAGTTCCTGACCCGACATCACGTGGCCGCGGCCTAACGAATATGAAATTCAAAGAAGTATCGGAGATGAGCAGCGACGAGTTGGTTACGAAAAAACGCGATATGCGGCAGGAGAGCCTGCATCTGCGTTTGCAGCAGCAGAGCGGGCAATTGGAACAGCCAAGCCGGTTACGGCTGTTGCGCCGCGAAGTCGCGCGGATCGAAACGGTTCTCTCCCAACGCGCCGCGAAAGCGGAGAAGAAATAAGGATTTATGGCTGAAGAGACTAACGAATCGAGCGCGAGCACGCGCGGAGCGCGAAAGACGCGGACGGGCGAGGTGATCTCGAGCGGGATGAACAAGACGATTGTGGTTCGAACCGTCACGAGAGTGCCGCATGCGAAGTTCGGCAAGATCGTGAAGCAGATGAAAAAGTTTTACGCGCACGACGAAGAGAACAAGGCCAAGGCCGGTGACACGGTCCGGATCATGGAAACGCGCCCGCTGAGCAAATTGAAGCGCTGGCGGCTGGTCGAAGTGGTGCAGAAGTAAGAGGAAGATTTTTATGGTTTACCTACGATCCAGACTCGACGTGGCGGACAACAGCGGCGCGCGCATGGCGACGATGATCGGCGTGATCGGCAAGGGAACCGCGCAATGCGCCGGCATTGGCGATGTAATCGTGGCTAACGTTAAAGAAGCCAGCGCCACCGGCACCGTGAAAAAAGGCGAAGTGATTCGCGCGGTGATCGTGCGGACCCGTCAGCCAATTAAGCGCAGCGACGGATCGGTTCTGCGCTTCGACAACAACGCCATCGTCGTGATCGACAAAGATTTGAATCCGCGCGGGACCCGAATTTTTGGACCCGTAGCCAGGGAGCTTCGGGAACGGAACTTTATGAAGATCGTCTCGCTTGCTCCGGAAGTTTTATGAACCGCATCAAGCTGCACGTCCGAAAAGGCGACAACGTCGAGGTCATCTCGGGGAACTTCAAAGGTTCCTCGGGCAAGGTGCTCGAAGTGATCGCGCGCAAGGAACGCGTGTTGATCGAGGGCGTGCGGATGATCAAAAAGCATCTGAAGAAATCGCAGGACAATCCGCAGGGGAAAATCCAGGAGAGGGAAGGCCCGATTCACATCTCGAATGTGAAGGTGTTGGAGCGCGGTGAACGCGCGGCGAAAGGCAAAGGCGGCAAGAAGAAGGTGACGAAAGAAAAGGCGCCGAAAGCCAAGGGTTCGAAAGATAAAGAAGCGAAGGAAGAATAGGCCGTGAAGAACGAATTTTATCAGGATTACAAAGACCGCGTGATGCCGGCGTTGCAGAAGACCCACGGCTACACGAACCCGCATCAGGTCCCGAAAGTGGAGAAGGTCGTGATCAATACCTCGGTCGGCTCGCAATCGGACGTGAAGCAGGCGCTCGAAGATGCGAAGGCCGAGCTGGCATTGATCAGCGGCCAGAAACCTTCCGAGACGCGGGCGAAGAAGAGCATTGCGAATTTCAAGCTGCGTCAGGACCAGGCGATCGGCGCCAAGGTGACGTTGCGCGGTGAGCACATGTATGAATTCCTCGAGCGCCTGATCAAGGCGTCGCTGCCGCGCATCCGCGATTTTCGAGGGGTATCCCCGAAAGGTTTCGACGGCCACGGCAATTACACGCTCGGCGTTTCCGACCAGGCAATTTTCCCCGAGGTCGAGCTGGATAAAATCAAGCGCAACATCGGATTTGATGTTACCATCGTCACCACCGCGCGGACGAACGAAGAGGCCAAATCGCTCTTGAGCGAGATGGGAATGCCCTTCAGCGACCGGGCCAAGAAGGTCGCCACGGCGACTCCTGGACCAGTCGAAGCCGCTCCCGCCGCCGAAGCCACCGAATCGAAATGAGCACAGTTACCGATCCTATTGCCGACCTTCTCGCCCGCGTGCGCAATGCCGCGAACGCGCAGAAGACTGAGATGTTTGTCCCGTACTCGAAGATCAAGGCGGAGATCGTGCGCATTTTGAAGGACGAAGGCTACATCACCGATTACTCCGTCGATACGGAGGGCGCGCACCCGCGGATCAAGATCACGAATAAGATCGCGAACCGCACCAGCGCCATCACTGGTTTGAAGCGCGTGAGCCGTCCGGGCTTGCGGCGTTACGTCGGCGCACAGGAAATTCCGCGCGTCCTCGGCGGAATGGGCGTTTCGATTCTTTCCACGCCACGCGGAATTCTCTCGGGACGCGAAGCGAAAAAACAAAACGTGGGAGGCGAGCTGCTGGCCTACGTTTGGTAGCCGAATTTTTATGTCACGGATTGGAAACAAAGCGGTCGAGATTCCCGATAAGGTGAAGGTGAACATCGGAGACGATGGCGCCGTGGCCGTGGAAGGGCCGAAAGGGAAGCTGAGTTGGACATTGCCCCGCGAGATCAAGGCGAGTGTGAAGGACAATAAGGTCTCGCTCGTGCGCGACGCGGAGACACGGAGCGTGAAGGCGCTGCACGGTCTTTCGCGCAGTCTGGTTCACAACATGGTTCAAGGAGTGAGCGAAGGCTTTTCGAAGAGCCTCGAAATCGAAGGCGTCGGTTTCAAAGCGGCGGTCCAAGGATCAAACCTGAATCTCGCGCTCGGAAAATCGCACCCGATCCTTTTTCCCATTCCCAAGGAAATCAAAATCACCGTGACCGATAACACCAAGATCGCGATCGCGGGCATCGACAAGAAGCTGGTCGGCCAGGTCGCGGCAGATATTCGCAGGTATTACCCGCCCGAGCCTTACAAGGGCAAGGGTGTGCGTTACGCCGGCGAAATCGTGCGGCGCAAGGAAGGCAAGACGGTTCAATAGCCATGGCACTTCGCGATCGTAAAGAAATCCGGCACCGCATTCACACGCGGATCAGAAAACGCGTCAGCGGCACGGCCGAGCGGCCGCGTCTGGCGGTCCATTTTTCGGGCAAGCACGTTTACGCGCAGGTGATCGATGACGATGCCGGCAGAACATTAGTCTCGGCCGCTACGACAGAGGAGAAGGTCGTCGGCAAATCCAAGGCGGGCGCGAATCGCGCTTCCGCCGAAAAAGTCGGCAAGGCGATCGCCGAGCGTTTGCTTTCCAAGAAAGTCGACAAAGTCATCTTCGATCGCGGCGGTTTTCTTTATCACGGAAAAGTGAAAGCTCTCGCGGATGCGGCCCGTGAAGGCGGACTCAAATTTTAGAACATCATGGCACAACAACACGGCGGCGGACGACGACAGGAACGCCACACTGACAAGAGCTCAGCGGCAAGAGGGGACACGACCGAGAAGGTGGTGTTCATCAACCGTTGCGCCAAGGTCGTCAAAGGCGGCCGGCGTTTTAGCTTTAGCGCGTTGATTGTCGCGGGCGATCATGATGGCAAGGTTGGCGTCGGCTTTGGCAAGGCGAACGAAGTGGCTGAGGCGATCCGTAAGGCATCGGAAGCGGCGCGCAAGGGGATGGAAAAAATGTCGCTGCACGAGAACACGATTCCGCATGAGACGATTGGTGAATTCGGCGGCGGGCGCGTTTTGCTGCGGCCGGCCTCACCGGGGACAGGCGTGATCGCAGGCGGCGGTGTGCGCGCGGTAGTCGAAGCGGTTGGCATTCGTGACGTCCTGGCGAAGTCGCTCGGCTCGAGCAATCACTCGAACGTGGTGAAAGCGACCATCGAAGCGCTGCGCGGTTTGCGCCGGCGCGATGAAATTTTGAAGACCCGTGGAATTCGCGTGACGGAGCGGAAGGAAGTGGAGCAGGCATCATGATCCGGCTGCATAACATGCGGACACGGCCCGGTTCAAAACACCGGGTGAAACGACTCGGCTGCGGCGAAAGCTCCGGGCATGGCAAGACCAGTGGCAAAGGACACAAAGGCCAGAAGGCGCGTTCAGGCGGCAGCCTGCGTCTCGGATTCGAGGGCGGCCAGATGCCGCTCATCCGGCGGCTGCCCAAGCGCGGTTTCAACAACGCAGCTTTCCACAAGAATTACGCGGTCGTGAATTTGAGCGACCTGAGTTCCTTCAAGGAAGGCACGGTGGTGAACGAGCAGCTTCTTCGTGAATCGAATCTGGTGCGCGGCAACGGCGCCGGCCTCAAGATTCTCGGAGATGGAGAATTGAAGCACGCCCTTTCCATCGAGGCGGACAAGATTAGCGCATCGGCTCGCGAGAAGATCGAGAAGGCCGGCGGCACTGTGACGCTGCGGCAAAAGCCGGTTCAGGGTCCTCGAGCGGACGCGCCGCAGGCACAAGAAGCGGAGGCAACCGAGCCGAGCGCTGAGCCAAAAGCTAAGGCCGCCAAAAAGCCCGCTGCGAAAAAGAAGGCGCCTGCGAAAACCGCGCCGAAGAAGAAGTCACCCCGAAAGAGCTAACGTTCTCCGGTTGATCACAGAATTCTAGCTCGATGGTTTCGGCGTTCCTAAACACGGTCAAGATACCTGAACTGCGGCGGCGCATTCTGTTTACCCTCGCGGTCATCGTGATCGTGCGTCTCGGCGCAGCCATCACGACGCCTGGCGTTAATCAAGCCGTGATCCAGGAGTGGTTCCGCACTTCGCTCACCGAAAAAACCGGCGGCAGCGTCGCGGCGCTATTCAATTTGTTCAGCGGCGGCGCGCTGGAGAACTGCGCGATTTTTTCGCTCGGGATCATGCCCTACATCAGCGCGTCGATCATGTTGCAGTTGCTCACCGCGGTGATTCCGCAACTGGGCCGGCTGGCGAAAGAAGACGGCGGCCGCCAGAAAATCATGCAATACACGCGGTACGCCACCGTGGTGCTTTGCCTCTTTCAGGCGTACCTGCTCGCGATCTCCTTTCAGCATCCGGAATCGTACCAGACCATGCTGCCGGGAATCACGGAGACCACGGCCCGGCTTGGGATACCGCTCGTGGACGACACGGGCATGATGTTTCGAATCATGACGGTGCTCTCTCTGACAACGGGCACGCTATTTCTAATGTGGCTCGGCGATCAGATCACCGAGCGCGGCATCGGCAACGGCATTTCACTGATCATTACCATCGGCATCGTGGCGCGTCTTCCCGCTGCGCTGGCGCAGGCCTGGAAGACCTTCGTCCCATCCGCGGAAACCGGAACCAGCCAGGTGAATCCGGCCATTCTCGTCTTGATGGTCGCGTTCCTGTTCATCGTGATTGCGGCGGTCATCGCCGTGACGCAGGGCGTGCGAAAGATCACCGTGCAATACGCCAAGCGCGTGGTCGGCCGGAAAATGTACGGCGGCCAGACCCAATATATGCCGCTCAAGGTGAATTATGCCGGCGTCATGCCGATCATCTTCGCCTGGGCGCTGCTCCTTTTTCCCACGACGATCGTCAGCGTCGCTTTCAAGAATAGCCGCACGGCCAAGACGATCTCGGACATGCTTTCGGTCGGCTGGCTGCATTACGTTGTCCTGGCGGCGATGATTTTCTTCTTCAGTTACTTCTGGGTCGCGACGCAGTTTCAACCGTCCCAAATCGCGGACGATCTGAAGAAATACGGCGGTTACATTCCCGGCGTCCGGCCAGGCAAACCGACCGCGGAGTTCCTCGATTACACCATGACGCGCCTCACCTTCGCCGGCGCGATTTTTCTCACGATGATCGCGATCCTGCCGAGTTTGCTCAGCCAGGGATTGCATGTGCCGCAGATCACCGCGCAATTTTTCGGAGGCACGAGTTTGTTGATTATCGTGGGCGTAATTCTGGACACGATGCGGCAGGTCGAGACCCATCTCATTCAACGGCATTACGACGGATTCCTGCGGAAGGGCCGCATCCGGAGCGGCCGGTTCGATCGGGCGAGCTATGCGCGAGGCGAGGCGGCCCGGGGCAATACTCTCATGTGGCTTTATGTCGGTATCGCGATCCTGGTCATCGGCGGCGTGGCGATTTTTCTCTACGGGCACTAAGTGAAAAGACGATTGGTGCTTCTGGGCGCGCCGGGTTCCGGAAAGGGAACTCAAGCCGAGATGATTACCCGGCATTTTGGGATCCCCGTGACTTCGCCCGGCGCCATCTTGCGCCGCGAACGAGAGCTGGGGACGCCACTCGGATTAAAGACCGCCGATACCACGCAGCATGGCGGATTGGTTTCGGATAAGATCATTGTCGAATTGATCGAAGACTGGCTGCGGCTCCACGGCGGCCATGGATTTGTTTTTGACGGATTCCCGCGCACGATCCCACAAGCGGACAGTCTGCAAAATATTCTGGCGCGGCATCGCACGCCGCTCGATCTCGCCATCTGGCTCGATGTCTCGGAACAAACCGTGGCCGACCGGATAGCGAGCCGGCTCCAATGTCAGGGCTGCGGCTTTACCACCAGTATCAGCAGTGCCCATTTCGCCGACCGTCCGGTTTGTCCGTATTGCGATGGGCACCTGATCAGACGCAACGACGACGATGTCGAGGTGCTCAAAAACCGGTTGTCGGAATTCAACAACAAGACTCAGCCGCTGGCGGCGTTTTACGAAAAGGTCAGCACGCTTCGCAAAATCGATGGCAACCGCGATCGCGAAGCGGTCTTTGATGATATCTCGCGGCTAATCGAGCAGTCCGCATGATTCCGATCAAGAGCGCAAAAGAGATCGACAAAATGCGGCATGCCTGCCGCACGGCCAGCGAGATTCTCGACAAGGTGAGCGAACTGGTCCGGCCGGGAATCTCCACCAAGGAAGTGGACCAGGCTGCGGCCGACTTCATGCACGAAGCCGGCGTGCTCAGCGCGTTCCTTGGTTATCGAATCGGACATCGCGTGTTCCCCGGAAACATCTGCATTTCGCTGAACGACGAAATTGTGCATGGGATCGGCAGCCAGCGGCGGATCCAGTATGGCGACATCGTGAAGCTCGATATCGGCGTGATCCAGGAGGGCTGGGTGGGGGACACGGCCTCGACCGTTGCCGTCGGCATGATCGACGAACGCACCGAGCGATTGATGCGCGTCACGCAGGTGGCGTTGCGCCGCGCGATCGAGACGGCCTCGGAAGGCGTGCGGTTGGGCGATGTTTGCGCGACGATCGAAGACGTGGCGGTAGCCGATGGGTTCAACGTCGTGCGGGAATTTGTCGGGCACGGGGTCGGCCGGAAATTGCACGAAGAGCCGCAGGTGCCGAACTACGGAAAGCGCGGCAGCGGCCCGCGCTTGAAAGCCGGGATGACGCTCGCGATCGAACCGATGATTAATTCCGGCACAGCTTCCGTTAAATTGCTCAATGACGGCTGGACAGTTTCAACGGCGGACGGAATGCCCTCGTCTCATTTCGAACACACGGTCCTGATCACGAAAGCTGAGCCGGAAATCCTGACATGGCGCGGAAAGACGCAATTGAAGTAGAGGGCACGGCTCTCCGCATTTCGGGAAAAATACGGCTCCATTTCATTCGTATCTTGCCAGGCGATAAAGTTATGCTAGAAGTTTCACCCTACGATTTGTCGAAGGGGCGGATCACGTATCGCCAGAAGTGACAACGCGGAGCCGATCTCCGCGTTTTTCGTCTCGCCAAATCAACCAGCCATGAAAGTGCGACCATCAGTAAAAAGACTTTGTGTAGCGTGCAAGATCGTGAAGCGGAAGAATGTTGTCCGCGTGATCTGCACAAATCCGCGGCACAAACAGCGGCAGGGATAATTTAAAATGCCAAGATTACTAGGAGTTGAAATTCCGGCGGACAAACGCATCGAAGCGTCGCTGACTTACATTTACGGAATCGGGCCGAGCACGGCCAAGCGGGTTCTCGAGCAGACCAATATCGATCCGAACTTGCGCGCGAAGGACCTGACGCCGCATCAAATCAACGAAATCATCCAAACAATCACCGGGAACAAGATGCTGATCGAAGGCGATCTGCGCCGGGAATTGCAGGGCAACCTGAAGCGGCTCCAGGCGATCAATTGTTATCGCGGTATCCGGCATCGCCGTGGGTTGCCGGTGCGCGGGCAGCGCACTTCGACGAACGCACGGACGCGCAAAGGACCGCGCAAGACTGTCGGCGTCATTCGCAACAAGGACGCGAAAGCGGGTAAAGTTTAACGTTAGAGATTTTTGATCATGGCTGATTCAGACGAAAAGAAACCCGCGGCGAAGACGAAGAAGGCAAAAGCACCCGAAGCGATCGAGACGCCAGCCGCCGAAAGTGCTGTGCCTGTTTCCGAGACTCCGGCCGCGCCGATTGAAGAAGCTCCGGCAGCCCCGGTGACTGCTGCTGTCGAAGCTCCCGCCAAGCCGGCCAAGAAACCGAAAGCGAAGAAAGAAGAAGCACCGGTCGAAGCTCCCAAGGAAAACCTCTCGCTCGATCCGAACGACGTTGAGACGCCGAAGATCGTCAAAGCCAAGGGCAGCAAGAACGTTCACACCGGCATCGCGCATGTCCTTTCGACTTTTAACAACACGATCGTCACGATCACCGACCTCAAAGGCAACGTGATCGGCTGGTCGAGCGCCGGCAAAGTCGGCTTCAAAGGCTCGCGCAAGAGCACCGCCTACGCCGCGCAGATGGTCGCCCAGGACGCCTCCCGCCAGGCAATGGGCCACGGCCTCAAGGAAGTCGAAGTCCTCGTTCGCGGACCAGGCGCCGGCCGTGAATCGGCCGTTCGCGCCCTCCAAGCCATCGGCCTCGATCTCACCGTCATCCGCGACGTAACGCCCGTCCCTCACAACGGCTGCCGTCCGCCGAAACAGCGCCGCGTTTGATTTCCTACTTCCTACTTTCTACTTCCTAATTTCCTCATCATGGGCAGATACACCGGACCAAAAACCAAAGTCAGCCGCCGCTATGGCGTCCCGCTCTTTGGACCAGCGAAAGCGCTCGAGCGCAAAAATTATCCGCCCGGAATGCACGGACCGAAAGGCTCGCGCCGGAAGCAATCCGATTACGCCATCGCGCTCGGCGAGAAACAGAAGCTTCGTTATCAATACGGCCTGCTCGAAAAACAATTCCGCCGGATTTTCCAGACGGCCCTTCGCAAACGCGGCGTCACCGGTGAGACGCTCCTCCAGCTTTTAGAAACGCGGCTCGATAACGTCGTCTTCCGCCTCGGACTCGCCAACACCCGCAGCGGCGCGCGGCAATTAGTTTCTCACGGCCACGTCCAGGTGAATGGCCGCAACGTGAACATCGCTTCGTATAACGTCAAAGCCGGCGACGAAGTCACCGTGAAAGACAAACCGAAGTCCCGCCAGCTCGCCCTGCGAAATCTCGAGCTCACCCAGATCGCCCCCGTGCCTGATTGGCTCGTCGCGAATCGCGATGCCTTGAGCGGGAAAGTTGCGCGCATCCCGACCCGTGACGAAATGCAGCCGATGGTCAACGAGCAGTTGATCGTCGAGTTGTATTCGCGCTAAGGGGCCAGCAACTCGAGCGCTTTACTGTAGCTGCGGCGCTGCAGAAAATGCCGTAATTGCGGATCGATCGCCGGGGGCAAGCTTCGCTCGATTTGTTCGATCCTTTCGGAGACCTCTCGCAATCGTTGCGTATGTCGATCTGAATCGCGCCGGCTTTCCTCGTCGCCAATGATCGCAAGGCGTTCCCGAAGGGCTGCGGTTAGGTCGGCGAGGATTTTGTCCATCGGAAAAGCTTGAAACGCCGGGCGCTTTCGCGCAAGCGTCCATTCATGGGAGACGGCCCAGCGAAAAGAATCCTGGTGGTGGACGACGATGTCGGGCTGATGCGAGTAACGCGCGAGGCCCTCACCTCGTTTCTTCGTTGCGAGGTGGATACTTCGCCGAATCCGGAATACGCCTTCGAGCTGGCGTTGAAAAAAAACTATGATCTGCTGATCTTCGATTTCTCGATGCCGATGATCGACGGCGCGATGCTGTTTTTTCTGATCGGCAAGGTCTACAACCATTCCGATCCTCCGCGGATTGTGCCGCCGCTGCTGCTCGTGACGGGCAAAGGCGACGAGAAGCGCGCGCAGGAACTGTTGAAGGAGGCAGGCGTCCGCGGGTTGGTCGCCAAGCCATTCGCGATCAATCGGCTGATCGAGAAGGTAAGGGAATGTTTGCCGGGAATCGAAACAATCGGCGTTTAGGTGGATCGAGCGCTCCGTCGCTCGATGGCGGGCAGCAAAACATCGCGCGGCGGAGCGCACGATCCACCTATTGAGCTTCCTCGATCAACTGTCGTCTGGCTTCGATCCAGTCGTGGGCGGAATCGCCGGGGAGGGAAAGCTGCATTCGCCGTTCCGCAATGAAGTAGGCACGCATGCGGATTTCGTCGTCGGTTGGCTCGGAGGCGGGTACCGGCGCGGTTAGGACGGGGGGCTTTTTCTTCGCAGCCGGTTTCTTCGCTTTCGGTTTCGCCGCGGCAGACCGTGATTTTTTCTTCGGTCCCGGAGCGCCCGCGTTATCGGCGGCAGACTCCAAGCCTGCTGCGTTCGCGCTGTCTTCTGGTTCGATTTTGGATTTCCTGGCCACGGTCGTTGTCTCCAACTGGATGCCAGACCGAATACCGGTAGCGACCGCGTGGCAAGCGGATTCTGCAAAGCGGTTGCGCGAAGAGAGTAACTTCGCCTACCGTGCCGCCATGCGACATTTCGTTTTCCGCTGGCTCGTTACGACTGTGGGCGTCATGGTCGCCGCCGCCTTCATCAACGGAATACGATATGACACGATGGGCGCACTCATCGGCGCGGCCCTTCTCCTCGGGATCCTGAATGCGTTCGTGCGTCCGGTGTTGCTGATTTTGGGTGCGCCTCTGATCCTGCTAACGCTGGGAATTTTTATCCTGATCATCAACGGACTGATGCTTTACTGGGTGCCGAGTATCGTGAGTGGGTTCCACGTCGATAGATTCGGCAGCGCGTTTTGGGGAGCGATCCTGATCGGGATTATAAGCTGGTTGTTGAGTGCGTTTTTCCGGGGAAGCGACGGCCACGTCCACGTGCTCACGCATCACACCCAGATCAAGCGCATCCAGGGCCGCGTGATCGAACCGGGGAGCGATCGCGAATGACTTATTGCCTCGGAATGCTTTGCCGCGCCGGCGCGGTTTTTTTGTCCGACTCACGCACGAGTGCGGGGATGGACAACATCACCATGTGCAGCAAGATGCGGATTTATGAGAAGCCGGGCGACCGGGTTATTTGCATTCTCAGCTCGGGTAATCTTTCCCTGACGCAGGCCACGATCGCGCTAATCGACGAAGATATTCATCTGGGGACGAACAATGCGAAGCGCGAACAAATAACGAACCGGCAGACGCTTTACGAGACCGTCCGCTATGTCGGATCCAAAGTGCGGGAGGTGGAGAAACGAGACCGGGCTGCGCTCGAAGCCGATGGCTTTGATTTCAACATTCACCTAATCGTGGGCGGACAGATCGCCGGCTTTGCCCCGGAAGTGCACCTGGTGTATCCGCAGGGCAATAGCATCCACGCGACTCGGGACAGCCCCTTTCTGCAGATCGGCGAGCGCAAATACGGAAAGCCGATTCTGGACCGCGGCTTCAGCTACGATACCACGCTGGCCGATGCGGTGAAGGTCGGCATCCTGTCGATCGATGCGACGATGAAAAGCAATGTCGCGGTCGGCCCGCCGATCGACATTCTTTGCTACGAAACCGACTCGCTCCAGGCGAAGTTGCGCGCGCACCTCGACGAGGACGACCCGTATTTGCAAGAGATCAGCGAGAGATGGCAGGCCGGGCTGGTGAAGCTGGTGAACGAAATGCCTGCGCCGGATTTCAGCAAGCCGGCGCTCGGTTTTGCGACCGCCGCCTAGGAAACACCGCGTCCGAACGAAGCCGATGTTTGGCGGCGATAATCCAGCGGTCGTTAGGCCGCGTGTCAAAATTTGCGGAATCACGAATGCGGCAGACGCGACGGCTGCCATTGAATTTGGGGCGGACGCGCTCGGGTTCAATTTCTCCGCAGGAAGCAAGCGCTGCATCCGTTTGTCCGCAGGAGAATGGATCGCGGAGTTGCCGTCGGAAATCGTGAAGATCGCCGTGCTCGTTGACGCCGATTGGGACGAGGCTCTGGCACTGGCGGCGTTGCCAGGAATCAGCGGACTGCAATTGCATGGCCGGGAAACGCCCGAGTTCTGCCAACGGCTGGCCGAGCGCGGCATTCAGTTCATCAAAGCGCTTCCGGTAACGACGGCTGAGCTGCTTCGCAAGGCACCCTCGTATTTCACAAAGACCGTCCTCCTCGATTCGGGGGAGCAGGGGAAATTCGGGGGAAGCGGCCGGACGTTTCCGTGGGAGATTGCTCGAGAATTCATCGCAGCAAACCCCGATCTCCGCGTGATTCTTGCTGGAGGTTTGACGCCGGACAACGTGGCCGCTGCCGTGGCCGCGGCGCGTCCTTTCGGAGTGGACGTGACGACCGGTGTCGAATCATCGCCGGGCCGCAAGGATCACGGGCTCTTGCGAGCGTTCATCGCCGCGGCGCGGGGTTGCTAATCAGATCGCCCCACCGGCTTGGGAATTGGCGGTTAGCTCCACCTGTGGGAAGCCAATTGGCCGCAAGAGGGGCTGGTCTGCTTCCTGCTTTAGACGACTCCGCACTCATCAACTTCCATTCACATTTATGCCTAATCGCTTCAAATCACTCATCTGCGCTGTGGCGGTCTTATTCGCTGCGGTCACCATCGCCCACGCGCAGACCAGCTCTCCGGCGCCGGCGCCTAATTCCAGCCCAACCGATTCTGTCCAAAAGGCTCCCGTCAAACCAGTCGCGATCTTGCCAACCGGTCCGACGACAAAAGGCGACGCTCCTCTGATGCTCGTCCAAGCCTCGACCACAACCGCGGCGGCATCGCCCAGCCCGGCGCCGAATAGCGCCACCACCACGACTTCAACAACCACCCAATCAACCGCTCCAGGACCAGTGGAACCGGAGAGCGTGACCGACAATGGCGGCGTCGGCGTCCGCGAATTTCAGGGAGACGATGTGGGGCAGGTGCTGCGCCTTCTCGCGCGGCAGTCCAAGATCAACATGGTGGTGAGCGAAGCCGTCGTCGGCACCGTGACGATGCGCCTTGAAGATGTCACCGCCTTGCAGGCGATTGAGATCATCGTGAAAGCCAAGGGCCTGTTCCTCGCCAAGATCGACAATGTTTACTACATCAAGACCGGCGCGGAACGCACCGCGGAGCCGACCGAAAGTGACAGCTATCAGTTCAGCTACGCTCGCGCGAAAGAGATCGCTCCGCTCATCGCGTCCCAACTTTCGAGCAAAGACGCGCCGCAGGTGGATGAACGGACGAACACGCTCTTTTTCCGGGAGACCAGAGGCAATATCGACGGCATCCGCAAGCTTCTGGTCCAGATCGACAAGCCGACGAAACAAGTCATGATCGAAGCGCGCTTGGTTGAAGTGAACGCAAATCCCAAGCAAGCCTACGGCATTAACTGGTCCGGAGTGGTCGGATCGGCCACCAGCCCGCAGACGATCGGATATTCCTCAACCGGTGGTAAGACCGACCCGACAGGTGGACTCATACCCACCGACTTCAACTTGGGCAAAGGGAGCAAGCCAAGCATCCTCGGGAATTTCGGCAAGCTGGCGGCAGGTCAATTCGCCATCCTGACCGTGCCCCAGATGTCGCTTACCATCCAGGCGTTGAATGAAGATTCCGACGCGGAATTCCTCGCGAACCCGCGGGTCGTGACTGCTGACAACATGCAGGCGAAAATCGAGATCATCCGCAATCAGCCGGTGCCGCAATTGAATTTCAACGAACAGACCGCCACGGCGGTGTTCGGTGGATTCCAGGACAAGAAGTTTGGCAACACGCTGGTGGTGAAGCCTTCCGTGAACAAAGACAATTTCATCACGCTGGCGGTCAAGCCGGAGATCAGCAACAAGGTGGGCGATTCCCTCTTCACCTTTGCGGGCGCCACCGTCGCCAGCCCTGTAATCGACACCCGCTCGCTTGATTCCAATGTTTTGATCAAGAGCGGCGATACCCTCG
>JBEEHT010000020.1:0-11635 GCA_041167545.1 Verrucomicrobiota bacterium
CGGACTCCGACTTGCTCAGATAATCGAGCAAGCTCCGGCGCATCGCCACCATCTTAAGGAGGCCGCGGCGCGACGAATGATCTTTGGCGTGGCTCTTGAGGTGGTCGGTCAGCTGCGCGATCCGGCGAGTGAGGAGCGCAACTTGCACGTCCGCGCTGCCGGTATCCTTCTCGTGGAGCTGAAACTCCTTCATGTCCATCGTGTCACTGCTTTCTGCCATAAACGAGCCGGTATTGTAGGTGAAGAACCGGCGTTGGCAAGGGCGTGTTCACCCCGATCCACTTTACTGCGCGCCGCTACTGCTTCATCATCGCCCGCAGTTCGCCTGAACCCTTCAGCGATACCTTATGCGCGCGCGAGATCTGGGTCCAGCTTTGGCCGCTCTTCTTCAAGGTGACGATCGCCTCGAACTTTTTGTGGGTGGCGAGCGCGAGGGAATGCGCCACGTAGATGTCGCCGAACGTGAGGCGGGTCCGCGCCTTCTCCTGTTCCAAGGTCGTCACGGCCACGTCGGTATTGATCGTGATGATGCTGAGCATCCGGTGCTTGTCGGTCCGGACAGCGGCATTGATGTCGTTGATTAACTTGGCGATCGCCGTCGCATCGTCCGCGCCCGCGATAGCCGCGGTCACCAGAAGTGTGACAGCAACCAGGGCGGAGGCTTTTATTTTCATCCCACGCAACTATCCAGGCGCGCTCCGTGAAGCTGGCTCGCGCGTTTTCGTTTCACGCTTCCCATCGTACCAAATATCCAACTTTTCGCGAGAACGAACGGCGCGCTTTCCGCCAGCAACGATCGCGAACGAGCGCGCCAAAATATGACGCGCCGAGTGCATCCGCAGCTTCCGGCCTGAAGTGACGATCGGCTCACGGAGTAATTTGAATCGGCCGAGTTTTTTCAACGCCATGGTGAAATAAACTTCTTCCCCGGCGAAAAACTGTTCGTCGAAGCCGCCGGTGGCGTGAAAATTCTCGCGGGTGGTAAACAGAAACGCGCCGGCGCCGAGGTTTGCGAGCGTAAAATAGAAAACGGAAAAGGTGCGAACGAAGACGCGCCCCCACCACGGAACTGAACCTTCCGGAATCATACGCGCCCCGCCGCCCGCGCAACCGGCCTCGAGCGCCGCCAGCGCGCCTGTCACATGAACAGGAGAAATCCAGGTGTCGGCGTCAACGAAGAAGAAGATATCGCCGCGGGCCGCGCGGGCGCCGGCGTTACGCACCGCTGCAATGTGCCGATAGCGCACCGGGACGACGATCGCGCCAGCGGCCTTCGCAATTTCCGCCGTTGCGTCGGTAGACTCATCGTCCACGACGATGATCTCATAGGACCGCGCGGACGCATCCGCGGCAACGCGAATGGCCGCGAGCGTTTGCGGCAGCTCGTGCTCTTCGTTGTGCGCCGGAACGATGAAAGAGTGCATCGCGCCACTCTAGCAGCTCGGCAGGCGTCAGGCCGGGATCAAATTAAATTTGCCGCAGACGTAAAGCAGGATCAGGGCGCCGATAATCGACATGAAAAACCCAGCCGGATGAAAGGAAGAACCGGGCGCCGGTTTGGAGAACAAGCGCGCGATCAACCCGCCGAGGATCGATCCGCCGATGCCGAGCACCGTGGTCCAGAGAAAGCTCAGATGCTCCACCCCCGGCATGATTTTCTTGGCGATCCAACCCACGATGAAACCGACGATGATTGACCAGATAATGTGCAACATAAGTGTGTGTTTTTGTTAATCCCGAGACGGCCGGAGATTAGCAGCCGCGCCAAAGAGAACGCGACACATTTCTCCGGAAGACGCCGCGTTTCAGCGGGCCGCGGCCTCTTCATCGAGCGCGATATATTCGTGGCGCGGCGGGCTAAAGGTATCGAGCACTCTCGTCTCCTCGGGCGTCTCGACGCCATGCGGAACATTGCTGGCCAGGTAGTAGGATTCGCCGGCGCGCAGTTCGTGCGTGCCGCCGTTCGCGAATACCCGCATCCGCCCCGAGAGAATGTGAATGATCTGCTCCTGCGGATGCTGGTGCTCGGCCATTTTGGTGCCGGCCTTCAGCTCGGCGATCATTTGGTACATCGTCTCGCCGTGGGTCACCGTGCGACGCCGGATGCCGGGCGCCAGATGGATCCACGGATTTTCCCTGGCTGATTCGCTCATGAGGATTTTTTAATGCGGGCCATCGATTACTGCAACCGTCTCGCGCTCGGATAGCGCCACCGCCGGTCTTACCTCCAGCTTCGACATCTCGACCCGGAGATAATTCAAGACCACCGGCGAAAGGATCATGCCGGGAACGCCCATCAGTTTTTCGCCGATGATGAGACCGATCAAGGTCAGCCAGATCGGATTGCGGATTCGAGCGCCGATGATTTTGCTGTTCAGAAAATATTCCAGCTTGTGGATCACGATCAGAAAGATGAGCGCGCCGATCGCGACCTTCGGCGAAACGAGAAAGCCGATGAAAACGATCACGGTGTTGCTGACGACATTGCCGACGATCGGAAAGAGGCCGCACAAAAACGTCAGCCCAATCACCACCGGCGCGTAGGGGATTCCTATGGCAAAGACGAAGATCGCGGTCAGGACGGTGTTGATGGCGGAGATCGTCATCTGCGCGCCGATCACGGTCGAGAAGCTGCGGTAAAACCCCGTAAAACGCGCCGTGATCTCATCGCAGCAGATCGAATAAAGATTGTTCCGCACCTTGTGACTTTCGCGAAAGAGATCGAGCTGGCTGTTGAAGAAAAGGCTCACCGCGCAAACGATGGCGATGATGATGAACACGAAGGTGGTCGAAGCGTGGCGGGCGAAGTTGGCGAAATCGCCCAGGTAGCGCGCCTCATCTTTTACTGTCGTCATGGCGTGCGCCTTGAGACTATCGAAATCAGTGAAGGGCAGGTTCAGGTCGTGCGCCTGGGCCCAGGCGATCGCGGAAGGAATCGAGTTATCGGCGATCTTCGGCAAGGCGGTGATGGCCGCACGTATGAAATGACCGGCGGTGTACCCAATGCCCGCGACCAGAAGAATAAAGATGGCGAGCGTGATCCACTTGTTGGGAATGAATCGCCCCAAGTTCGTGAGCACAAAATAAGAGAAAAGGAGGGCGAGCAATGGCGCGCCCAGTTGCAGAAATCCGACGAGAATGAGCACGGCCGCCAGCACGGCGTAGGAGAAGCGGGCGTGATTCGTCATGCAGATCAAGGTGCGTTTCGGGAGTTTGTTGTCCAGTGAACTCTATTCAGGAAGTTGATATACCAGGAGCGGAAGCTCACGACGTTCGCCTTCGATCTCAGTGATCTGGGTCCCGACGCGTCTCGCCCCCATGCGTTGATAGAAGCCTTCCGCATTTGGGTCCGCTTCGATTTTGATCGTCTGGAATCCCAGGTGTTTTCCCTGCTCGACGGCATGCTCGAACAACAGGCGTCCGATTCCGCGGCCTATGGCGCGCGGCAGGATCCAGAGATGGTCGAGATGCATGCCGTCGGCTTCTGTCGTGAGAACATAGAATCCCACGGCGTAGCCATCTTCGCATGCGCAATAGGCGACATTCGCGGCGATAAATTCGGAGCGCATTGTCAGGATATCCCGCCACGTTTGGATCCAACGCTCCGGATATCCCCAATGGCGCTTGGCGGCGAAAGCGATCTCCGTAAGGCGACATGCGTCGGCCGGTTTGGCAGAGACTATTTCGATCATGCGACGCGCCCGGCGTTAGGGCGCGAGGCGATCGATCTGCCACTTGCCATCGGTTTGCCGGGAGTAACGAAACCGATCGTGCAGCCGATTCGGCCGCCCTTGCCAGAATTCGATTTCGTCCGGCTTGACTCGATACCCGCCCCAATGCGGCGGCAGCGGGATATCGCCGCCCTCAAATCGTTCCGTCATCGCGGCCAATCTCGAATCCAAAACCTGGCGCGCGTCGATGACCTCGCTCTGTTTCGAAACCCAGGCGCCAAGCCGGCTACCGACCGGTCGCGAATGGAAGTAGGCCGCGGAATCTTCCCGCGATGTTCTTTCCACGGCGCCGGAAATCCGAATCTGCCGCTCGAGTTGCACCCAATAAAACGCGAGCGCCGCGAATGGGTTTGCCTCGAGGTGCTGGCCTTTTTCGCTGTGATGATTCGTGAAGAAAACGAAGCCCCGTTCATCAAACCCCTTCAGCAGAACGATCCGCACGGCCGGTTCGCCCTCCGGAGTCGCCGTGGCCAGGCTCATCGCGTTGGCATCGCGAACATTGGCGGCGAGGGCGGCCGCAAACCAGGCGCTGAATTGCTCAATCGGATCGGAATGAAGATCGGCGCGGCGCAATCCGTGCGCGCCATATTCACTTCGAATGCCGGTTAGCTCCGGGAGAGGCGTCTTATCCATATTGGAACCGCCCTAAGATTATTTGAGACCGGCGGAAATGTCGAAGGCGATTGCTAAACCCAAGGAGCGGCGGTCTCCAGTCCGCCGAAAAAACGACGGCGGTTTGTAAACCGCCGCTCCTTGAGGCGAGCACTGCGATTCGGAAACAGCTAGTTGATTTGGACGACTGTGCCGACTGGGATTTCCGCGAACAGTTTCTTGGCGGCGTCGGACGGAAGACGGATGCAACCATGCGACGCGGGATAAGGCTGCACGACCCCTTCATGCATGCCGAAATCGCGACAGTTCAGCCGCATGAAATACGGCATGGCGCATTTGTAGATGGTGGAGCGGTGGTCGCGATCTTTATCGGTGACGACGAAGTAACCCATCGGCGTGGTAAATCCCTGCCGGCCGGTGGAAATCTTCGTGGTGAAAATGGTGATGCCGTCCTTGATCACCATCGCGTTTTGCTTCGCGAGCGAAATCTCAACTCGGAGCTGATCGGGCATCGGACCGCCGCCGAGAAGCATCTGAACGCACTGCCAGTTTTCGGTCCACGCGGCAAAATAGAGCGGCAGCATTTTCTCGCGCGGCGTCGCCCGGTTGCGATCCGCCCCGGCGTCGAGCAACGCCCGGACATAATCGGCGCGCCCCAGTCCGGCAGAGAGCATCAGCAAATTAATGCCGGTCTCGCCCTCGATATACATGCGCAGATATTTCGATTTGATGAGGGCCATGAAATCCTTTTCGCACACTTTCGGGATGACGATGTTCGGATCGCTGCCGCAAGCCAGCAGGGTATGGAACATGGCCGGATCATCCTTCGCGATGGCGTAGGCGATGAGCGGAACCGTGCCGCCTTCCCTGGTGGGTGGCGCGGGATGTTTGCTCAAGAGAAGCCTCACCTGGTCCTTCATGTCCGCATTCAAAGCCGCTTCGAGCGCGAGGCGCGTGCTCGACGTCCAGGCGAGCGTGTTAGGCAACCGCTCCAGGACAGCATGGAAAATTCTAATGTCGCCGGTCTGGAGTGCCGTCGTGAGCAGATCGCGCCCGCCACCGCAAGCCGCCGCGAGATTCGAACTGAGAGGCAGAAGAAGCTGGACGGCCTCGAGTTTAGCCCCGGCCATGGCGTAATAGAGCGCGTTGTGTCCCTCGAAATCCATGAAGTCGACCCGCGCCTGGCGTTCCAGAAGGGTCCGGAGCATTTCGACGTTGCCCTGTCTGGCGGCGACCATCAGCGCGGTGAGACCGGTCTCGTCCGCGGTCTCGATGGCCGCGCCGGCATCGATCAAGTGGCGAACAGTTTCCCATTCCTGTTTTAGGGCGGCGGTGATGACCGCGTTCTTCTCTCGATTCGCCGGCGTGCTGATCTCAACCTCGGCGCTAAAACAGTGATCGATAAGATGCGTTCGCTGGGGCGGGGTCACGGGCCGCTGGATCTCGGGCGCGGCGCCGATAGCCGGACCGGCAATGAGAATCGGAGCCGGGACCGGCTGCGCCGCCACGACTGCCGGGCGTTGCGCCTTTGGAGGGGACGGCAGTCTCATCGTATAAACGATGAGGCCCGCAAGCGCGAGGCTCCCGATCAAGGTTCGAATGGTGGCTAGGCGCATGTCAGGATTTTTCGAGGAGAATGTTACTACGGCCGTCAAGTAGGTATGAGCACGATCGTGGCCAGGCGGTTTTGCGCAGAAATCCCTGCCGTTGGCAATACCCCTTTCCCAAATCGGCCCTTGACTGAACATTTCGCCGCCAAATAGGATGCGCCCGCTCGAACGAAATGGGCATTTCAGCCCGCGTTCGGGGCTTCTGCTCCAAACTCCACACCGAAAGACGAAACAGATGAAGATAAGGATCCTTGCCGTCACCGCGCTCGTTGTCGCCGCCGCCCCCTTTGCGTTTGCCCAGGAAACAGAATCGAGTCCCACCCCGGCGCCTACCCCGGAAGCGACCGCCTCCGATCCGAGCGTGTCGGTTACTACCGAAAAATCGGTTTCTCCATCACCGACCGCTAGCAGTTCACCAAAGCCAACCAAGTCGTCCTCTCCGGCCGCGGAAAGCAGCCCCACTGAGACCCCGACGAAATCCTCATCGCCTGCCGCGGTCATGCCGGTAAAAAAATCCACGCCAGAAGCCACCATCCGTGAGATCGAGGACAAATGGGAAGCGTCTGTCATGACGCACGATCCCGCGGTCGCTCAGGCGTATCTGGCCGATGATTTCCGCGGCATTAGCTCAAAGGGCAAAGTGATGAGCAAATCGAACCTGCTGGCTGAGATTAAGAAGGATACCGACACCTATTCCTCGACGAAAAACGGCAAGGTGGATGTGCGCGTTTTCGGCGGACAGTTTGCAATCGCGACTGCTATTTCCACGGAAGCGGGCAAAGGAAAAGACGGCAAAGAATTCAAACGCAGCTTCCGTTGGACCGACGCCTGGGTCCTGCGAAATGGGAAATGGCAGTGCGTCGCTTCGCAGGCGATGCTGGTGAAATAACCACGCGTTTCGTTTGAAAAAGCGACTGTTGTGTCGCGAAACCTGACGCGAAATCGCGGCCTAACGACAGCTCTCCCCCGGTAAAGGCCAGAGGTACGGCCGCTGCTAAAGAAACGGCATGTTCACGATTTCCGCTTTTGTCCTCGCGCTCGGTTCAGTTTTCATGAGCGTGCTTTGGGCGTGCAAAGAAGACACCGCTGATCGCGTCTAGTTGAATCCAAGGAACGGCGGTTTTCCAACCGCCGACTTAAGCGAAGGCGATTACAAACCGCCTCTCCTTGGAAGATTCCGCAGCGATCTGTTTACTCGTACGCGCGGGGCGTTAACTTACTCGCCCATGCCGATCTCAGAAGAGCAGATTACCGAAGCGCTGAAGCGAGTAAAATATCCCGGCTTCAGCCGCGATATCGTTTCGTTTGGATTGGTGAAGGGAATCCGAATCGAGGGCGGCGCGGTCACGGTTCAGTTGGCGCTCGCCACAAACGAACCGGCGATTCCGCAGGCGATTAAGACTGAGACGGAGAAGATTTTGGCGGAATTGCCGGGCGTCGAGCAGGTCCGCGTCCTGATTGATATTCATGCGCCGCCAGCCGGAGCGGGGGCTGCGGGCGTCGGCACGACGCGCATTGAGGGCGTCAAACACGTCGTCGCCATCGCGAGCGGAAAAGGTGGCGTCGGCAAATCCACCGTCGCCGCCAACCTGGCGGTCGCGCTTGAAAAAACGGGCGCGCGCGTCGGGCTCTGCGATTGCGACATCTACGGCCCGAGCATTTCCCTCATGTTCGGCACCCGCGACCGGCCGATGGCGACGGAGGAAAACCGGATCCTCCCGATCGAGCAATACAACTTGAAGCTGATGTCGATGGGATTCCTGCTCGATGATGCCGCGCCGGCCATTCTCCGCGGCCCGATGGTGACCCGCTACACGCAACAATTCCTCCGGCAGGTGGAATGGGGCGAACTCGATTATCTCGTGCTCGATCTGCCGCCGGGCACCGGCGATATCCAGCTCACGATCGTGCAAACCGTTGCGCTCGCCGGTGCGATCATCGTGACGACGCCGCAAGAAGTCGCGCTGATCGATGCGCGCAAGGCCGCGACGATGTTCGAAAAAGTGAATGTCTCCGTGCTCGGGCTGATCGAGAACATGAGCTACTTCCTTTCGCCCAGCGACGGCAAACGCTACGACATTTTCGGATCGGGCGGCGGTGAACGCGAAGCGAAGCGCCTCCGGGTGCCGTTGCTCGGCCAGATCCCGATCGATATCGCCACCCGGGAATCCGGCGATCGCGGCATGCCGATTACCGCCGAGGCGCCAGATTCCCCGGTGGCGCAAGAGTTCATGAAAATCGCCCGCTATCTGCGCGGTCTTCCGTAGCCGCTTCGCTGTGCGAAGCGAGAGATCGGCACGGTCAGCAACCCGCGCCTGGCGCCGCCCACAGGGCGGCGGCTACAGAAGAAGCAGGCGGATTGAATAGGCACAGCCGCTGCTACATCTAAACCAGCACGCATGGTTTTTGTTGACCCGCGTTTGCTTATATGAAAAACAGTCCCGAGATGACCGCCGCGCCAGGGGAGCAATCTCAGTTCGTGAAGAACTCCGTTCTCTACAAAGAGTTCCTCGCCGAGAGGGAAGAAATTTTGAAACACAAGTGGATCGAGAGCGAAAAAGCCGGTTCCGATATTGGCTTTGAAAAAGCGCTGCTCGATTGGATCGTGAAATATCGATCCAGTTGGCGGAACAAGCGGATGAAGGAGGCCAGGGCCGAAACGACCGCAGCCTGAGTTCCGCCGTTTCCTTTAAAGCGATCCCGCGAGGTCGCCAAGGAACATGAAACAAAACGCACCCACTTCTTCTCTCTCCACCACCGGTCCGGTGATGGACGCCGAA
This sequence comes from Verrucomicrobiota bacterium, assembly GCA_041167545.1. Classification (GTDB taxonomy): domain Bacteria; phylum Verrucomicrobiota; class Verrucomicrobiia; order Chthoniobacterales; family UBA10450; genus AV80. The sequence goes on from JBEEHT010000020.1 coordinate 8,734, forward strand.
GCGATTAGCCGCGCCCTGCGCCGGATCGCGCATGAGATCATCGAGCGCAATCCCGACCTCGCCTCCGTTGTTCTCGCGGGCATCCCGCTGCGCGGCATCGAGATCGGCCGGCGCATCGCTGAAATCATCGGGTCGCTCAGCAAGATTCAAGTCGGCAGCGGGGTCATCGACGTTTCCATGCATCGCGACGATGTCGGAACGCGCGCGGTCCTGCCGCGCATGCACGCTTCGCATCTGCCGCTCCCGCTCGAGGGCAAAACGCTCATCATCGTTGACGACGTTTTCTTCACCGGCCGCACCGCCCGCGCCGCGATGGATGCGATCAGTTCTTTCGGCCGGCCCACGCGCATTCAACTGGCGGCACTAATCGACCGCGGCCATCGCGAGCTGCCGATTCGCGTCGATTACGTTGGCAAAAATCTGCCCACTGCACCGGGCGAGCGGGTCCGTTTGCGGCTGGAGAATGTGGATGGCGAACCGGATGCCGTCTGGCTGATCAAGGAGGAGAAAGCGTGACGGCACCGGCAAAATCCGAACTGCGCTGGCAGCGCAAGGATCTGCTCGGCATCCGTGAGCTTTCCGCCGAGGAAATCGTTTTCATTCTGGAAACGGCCGATGCCTTCAAGGAAGTCGGGACGCGCGAGATCAAGAAAGTTCCGGCGTTGCGCGGCAAGACGCTCGTAAATTTTTTCGCCGAACCGAGCACGCGGACGCGAACGTCGTTCGAGATCGCTGCGATCCGCTTGAGCGCGGACGTCATCAATATTTCCGCGACCTCTTCCAGCCTGGCGAAAGGCGAGACGCTCAAGGACACCGCAAAAATCCTGGAAGCGAACCATGCCGACATCATTGTCCTGCGACACAGCTCGTCCGGCGCGCCGCAATTTCTGGCCGAGCGCCTCACGTCGAGCATCATCAACGCGGGCGACGGCGCGCATGAGCATCCCACCCAGGCGCTCCTCGATCTCTACACCATCCGGGAACGCAAGCGGACGATCGCCGGTCTCCACGTCGCCATCATCGGCGATGTGCTTTTTAGCCGGGTGGCCCGGTCGAATATTTTCGGCCTGCTCAAACTCGGCGCCCGCGTCACCCTCGTAGGTCCGAGCACGCTGGTGCCTCGCGAATTTGAAAAGCTCGGCGTCGCCGTCTCTCACAACATCGATGAAATCCTGCCGAGCGCCGATGTCGTTAACCTGCTCCGCATTCAACATGAGCGGCAACGGAAGGAATACTTCCCGGGAATCGGCGAATACATCCGGTTGTTTGGCCTAACGAAAGAGCGCGGCAAAATGCTCAAGCCCGATTGCCTGATCATGCATCCCGGCCCGATCAATCGCGGGGTCGAGATCGACAGCGAGTTGGCCGACGGCGCGCAAAGCGTCATCCTCAACCAGGTCACCAATGGTCTCGCGATCCGGATGGCGGTTCTTTATCTCTGCGGAGGGATCGCTACATGAGCGGACGCGACAACTCAGCGGCGGAGCACAGTGCGTCCTCGCCTGTGCGGCCAGCGGGCGTCTCGCCTGCTGCCTCCGCCGCTAACCGACAGGCGAGACGCCCGCCGGCCGCACAGCCGGGACGGCCGTGCTCCGATTCATGAACGCGACTATTATTCGCAATGGCCGCATCATCGATCCGGCGAACAAACGCGACGAAGTCGCCGATCTTTTTCTCGTCGACGGAAAATTCGCGGCGAAAGCCAATGGTTCGGAGACCGAAGTTATCGATGCGACCGGATTGATCGTAGCGCCCGGCCTGATCGATCTCCACGTCCATCTGCGCGAACCAGGTTTTGGTTGGAAGGAGACAATTGAAACCGGGGCGCGCGCCGCGGCCGCCGGCGGATTCACCACCATCGTCTGCATGCCGAATACGTCGCCGGTTGCCGACAGCCCGAGCACGATCGCCTGGATCAAAGATCGCGCCGCCGAGGTTGCGTGCGTCAACGTCCTGCCGACCGGCGCTATTTCAAAGGGCCTTCTGGGTGAAGAACTCGCGCCGATCGGTTCGCTCGGCCAGGCCGGTGTCGTTGCGATTACTGATGATGGGCGCTGCGTCCAGAATAATGAGCTCATGCGCCGAGCCGTGGAATACGCACGCATGGTCGGCCTGCCGGTGTTCGATCATTGCCAGGATTACAATCTCGTCGGCAACGGTGTCGTCCACGAAGGCTACTGGAGCACGCTCCTCGGCCTGCCCGGCTGGCCGAGCGCGGGCGAGGAAGCAATCGTGATGCGCAATGTTCTGCTGGCAGAACTCTGCGACCATCATATTCATTGCCAGCACATCAGCGCCGCCGGCAGCGTGCGCATTTTGCGTGAAGCGAAAGCGCGCGGCGTGAAGATAAGCGGCGAGGTTTGCCCGCATCACATCGCGCTCACGGACGAGGCGATCCAGAATTTCGATACGAATTACAAAATGAATCCGCCGTTGCGCGCGAAAGAGGATGTGGCGGCGCTGCTGGCGGGAATTGCTGATGGGACGATTGGAATTCTTTGCAGCGATCACGCGCCGCATGCGCAGTTCGAGAAGGAGGTCGAGTTCGATGCCGCGCCCTTCGGCATCGTCGGATTGGAAACGGAGCTGGGATTATTTCTCGATCTGCTCGTGCACAAAAACAAAACGATCGATCTGCCGCGGCTGATTGAGATGTTCACGGTGAATCCGGCCCAACTCTTGCAGATCGAGGCCGGAACTTTGTCGGTCGGTCGGGCTGCCGACGTCACCTTGATCGATCCGGAACTGGAATGGACGTTCAACGCCGGCGCATCGCAATCGCTCTCACACAACACGCCATTCGACGGTTGGAAGCTGAAAGGTCGCGCGGTGCGGACAATCGTCGGAAGCGAAACGGTTTGGCAGATGTAGAGGCGCTTGTGCCAAGCGCCTACCGCGGAAA
>JBEEHT010000021.1:0-3472 GCA_041167545.1 Verrucomicrobiota bacterium
GGGCAACGCACTTCCGAAGCAAGTTTTTTTGCGTCGTGACCAGCATTGGCGGTTTGGAAACCGCCTCCTTGAAATCAGGGCGACAACGGATCGGGCGCCGGCGGAACCATTGTGAGGCGCACAAGCGACGCGTGTCTTTTCTTCTTGATCAGAAGGCGTTGTTTTCGGCGAAGCCGCGCGAGCCGGCTTTTGGCTGCTTCCGGAGTTGGCTGGAGAGATCGATGAGTAGAAGGTGCGACAAACGCGCCGCCGGCGTGCGCCGGTCGTGGATTGGTTTGGTTCGGATCGATCATGCGGAGGCTTGCCTGAACTGAAGATATCGCGCGACCGTCCTGGATTGGACGTCGGGTTCTTCATCGAAAATTCGGGACCAATCGCGCCAGGCCGTTTCCGAAGTGAGCGGATTGCCGGGATAAACCCATTCGTGAGGGCCGGCCTTGCAGCCGGGCGTCGGACAACTCAAGTGCGGCTTGCTATTGCCGTTCATCGAAACATCGATTTGCCGCCCGGAAATTGTTCGGTCGCAGAGCACGCAAACCCGCCGGTCGTCGAGTGAATTCCATTTCCGGAAAGAGTCGCCCGCGCGCAACGCGTCGAGTTTCTCATCGCTGGCCAGGTGATGGCGTTTCTTATTTTGCATGTCCACGAGCCAACTATCCGGGCGCGCCCACTCGCTTCAATCGGTCGCCGCACTGCTTTTCGCGTCAGATTTTTTCCGATCCAGAGGGTCGATCTTTATGGTCACCAACCCAAGGAAGTCGCGAAAGGCGTATCTTGTGGACGACTTATCTGCTACGCACGCGACAGTAGGAAGCGATACCATGGCCGTTTCACCAAAAAACATTGTCCAGCCTGCGAAAAAGCAGAGCAACGGCACGAATGGCCGCAACGGCGATCTGCGCTATCGCACCTTGTTTGATCTGGTTCCGGTGGCCGTCTATTCCACCGATGCGCAAGGCGTCATCCAGGAGTTCAACCGCCGGGCCGTGGAATTGTGGGGCCGGACGCCCGATCCAAAGGGCGAAAAATTTTGCGGTTCGTTCAAGATGTTTCATTCGGACGGGACTCCCATGCCTCACCACGAGTGCCCGGTGGCGCGAGTTTTAAAGGGCGAAGAACTGACCGCGAGCGACTGTGAGGTCGTCGTCGCACAGGCGGACGGAACGCGGAAAAATGTGATCGTCGGCCCGCGCGTGCTGAAGAACGACCGCGGCGAAATCGTCGGCGCGATCAATTGCTTCTACGACATCAGCGACCGCAAACAGTCCGAAGAAGCGCTCGAGCAGAGCGAACAACGGTTGCGCACCCTGGCCGATGCCGTTCCGCAGCTTATCTGGACAAACGAAGGAGGAGGCAAGGCCGATTATTTCAATCAACGCTGGTACGAATACAGCGGCCTGAGTTTCGAAGAATCGGTGGGTCGGGGCTGGCAGGCGATCGTGCATCCCAGCGACGCGCCTACTTCCGTGGCGCGCTGGAAACGCGCTCTCGCGGCCGGAAAAGTTTTTGAAAGTGAATACCGGCTTCGCGCCAAAAAGGGTGAGTATCGCTGGTTTATCGGCCGCAACGTTCCGGTGCATGACGCCGCCGGCCGGGTGACGAGTTGGTTCGGGACGGCTACGGACGTTCACGATTTGAAACGGGCGGAACAGGAGTTGCGGGCCAGCGAAGAGCGCTTCCGCCTGCTCGTGGAAGGCGCGCGCGATTACGCGATGTTTCTTCTCGATCCCGCCAATGTCATCACCTTCTGGAATGCCGGCGCCGAACGCGTTTTCGGCTGGACGCAAAAGGAAGCGATCGGCCAATCCGGCGCCATCATCTTTACGCCGGAGGATCGCAAGAAGGGGGAGGTGGAAAGGGAAATCAGCAGCGCGCTCACCGACGGGCGGGCGCTCGATCGCCGTTTTCATGTCCGCAAAGATCGCTCTCGTTTTTGGGCGGATGGCGTCCTGATGCGGCTCGACGACGAGGGCGGGACGTTGCGCGGTTTCGCCAAGGTGGCGCGAGACGCCACCGACCACCGGCGAATCGAAGATGAGCTGGCGCACGCGCGCGACGAGATGGAACAGCGGGTAGTCGAGCGGACTCGGGAATTGGTGGCAATGAAGAGGGAGCTTGAATCGACGATGGGGCAGCGGCAGCAGCTCGAACGTGAGCTGCTTGAAGTCAGCGAGCGCGAAAAACGCCGCATCGGCGAGGATTTGCACGACATGGTTTGCCAGGAATTAACGGCGACCGCGCTGTTCCTGAAATCGACCGCCACCCGAATCGCGGCTGAGAATCTCGCGGCGGCGAAGACGCTTGAAGAATCCGCGCAAACGGTTAACCGGAATGTCGGTATCGCCCGTGAGCTCGCGCGCGGGCTTCAGGCCGTGGAGTTGACTGCTTCGGGATTAAAGAATGCGTTGCGTGGTCTGGCGGCGAGCGCCTGCGACAACAGCGGAATAAAATGTCATGTCAAAGTGGCGCGCGGAGTCCATGTGCCCGATGACACGGTCGCCCTCCACCTTTACCGGATCGCGCAGGAAGCGGTGACGAACGCAGTGAAACATTCGGGGGCGAAAAATGTTTTGATTACGTTGGACCGCAACAAGACGCACACCTGCGTGAGCGTGCAGGACGACGGGAAAGGGTTCGCTGTAAAGAAGCGGGGAAAAGGTCTCGGTCTCCACATGATGCGCTACCGGGCGAACGCCCTCGGCGGCGAGCTGAAGATCGAGCGCCGCCGCACCGGCGGGATGGATATTACCTGCGTGATCCCCACCAAAAGGTAGAGATCACGCCCTTTTAAACTGTCATGTTGAGCAGAGCGAAACATCTCTGACTATTTCTCGTCCCTACAGCGCGCAGACACAGCCAGAGATCCTTCGCCGTCTTCGCGGTTCAGGATGACAATGTGAAGTCTATGTTCCGCTGCCAAATTTCATGCGAGCAGACAAATGCCCGCGCGCGATGACATTTGTGAGCACGGACGGAACCCAGTCGGTGCTGCATTAGCTTGAAGTGCAGAACGCGCCGCTTGAGGCGCACAGAAAGTCTGAATGCCCGCTAAGCTGAAATTGAAGCCGCCCAAACCGTCGCGGTCCGCAAAGAAAGCGACGTCGGGGCCGGATGCGAAGGAAGCCCGGCGGCAGGCCATCCAGCCGGATGTGAAATCCGCCGGCGCACTCGGCAGCGGCCCGGTCGCGAACCCGAAATGCGCGCTGCCCGAGTCTATCCGAATCGTCGTGGTGGACGATCACCCGCTCTTTCGCCATGGGCTGATCCAGTTGCTCAATTCCGATGATGGTTTTTCCGTTTGCGGCGAAGCCAGCAGCGCGGGCGAAGCGATGGACGTCATCCGCAAAGTGAAACCGCACTTGGTCATCGCGGATCTGGGATTAAAAGGAACGAACGGGATCGAGCTGACCAAAATGATCGTCGCCGAGTTTCCGCGGATGCCGGTTTTGATTCTCTCGATGCACGACGAATC
>JBEEHT010000022.1:0-63265 GCA_041167545.1 Verrucomicrobiota bacterium
AAAGGAACTCTGTATGAGAACAAAGATATTGATCGCCTGGCTGGCCGCTGGACTTCTGATGTTGGGTCAACCAGCATCGGCCGCCCCCAAATCTTTTAAGTTCAGGCAGCAGGCGCGCCAAAATCAGCGGCCCGCGATTCTTTCCGAGCGCACCGTCTCCGGCCTGATTCCCCGCGCGATTCGTGGCGGCAATCCCCTCCAGATGCTCAACCCATTCGCGCCGGCGAAGTACGGCACCGCGAGAGAGAACCTCTCGGTGGATCCCGACGTTCCCGGAAGAGTGAACGGAATCAACTTCGTCAGCATTTCCTTCTAGTATGAATACCGAAACTAACGACAGCGCGATGAAGGCCTATCTGCGCGAGATCGGACGAACCCCGCTGCTCACGGCGCCGCAGGAAATCGAGCTCGCCCGCAAGATCAAGGACGGCGACCGCCAGGCGCGCGAGCTCATGATTAGCTCGAACTTGCGTCTCGTCGTCACGATCGCGCGCGATTATGCGGATTACGGTTTGCCGCTGCTCGATCTCATTTCCGAAGGCAACATCGGATTGATGAAAGCGGTCGATAGGTTCGACCTGGCGAAAGGCGCAAAGCTCAGCACGTACGCGGTGTGGTGGATCAGGCAGTCCATCAAACGCGCCCTCTCCAATCAGGGCAAAATTATTCGATTGCCCGTTCATCTCGGTGACAAAATGTCGAAGATGCGCCGGGTCGCGCTGCGAATGAGCGACGAGCTCGGCCGCGAACCGACCGACGAGGAGCTCAGCGTCGAGCTCGGCGTTGCCAGTGAAAAAGTTTCGGAATTAAGGAGCGGAGGGATTCGCCCGGCCTCTCTCGATGCGCCCATCGGTGACGATGGCCTGACAGAATTTGGCGAAAGCGTCGCGGACGAAGAAGCGCAAACTCCATTTGAATTATTGCGCGACAAAGATCTGCGCGGCAAGGTCGATGGGCTCCTCGACGAACTCAGCGATCGAGAGAAGAAAATCATTTCCCAGCGTTTTGGCTTTGGCGGCACAGAGCGAAAAACGCTCGAACAAGTCGGCAGTAATTTGGGGGTCTCGCGCGAAAGGATCCGGCAATTGGAGACTGTCGCGCTGACGAAACTGCGTCGCGCCCTGAGCCTAAAAGAGGGCGCTATCGGGCTTCCGGTCGCCGCTTAGAAAAAGTCGCCGATCCTTACTAAGGCAAACCTAAGCCGTCTAAATGCTGGCGATTTCCCGCGCCGCACTGCTTACCGTTGCGCCGTCTGATCGATAAAAGTCCAGGGTTCGCTGAAGCCCTTCCTTCCAACTGACTAATATCTTATAACCGATTTCTCTTTCGATCGCGCTGATATCCGCGCGCGAATCGCGAATATCTCCAACGCGTCTCGCCTCGGAACATGGAGCCACGGAGCTGCCGGTCAATTCAGCCAGAGCCTCCGCTAATTCCAGGACCGAAATGGAATTGCCAGTGGCGCAGTCAAAAATGCGGCCTGCAATCTTTTCTTCCGGCGCGGCTGCGGCGAGGAGATTCGCCGATATCACATTGTCAATATAGGTAAAGTCACGGGACTGCTTGCCGTCGCCGTAGATCGTCATGGGGCGGGAGCTGCGGACCGCTTTGCAAAAACGCGCTACCACGCCGGCATAAGGCGAGTCGTATTCCTGCCGTGGCCCGAAAACGTTGAAGTAGCGTAAAGTAACTACCGGCAAGCCGTGCAAGCGGTGAAATAGCCGGGCGTATTGCTCCGCCGCGTATTTCTGCACGGCGTAGGGGGAAAGCAACACGGGCAGCGACGCTTGCTCTTTTGCCTCAGTATTTGTCTCGCCGTAGACAGACGATGAGGAAGCGAAAACGACGCGCCGCACGCCGGCAGCGCAAGCGGCCACGAATAGGTGCAAGGTTGCATCGAGGTTTCTGCGATTACTCTCCAAAGGGTCGTTAATCGACTGCTGCACCGATGGCATCGCAGCCAGATGAAAAATGCAGTCGCAGTCTTTGAGCAGTTGGCCTAACAAGAGGTCGTCACCGGCATCGCCTTCGACAAACTCCAGATCGTCACCGGGTGCGCACCAGACGAGATTGTCGATCCTGCCCGAACTCAAGTCGTCAAGAACAACGACCTTGTCCCCCTGCCGGCAGAGGGCTTCGGCCAGGTGCGATCCAATAAACCCCGCGCCACCTGTGACCAGAGCTTTCAAAGGATTGGCGGGGCTGGGACCTCTGTCTTTGGGGTCACGAAGCGCGTGAAGAAATTAGCGGTGGAGGGCACAACGGGGGTCGAGTGAAAATATCGAACGTGCCACTCATGATTGAGGCAGATCCGATTTCAGTCGAGTACGAAGAAGCCTGACGATTTGGAAGCGCAATCGCGGCGCCAGCCCGCAGGCGAACGCTAATTCGTTGACAGAGCTCCGCGCTTCCTGCCATAACGCTGCGCAGAATGTTTCCCCTGCGATGCGAAAATTGCTGATCACGACTGTCGTCGGTTCGATCAGGCAAGGCCGCAAGAGCCTGGCTGTCGCGGAATATCTGCATGCGAGAGTCCAGGAGAAAATGGATCTCGCCGCGCGGCTTCTCGATTTAGCCGATTATCCTTTGCCGCCGCTGGAGGAACGGACGGAGGGAGAGAGCGCCTTGCCCATCGCGCGCAAACTTTTCGCGCAGCTCGGCGAAGCGGACGGGCTGCTGATCGTCTCGCCCGAATACAAGGGAGGTGTGCCGGGCGCCTTGAAGAATGTCTTCGACTATTTTCCCCCCGGATTTCTCCGGCACAAACCGGTGGGCATTTGCACTGTTTCAGCCGGCGGCTACGGCGGGATCAGTTGCCTCGCGCAATTGCGGCTGCTCACGCTGGCCGTGGGCGGTATTCCGATCCCTGAGTTCATCGCGGTCTCGAAGGTAAACGAAGTGGCCGGCGCAAGCAGCGGTCTGGAGAAAGTTTTTGCCGGAAAGCTGGAGGTGTTTTTTGCGGATCTGATCTGGCATTGCGAGGCGATGGTGCAACAGCGAGAGCGCGAGGAGGCGTGCCGGCAAACATGAGCATCGCGGCAACCATCATCGCAACCGTGCACGCGCCGCCTGCCCGCCGCGCCGCCGGATTTGTCCGAGACGCGGATTGGATCGAGTGGCGCGCCGACCTGTTGGGCGACGTCGCGCCAGAGGGACTCATGGAGCGCGGCGGGAAAATGCTTTATGCCCTGCGAAGCAAACTGGAAGGAGGAGAGGGCCCGACCGAACGCGATATGCGCAGGACCCGATTGCTCGCGGCGGCAAGACGTTTCGATTACATCGAACTGGAAGGGGAACGCGATCTCGATCCTGCCACGCTGGCGGCGATTCCACCGGATCGGCGCATCATCTCGTGGCACGGCCAGGCGACCGAAGCGGTAACGTTGCGGCAGTTACTCGATTCGTTTCGTCGCGCGGAGGCGCGCTTGTACCGGTTCGTGACAACAAGCGAGGAAGTCGCGGCAGCCCTTGCGCCAATCCAGTTTCTCGCCGCCACCGGGCGACGGGATGTGATCGCGTACGCAGACAGTGCGAATGCGACCTGGACCCGGCCGCTCGCCGCGCGCTACGGCGCGCCGGTAGTTTTTGGAAATGTCGCGAATGGCCAGGGACCATCGCCGACGGACCTCTCCGCCTTGGTGCGCGATTACGGTCTGCCGGATTTGCATCGGGTCACAGAACTGTGCGCGATCGTGGGCAAACCGGTGAATGGTTCGCTCTCGCCCTGGCTGCACAACGCGGCGTACCGCGCTCAGGGCGCCTCACGGCTCTTCGTCCGATTTCCTGTGGAATCGTTCGGCGTCTTTTGGCAGGGCGTGGTGGAAACAGCGCTCTTCGAAGCGATCGGCATCCAGGTGCGCGGGGTGACTGTCGCGTCACCGCACAAAGAATCCGCCCTCGCGGTCGCAGCGGAAATTTCGGCGATCAGCCGGACCACGGGATCGACAAACGTGATGGTCCGGCACGGCAGTGAGTGGCACGCGGACACCACCGATGCTGACGGAGTGTTGATGAACTTGGAGTCCGCCGGGATCGCTTGCGCAAAGCGGCGGGTCGCGGTCATCGGCTGCGGCGGCTCTGGCCGTCCGATTGCCGCGGCGCTGCGGCGGGCGGGAGCGGACGTCACGCTGGTAAATCGGAGCACGGCCCGTGGGCTCTGGGCGTCAAAGCTTTTGGGACTTCCGTTCGTGCCGCTCGCGAAGTTCAATGCAGCGGAATTCGATGTGATCATCAACGCCACGCCAGTGGGGAGAGAAGGCGAAGAGTTGCCGGTCGATGTTACCTCAATGCCGCGGAAGTCCGTGGTCGTAGACCTGGTGTTTTCCACTCCCGCCACGCCGCTGAGCGCCCTGGCGCGCCACTGCGGCCACACCGTCATTGACGGACGGGACATCCTGCTCGCCCAGGCCGCGCGCCAATACAAATTGATGATCGGAGAAGAAATGCCGCGGGTGCCGGCGTGCGATCTCCTGCGCGCGGACGTAAGCCGAGTGCGCGCAAGTTTTCGGGCCCGGAAAAAAAGAGTGCGCCTGCAAACCCTCACCGAATCATTTGCGCGATGAGAACGGCGAAAGAGCCAGGATACGTCAACGAAGAGAGCCAGCCGGCGCCGGGTGAAGTCCTGGCAGCGAAACTGGATCTTTCTTCACTTATCGGCCGGTGGAAAAACACCAACACCGCGACGCGCGGCATTTCGCATATCGTCATCAGCGAGGATGGCAAAAATTTGCGTGTGCAAACGTTTGGGGCGTGCGCCTCGAATCCGCGCGATTGGGGAGACGCCTTCGCGACAACCTATGCCTATAGTGTGGCCGGCGACATCATAGCGGGGTTCGAGCTGACGTATGATTTCGGAGCGCAGGAGACGCTGGTGACTGCCATTCACAATCGCGGCGTCCTGGTCATTCATGCTTATCATCGCTTCAAGGATGGCAGTGGCCGCTCCAACTTTATTTCCAAGGAATTTTTCCACCAATGACTTCCGCTTCGTCCACGAACGCGATCAAACGCGACGATACGCCCTCGGGCGACGAGTCACGCGAGACCGGCCCGGCGACGGGAGTCGACCTCACCCACCTCCTCGGAACGTGGGTCAATACCTACCGCGAATCGAGCAGCCTTTGCCGCTTCACCCTTGCACAGAGCGCCTCCGGTTATTCGATTGAAACCGTGGCGGCGACGGAGAGCGGCGCCCAAACGCTGGGCCAAACGGAGGTGCGTCCATTTGCGCCGAACGTAAGTTCGCGGAAGGCCGACGGCTTCACCGCGAGATACGATTTTGAGTTTCTCGAAATGTCGCTGGCCGCTTATTGCGCGAAAGGTTTGATCGTCGTGTCGCAATACACGCGCTTCAAAGACGGCAGCGGGCGCCCGGATTATTTCAATCGCGAATTCTTCTTCAAGGAGGAGTCATGATCTCCGGCCACGAGGAATTGATCGAACGTGTGGCAGCTTTGGCGCGAGAGAAATTTGCCGGGCGCGCGGACCGCTACGACCGCGAGGCAATTTTCCCAGCGGACGATTTCGAAGATCTTTTCGCAGCCGGCCTGCATGCGCCCTGCGTGCCGGAAAGTTTCGGCGGCCAGGGGCTCGGGCCAGGCCACGATGTTTACACTCTCTGGTTGATGACGAAAGAGATCGCGAAGGCGGACATGTCGATGGCGCGCTGCTGGGAAGGCCACGTGAATTCGCAGGTGCTGATCGACGCTTTTGGGACGGAGGAACAAAAGAGGCGCTGGTTTAAAGGCATCGTCGATGGGCGGGAAATCTGGGTCGCATGGAGCGGCGAACCGCAGTCGCGGATTCCCGGACAAAAGGCGCGCTTCGGCACGAACGTCACGCGAGTTGAGGGCGGCTATGTCGTGGACGGAACGAAAGTGTTCGCGACCAGTGCGGGCCACGCGCGGAAGGCGATCCTGCTCGTGGATATCGCCGGGCCCGGCGGGGCGCGCCACGCGGCGGGCGCAAGCAGCGGCGTGTTGCTCCTGGTGTGCGACCTGGCGGAAAACGCGGTGACGTTCGACGATTCCTGGTGGGATCCGATTGGAATGCGCGCGACGGTAAGTTACCTCGCGCGATTCGATCGCTGTTTCATCCCCGATTCCGATGTGCTCGGTCAGCCCGGCCAATATCTGGCGGAAAATTGGCAGACTCGATTTGCGCCGCACTATGGCGCGACTTTCCTGGGCGGCGCGGAAGCGGCGTTCGAATATGCGCGCGCCTACGCCACGAGAGATGAGCGAGAGAGCGATCCGTTTGTCGAGCAGCGGCTGGGGCGAATGTCGTTGAACATCGAGTGCGCTCATCTTTATCTCGAACACGTCTCCCGGCTGTGGGATGCCGGACGCTGCAATGAGGCGATGCGCGCCGGGATCCGCGCCAGATTCCTGGTTGAAAAATGGGCGGCGGAAACAGTGGACCACGTCATCAAGGCGTGCGGCGCCCGCAGCCTCATCCGGCCCAGCCCGATCGAGCGCATCTACCGCGACCTGTCCATTTACGCGCGGCACGATAACGCCGACCATTTGTTAGCCACCATCGGCCGCGAAGCGCTCGGAAAAATCCACGACGTTTCCTTTTTTCATCTGGAAGAGAGGCCCCTTCCTGAAGCCGCGATCTCCGCGTCCGCGAATGGCGGGACGCCATTTGGCCTCGACGAAAGCGACCATGTGCGCGCAAATGTTGCAGACTAACTCGCGCTTCTCCCGCAGACGGCGCGCGGCGCGGCGGCTTCGCTTCCACTGGAGCATGTCGAGCGCCGGCGTCGAGTTCAAGGGCGCCAAATCGCGCGCGGCGCAAAATGGTATTCCCGATATCGCCGCGCATCTGGCTTACTGCGAGGCGGCGGAAGCGTGCGGGATCGAATCGCTGCTGACCGCATTTGGTTTTCACCGGCCCGATCCGATTGCGCTGGCCGCCGCGCTGGGCGCGCTCACGTCGAAGATAAAGTTCATGGTCGCCGTGCGCTCGGGAGTCATTTCGCCAACCTTGTTTGTGCAGCAGGTCAACACAGTTTCCGCTCTGACCCAGGGGCGAATTTGCCTGAATGTCGTCGGCGGCCACACGCCGAAGGAGCAACGCGCGTATGGCGATTTCCTGAGCCATGACGAGCGCTATGCGCGCACGAGCGAGTTTCTCTCCATCTGCCGCGCGCTTTGGGCGGTGGAAGGACCGGTGAGCTTCAAGGGGACCTATTACGAAATCGAAGACGCCGCCGTGAAAACGCCGTTTGTCTCCGACGAGCGCCGCGCGCCGGAAATTTTTCTGGGCGGCGCGTCGGATGCAGCGCTGAACCTGGCGATGCGGCATGCCGATTGTCTCTGGACGCTGCCGCGTTGTCCGGAAGAGATGGCGCCTCGTTTAGAGACCGTCCTCAAGAGCGGCACTGAAGTCGGCCTGCTGCTTTCGATCATTGCGCGGCCGAGCCGGCGGGAAGCGGTCGCGGATGCCTACGCGCTTCTCGATCGCGTCGGCGGCGAGGCGCGACGAGTGCACCAGGAATTTTCTGCGCGCTCGGATTCCGTGGCTTTTACAGGAACCCTCGCGCTGGCAGAAACGAACGGCAGCGATTGGCTGACGCCGTGGCTATGGATGGGTGCGGTTCCTTATCTCGGCGCGCCGGCGATTGCGCTGGTCGGCTCGTATGATGAAGTGGCCGCGGCGATCCGCGCCTACGAAGAGGTGGGCATCACTCAATTTCTTTTCATGGGCTGGCCGGACATCGAGGAGATGAAGCGTTTCGCCGGCGAAGTGCGGCCCCGGCTCGAGCAACCGCTTGCACCCATCCGAAAATGAAACTCAAATTCCATTGGCGGCTGCTTCAAGGCGGGGAAACCCCGAACATGACGCGTGCGACCGAGGGACTGCGGCGCGAAACCGGCCTGCCGGATCTGGAGCGGCAGACGGAATTTTGCCGGCGCGCGGAGCAATGCGGCATCACCGGGTTATTGACGGATATCGGCGCGACGAAACCGGACCCGATCCTCCTCTCGGCGGCCCTCGGCATGGCCACCGAGAAGATTGAATTCATCGTGGCCTACCGCTCGGGATTGATTCCACCGACGACCTTCGTCCAGCAACTGAACACGCTTTCCTCACTCATCGCAGGCCGGTTCAGTTTGAATATCGTCGCGGGCCATTCGCCACTGGAGCAGCGCTCCTACGGCGATTTCCTGGGCCACGACGAGCGCTATCCGCGGACGGAGGAATTTCTCGCCATCTGCCACGCCTTTTGGCGCGGAGACGATCCCGTTAACTTCCACGGCAAATACTATCGGATTGAAGACGGCCGGTTGAATACGCCCTTCGTTTCGAAAGCGGAAACATGTCCCTATATCTTCATCGGCGGCGGCTCCGAAGCGGCGCGCGCGCTCACCATCTCACAAGGCTCCTGCTGGATACGTCTCGCCGACACACCGGCGAATTTGCTGGTGGGATCCAAATCGATCCTGGACGCGGGAAAGGAACTCGGCGTGCGCGTGGGTGTGATTTGCCGTCCGACGCGGGAAGAGGCGATCGATGCGGCCGGGGCACTGGTCACCGGCCTCGATCCGGTCATGCGGGAAAAGGAGCAGGAGCGCGAATTCACCAGCCGGAGCGACTCGGTCTCCCTCCGGCAGATCTACAAAATGGCGGAAGAGGAATGGCCGGCGCCCTGGCTCTGGACTGGCGCCGTGCGGAGCCACGGCGGCGCGGCGATTGCGATCGTGGGCAGTCCGGAAGAGGTCGCCTCGGCGTTTATCGAATACGGGCGCATCGGTGTGACTCAATTCATCATCTCGGGCTGGCCGAAACTCGAAGAGATGATCATTTTCGGCAGGGATGTCCTTCCCTTGATTCGCCAAAAAGAGCGCGCGCTCGACGAGGCCCGCACGACTACCAATCATGATCGCTACCGAGAATTCGCGCACACTGTTTGAGCGAGACGGAATTGTTTTCCCCATCCCCGTTCTGCCGCAGGAGAAAACGGCCGCGTACCGGGCATGCTTTGCCGAGATGGAGCGAGTCGCCGGCCGTCAGCTCGGTCGCGTCGGACATCCGGCGATGCACTTTGCCTGGGCATACCGGCTCGCCACGGAGCCGGCGGTGCTCGATGCGGTGGAGAAAGTGCTCGGGCCGGACTTGCTCGTCGCGGGATCGCTGGTGCTTTGCAAATACCCGCGCGACCCGGCGTTCGTATCCTGGCACCAGGATAATTATTATTCGAACCTGCATTTGACGCCCTCGCTCTCCGCCTGGATCGCCTTGCGGGATAGCACATCCGAGAATGGTTGCATGCGGGTGGTGCCCGGCTCGCACCAGGAAGGCGTTTTGCCGCATGCAGAGAAGGGCAATGTGAACAATCTCTTGAAACTGGGGCAGGAGATCGAAGCCGAGGTCAATGAGGCGGACGCCGTGGATGTGGTCTTGCGCGCCGGCGAGATGTCGCTGCACCATGCCGCCATTGTCCACGGATCGCGGGCGAATCGTTCCGACACGCAGCGGCTCGGATTCATCGTTCGTTACGTGACGAGCGCCTACGATCTTGGCTCGCAGCAGACCCCCTTTATCCGCGCGCGGGGTGGGGCGGGGCCAGGAACTTTGCACCTCGCCCTCGCGCCAGTGGAGCGCCCGCTGGCCGAAGCCTGGTCCAATTACGAGCGAGTAGCGGATTAGGCGATCCACGATGCGATTGCGAGAAAAGGAGCGCCCTTGCCGTTTATCTCAAAAAAATTCGGACAGTTCACCTATTTCGCTCGGCAGGTAGGCGAAGCCGGATGGCGTGGGAAGAAGGTCCTGGATTTTGGCGGGAACATTGGAAACATCCTCCGGGACCCGAACTGTACCATCGATGAAGAGCGCTACTGGTGTATCGATGTAGTAAGAGACTCCGTGGAGAAAGGCCGGGCGCTGTATCCACGGGCGCACTGGCTGTTCTACGATCGCTTTTGCTTCTTCTTCAATCCGCACGGAGTGCCCGGGCTGCCTCTTCCGAAACTAGGAGAAAAGTTCGACTACATTATTGCTTATTCAGTCTTCACCAACACTGCGCCGAGCGACATGCTCGACCTGATCAATCAGTTGAAAGGGCTGCTGGGAAACGATGGAACGCTCGCCTTTACCTTCATCGATCCCTTTTACGTTTCCTGGCCGGAACGGTGCGAGTGGAATAACTTCCGGTGGCGGCTCGAGAGAGAAATCGATTTGGCGAAGGCGGAGGGACAAGTCCCGGAGATCGATAAGAAGGGACTGCTGCGCAGAACGGAGGGGGCGCGTTGGCTGATGCTCGTGAACGGGGAAGACTTGTACATTGAGACTGAGGCCACGCGCGACTACGCGCCGGAAAAACAACGCACCTGTCACGTCTTTTACACTGAAGCCCATATGAGGTCGTCGTTGCCGCAGGCGACGATCCTGCCGCCTGCCAATGATGAGATGCAGCATTGTTGCGTGATCAGAAATGTTTAAGCGGAAGTCCTCCAACAGGAGACACCCATGAGTGAGGCCTGCACCCCGTTTGCCGAGTTCTTTCCGCATCGCGTCTGCATTAATCTCGATCGACGGCCCGAACGATGGGAGCGGATGCAGGGGCGCTTTGCGGCGGCAGGGGTGGGAGCGGTGGAACGGTTTGCGGCGGTGGATGGCGGCGGCGGAGTGCCGGCGAGCTGGCTCTATTCGTCCGGCGCGTATGGATGTCTCCAAAGCCACCTGGCCGTGGTGCGACAGGCGCGTGCACTCGGGTGGGAGAGTATCCTGATCATGGAGGACGACGTCCTCTTCGCAGACGGATTTCACGACGAATTTCAGCAGCGCGTGCGCAGCCTGCCCGCCGATTGGGACATGCTCTCCTTCGGTTGTCTGCACTATGATCCGCCCGACCCGGTGGCTCCGGGCCTTGGCCGGCTGCGCATTTCATTTTCCACCTTCATGTATGCTATCCGGCGGACAGTCTACGACGCTTTTATTTTCCTGAACCAGCGGGAGCGCTATCCCGTCGATCGCAACAATTTGTTCCTGCAAAAGCGTTTCCGGTGCTACTGCTTCATGCCGCACCTCGCATGGGTGGACGATAGTTATTCCGACGCGCAGGGCGTGCCGTCTACCCATTGGTATATCCGAGACTCGATGGCCTTGGGCGGCGATAGGATGAAGGCCGCGGAAAAACGCACGGCGGTGATTATTCCCTATCGGGAAGCAGGCAATCGCGATCGAAGCGTGAGGAACCTGCGGTATGTGGCGCGATGGTACCGGTCGTTATTTTCGGTCCTCATCGTGGAACAGAATGAATGGCCGCACCTCAAACGCGAGGCGCTGCCTCCCGGATGCGAGTATGCGCACGTGCCGGGGCCGGGGCGGGAGGTTGCCTGCCTCGCGGGTTTGGATCGGTTCGCCGGACAGAAAGATTATTTCATCGTCAGCGATGCGAACGTGGTCTGCAAGCGCATGGAGATCGCGGCGAGTCTTATCAAGTGTGCCGAGTATGATGCGGTAGGATCGTTCGCAACTTATCTGGATTTGGATGAGGCCGATAGCGATTTGCTGCTGAGTGGCCGGGAGTATCACACGGAGCGTTATCGGGTCCGCGCCCGGCGGGGCCGTTTCCGTGAGTATTTTACCGCGACGACGGCAGGACTGCGCACGCTTTGCACGTCCGCGCTGGCGGGCGACGGCGGCGAGGCGGAATGCCTGGGCATGCGCATTTTCGATTCGCCAGGGTCAGCGCTTTGCCTTTCTCAGGGTCAGCCAGCGCCACCGAAGATTTAATCAAGAAAAAGTTTACGAATGTGATTGACGCGAAGCGCCACCTTCCGACATGCTGCGCATAATTCGCCCCTGATCTTGCCCCCCTGAAAATGCCGGTGTCGCCCATCTCTCGGGTGTCGGGTTAGAGGTAAAAATCTCGACCACGAAAGGAACACCTATGAGTAAGACAAAAACTAAATCGGGCAAAAAGGGTTCGAAAAACTTTGGAACTCTTGGAGGTGGCCGGCCCAAAGGCCCCAAAGCTCCGAAAAATCCGAAAAGTCCAAAGACCCCAAAGGGTAACAAGCACAGCAAGGGAAAGAAGAGTGGTTATACAAAGAACGGAGGCGGGCCGGTAATTGTAGTGCTGGACGCCTATACTGCTAAGAACCTATTCGTAGCACTGTCCCAAGCTATAGGAGCTCCCATCAATAAGAAGGGAAAGAAGGGAAAGAAGAGCTCCAAGGGCGGCGGAACTCCCAAAGGCCCAAAGACCCCAAAAGGCCCAAAGACCCCAAAAGGCCCAAAGAATCCCAAAGGTCCAAAGACTCCTAAAGGTCCAAAGACTTCAAAAGGCTCAAAAGGTCCTAAGGGACGCAGATAAGATTCCCCAGCCTGACTTGGAGCATTAGCTAGTTCACTCATGTGCGCTCGGAAACCACCCACCGCCGGCTCGCGGACCTCTAAGAGTGAAAGGCACGTTGCCTGACCAGGATTAAAGCCCACCCGCCGGCTCAGGCCGCGGGTGGCACAAGCTGAACCTCAAAAACACATCGCAAACGCGGCTGCGTGAGCGGCCGCTAATCAGAAGTAGCCGCCATGAAATCCACCCACTCCCTCCGCACCTTCTTGTTCGTCGCCATCCTGGTGTTGTCAGTTTGTTTCATCCACGCCGCGCCAGGCCAGGTTTCCCCCAAGCCGAAGGTCTCCCCGGCACGGACGAAGGTCTCTCCCCCGCCGGTGAAAGAATCCGCCGCGCGGCCGAAGGTCTCCCCGCCCGTTTGTAATCGCACGATCAAGGTGCAGGTAATCGCGCTGGATCAACCTTGGATGTGGAATCGGCTCGGCGCGGCGCAACCCGGCGGCATGATCTACGCGCTGGCGCGCGACGTGGTAACGAGCGCGGACAACAAGCCGCTGGACGACTTGGAAACGCTGAACAAAAAAGGCGGGCTCAAACCCCTTTGTGGCGGCGTGCGCTTGCGCGACGACAAGCGGGCGCGTCCGCTAGTCCTGCGGGCGAACAAAGGGGATTGCCTGGAAATTACTTTTGTAAATCTCCTCAGCGACCAGCCGGTCGCGAAGCAGAGAAATCCTAACATACCAGCGCCGACCCGTTGGGCGGGTCTTAGCTCTACCGGCATGGAACTGGTCGAAAGCATCAACAGCGACGCCTCCTGGGTGGGAAAGAATCCGAGCAGTCCCGGGCAGAACGGTGGGAGTCTCGCGAAGAACGGCGAGCTCAAGGTTTACAAATGGTATGCAACGGAAGAGGGAACATTTCTCCTCTACAGCAGCGCGGACACCGAAACTGGCTATCAGGCCAACCAGGGCTTGTTCGGCGCGATCCACGTCGAGCCCGAGGGTGCGGAATGGTATCGCAGCCAAATTACCCATGATGATCTTGTCCAGGCCACGCTAAAAACGGAGGACTTACAGTTCTCCCAAGAGATAGTCGAGCGGAAGGTGCCAGGGCCATCCAAGCCAGACCCATCCCAGCCAGACCCGTCAAAGTCCGACTCATCCCAGTCAGACCCATCTCAGAAAACCGCGGCGCAACTCAGGCTTCCGCCAGGTTTTCAGCTGAAAGCGATGGAGAACCGCATCGCAGATAAACTTTCCAGCCTTCCCGTTTTCGTAAACGAAGAGAAAAAGGAGGACAAGCGCACCCCGGTCGACCCGCGCATCATTTCGGCGACCGGGCAGCCATTGATCAATTACCACGCAATTTACAGGGAGGGGGACAAGACGCGCCAACCTCCCGGAACTCCCGTCCTGCAAATGTTGCAGGTGAAGCCGCTCGGCAAGCCCGTGTACGATGAACCCTTGAAGAAAGACAATCCCGACGCATACCGTGACGACTTCAAAGCGCTCGAGGCGGGAATTATTCCCGCCGACTTACGGCAAATTTTCAAGGATGGCATCAAGGTGGAACTTTCGGCCGGAGCGCGGATCACCGACCAATACCGCTACACCTGGCTCATCACCGACCAGGGCCGCGCGTTCTACATGCAGGCAATTCCGCCCGTACTTTCCGTGGGCGGCAAACCTGCCGAGCCCGGAGGGCTTAAAATCTTCAAAGCCGATCTCGAACTCATTTATAGCGATCTCACCGCGGTGATTACCGGACCGAACGCCGGCACTTTCCCGCTCAGCAACACCAGCCCCACATTTCGAGCGAACCCATCCTCTCCGGACCGCCGCCAGCCTTATCGCGAATACACGATTATTTACCACCAGGCACTTTTTGCCGCCCAAGCCTTCGCGGCTTTTTACAATGCGAATTTACACAGCACCCTTCTGGCCGGCTCAGATAACTTTGCCATCAATTACGGGACGGGCGCGATCGGGCCGGAAGTAGTAGCGAATCGGCTGGGGATCGGGCCGATGGGAAACAAAGACGCGGTCGACTTGAAGTTTGAGGAATTTTTCCTGAGTGCCTGGGCGGTAGGCGACCCGGCCATGGTGGTAGACCTCCCAGCCAATGCCTCCAAGGTGAAGGATGATTCGAACGCGATGGTTAGCTCCCCTGATGACCATAGGGCCCTGCGGACGCAGGTGCCAAAAGGCTCCGCCTATGCGCAGATCACCGCAAATCTACCGCCGCGCCCGGAACAATTGGTTCCGCCCGAGACCGACGAGTTTGCCCCCCTGCCCAAGCCGCCGGTGAAAGCGACCAAGGCGTTTTTCCCGGACGATCCATCGAACGTTTATCACAGCTACATGAGCGACCACGTGAAGTTCCGCATTCTTCACGCCGGGGCCGGTCCCTCCCACGTGCATCATTTGCACGCCCACCAATGGCTGCGCTCCCCCGATAGCGATAACAGCTCTTACCTCGATAGCCAGCTCATCGTGCCCGGGTCATCGTTTACTTTGGAGATCGCCTATAATGGCAGCGGCAATAAAAACAAGACCGTGGGCGATTCGATTTTTCATTGCCACTTTTACCCTCACTTTGCCCAAGGCATGTGGGCGCTGTGGCGCGTGCACGATGTCTTCGAGGAAGGCACTTTACTGGAGGCTGATGGCCGTCCGAAAAACGGCATCAACCGCGCTTTGCCCGATGGGGAGATCGAGCGCGGCACACCAATCCCCGCGATCGTGCCCCTGCCAACCCTTGGGATGGCGCCGATGCCGGCCCAGGTGAAATTGACCGACCTCTCGCCATGGAAGCCGGTCGGTGAGGGACAGGGCCGGAGGGTGGAGGTCATTGCGGACACCGGTCCCGACGGGAAGAAAATCTATAACAATCCAGGCTTCCCCTTCTTCGTTCCCGGGGTCTCCGGCCATCGTCCGCCGCACCCTCCGCTCGACTTCGCCTGGCTCGAGAATCCGGAAAACCGGATGCCGATCCTCGACGAGAACAAAGAGCAGATCTTTCTTGATGGTGGCCTGCCGCGCCACCTCGTGCTCGATGGCAAAGTGCTCAAGGAATTTCATACCCGCTGGGATTTCAGCAAAGACACGGCGCTCCGCTACACGAAGGACGACAATAACGGCCACAAAAAGGGCGAAATCGTCTCCGGCGCCGGTGACTTGTTCGCCTTCAAGCTCCCCGAGGAAGGGACGCCGGTCGAGCTTGC
The DNA here is from genome assembly GCA_041167545.1 of Verrucomicrobiota bacterium. GTDB lineage: Bacteria > Verrucomicrobiota > Verrucomicrobiia > Chthoniobacterales > UBA10450 > AV80. The sequence continues at coordinate 15,528 of JBEEHT010000022.1, forward strand.
GGCCATGAGGGAACACGCTATCCGGACGCACCCAACGGTGACGCCTGAGGGCGAGCCGGCGAATTTCATTCTCAATGGATTGCCGCCGACCAACGGCGCGCCATTTGCCGATCCCGGCGTGAACAACCTGGGCACCGCCAATCCTAATCGCCGCCGATATCAAGCGGCCGTGTTTCAACTCGACACGATCCTGAACAAGAAAGGCTGGCACTATCCGCAGCAGCGCATGCTCTCGCTTTGGCAGGATGTGAAACCGACGCTCGACAAGTCGCGCCCGCCGGAGCCGCTCTTCTTCCGGACCAACACTTCCGATAGCGTCCAGTTCTGGCACACGAACCTGCTGCCGGGCTACTATGAGCTTGACGACTTTCAGGTACGCACGCCGACGGACATCGTCGGGCAGCATATCCATCTGGTGAAGTTCGACGTGACCGCGTCCGACGGCGCGGGCAATGGCTTCAATTATGAGGACGGCACCTTCGCTCCGGACGAAGTGCAGGAAAGGATCGATTCCATTAACGGCAAAGATCCCACGAAAGGCGGCTTGTTTGCCTTCGACCCGGCGAACGGCTTTGTGAATCTGGCGCACCAAGACAGGCTGACCTTGAAGAAGGTCGAGGACTACTACCCGCCGCCCGGAAGCACCTTCGATAACAAGTTTGTTAAAGGCGTCCCACAATGGACAAAGCCGAGCGGACAGCTCTCAGTGTTCGGACCTCCGCCGGGCCATGCCGATTCTTGGGATGGCGCCCAGACGACGATCCAATTGTGGGAAGTAGATCCGCTGCTCAACAACGAAGGAGTGGATCGGACCTTGCGCACGGTCTTCAGCCACGACCACTTCGGTCCCTCGACCCATCAACAGGCGGGCCTCTACGCGGGGATGATCGTCGAGCCGGAAAAATCCACGTGGTACCTGTCGCGCGGAGAGCGGATGAATACGCGCGCGGATGGCGGCCCGACTAGTTGGCACGGATATGTCGTGACGGAAAACCCGAAGGACAGCTACCGCGAATTCATTCTGGAATTCCAGGACATGCAACTTGCGTATCGCAAGGAAAGCCGCAAGGAACCATCGGCCGAGCGCTTCAATCCGGCTCCGGATCCGAAAAAGGCATCCGCCACTTTCGAGTTGTCCCAGGCACATAGTTTGAGCGCGCTTCTGCCGTTTCGATCTCCATCTCCCGGGGATCCTGGAAGCAGCGGGCTGCTCAATGCCCACATCAACAAATTCTATATTGACCAGCTAAATCAGGCGAAGGTTCCCACAGGCGGGCAACCGATTAACAACAGCCAACTGACCGTGCCAGGATTCAGGGACCTGTTTGTCGAGTTTGGGATTCCGCTTTCAGATAAGGCGACTGTTAAAGTCGATACCAAAGATAACCAGTGGACCATCACGGAAGCGCCCGATCAAGTGAACGCTGGCGCCAACTATGTCGTGCGAGCGAATTATGGCTCGGTCCTCAGCACCGGCGACAAGGACAGCAATTTGTCGGTTTATACGCCGGATATTAGCCCGTCCTGGAGCGACACCAGTTTTGCTCTCAATGCTCCCAACGACGGAGCAAACAAAGGCAATGGAGCGCCGTTCGCCCAACTCGTCAGCCAAAACGAGTTCGGCACCTACTCACTCAACTATCGGAGTGAACCGGTGCCGTTCCGGGTAAGTATGGTAGGCGCCAGCCCGAGTCCATCTCCAGGCCCGAGTCCCGATCAGGTCGACCTGGCGCTGGCCTACAGCAGCATCATCCAGCGGTTCGATAAGGACCTCAACCTCCAGCCCGATGGGCAAACACCAGGCTACCCGACGACTCCGTTGGTCCCGAACGCGAAGGGGACGGATCCATACACGCCGATGCTGGAAGCCTACGTCAACGACCGGGTGCAGATTCGCACGCTCGTCGGCGCGCATACCCAGGCGCACGCACTCCAGGTTCATGGGGTAAAGTGGCGCTTTGAGCCGGACAATCTGAATTCAGGCTGGCGCAACGCGCAACTGATGGGACTCTCGGAACACTTCGAAATGATCTTCGATCTGCCCGGAACGGCAGCTCCCCACGTGCCGCCACTCAAGGACACACCGCCATTTGCCGATTACTTTTATTCGCCGAGCTCCGACGTTGTGGGATTGAACAACGGCCTCTGGGGGATCATGCGGGCCTACGGTTCCGTGATGCCCGTTGATCGTAAAGATCCACGCTGGCTGGAGCCACTGCCGAATAATCCCACGCCCACGGGATCGGGTGAAACTGATTTGTTCCAACAGGGATATACCGATGCGAAGAACGCGGGCCGCCCCAGGCGGGAATACGACGTAACCGCCGTGACGGCGAGCGTGCTCCCGAATGGCAAGCTCGCCTTCAAAGGTCCCGCCTCGACGAATGCCGCCGTTCTCTATGTCCGCACGGCGGATCTCGAAAAGAAAAATGGCAAGACAGTCCTGAAAGCGGGTGTGCCCATCGAGCCTTTGATTCTTCGGGCGGCGGCTGGCGAGTGGATCAAGGTGACTCTGCATAATGGTTTCGCGCTTAATGATCCTGGGTTGCTTACAGTCCCCCCGGCCCCGACCGATCCTGCGTTTACGACGACCCAGACGCTTTTTAAGGGCACTCCCTTCAACGGATCCAGCCTTCCATTAGTCAAAATGTGGGGTTCCACGTACGCGGGCTTGCACCCGCAATTGGTCGGCTACGATCCGATCAAGGCCAATGGCCTGCTCGTCGGGTTCAATCCGAAGGACGGCCCGGCGGCCACACTGGTCGCGCCCGGAAAGCAAGCCGATTTCTATTGGTATGCTGGCGAACTGAAGCGGCAAGCTAACGGCACGATGCAGGCAATACCGATCGAATTCGGCGCCACCAATCTCACTTCCGCGGACCCGGTACTCCAGTCGCAATTTGGCATGGTCGGCGGCTTGATCATCGAGCCGGAAGGTTCCACCTGGGTCGAGGATATGAATCCGAAGACTTACGCCTCGGCTACTGTGAAGGCGGCTGACGGCTACGATTTTCGGGAATTTGTGATCATCGATCAGAACCTGGTGGCAAATTCGGTGAATGGCGTCGGGGCAATCAATTATCGCTCGGAGCCGTTCTGGCTTCGCGGGCCGGAGGGCAGGCTGCCGCAACCTCCGCCGCAAGGGTTTTCCCAGGTGTTTGCGAACACAATTAATGATTCGCTAGCCGACCCAGTGACGCCGGTGTTCACAGCCGCCGCCGGAACTCCCGTGCGCTTTCGGCTGCTGATCCCGAGCACTCTGACGAGCAATGCAATCATCGCGCCGCCCGTGTTGATGATCCACGGCCATCCGTGGCAGGAAGAGCCCTACACCGCCGATTCGACGAAGATCGGGTTCAATCCGCTCTCGCAATGGCAGGGCGCGGCGCAGGGCGGCGTCGGACAGAAATTCGACCTGGTTCTCCCGAGCGCCGGCGGCCAAAACAGAATTCCGGGCGACTATCTGTATAACACCTATCAGACTGCGAACACCACCGGCACGTGGGGCGTGTTCAGAGTCACCGCCTCCACGGTGGCCATTGAGAAAGCCGTGCTCGAGGGAGGTTTTGCGGAAGCGAGCGGTGTGGTTAAGACCGTCACGAACGGAGCTCCGCTGCCGAAGCAGGTGCGGGTCTGCCTGGCGACCGATGCCGGGGGCGAAATCGACCTCGGCACGACCTCAGTCGCGGCTGATGGGCGATGGACACTCAGGGTTGCATCGGAGTTCTCAGCGCCCGCGCGTATTCAGGTTACCGCGATCGGGGAAAACGGCCAGGCTGGCGCTACCGCCACTGTCACGATTACCGGGCCACCGTCCCCCGAAAAGCTCGTCACAAAAAGCGACCAAAGCGCTTCTTCGGGTTCTCCATAGCGGTCCCCATCCCGTCGGGACCGTGTGTGGGGAGGATTCCATGACTGATCCGATCCAGAGTCTTTGGATCGGAGGCGAGCTTTCGCCGATGGAACAGCTTTCGATCGCATCGTTCCTCGCGCACGGGCATGAATACCATCTCTACAGTTATGGCGAAGTAGGCAATCTGCCGAAGGCCGCGGTGCTCAAAAATGCGGAGGAGATCCTGCCGGAAGAAACGATTTTCCAATACCAGCAGCATCCCAGCTACTCCGGGTTCTCGAACTTTTTTCGTTATCGGCTGCTGTTGCGGAAGGGCGGGTGGTGGGTCGATACCGACGTCGTTTGCTTGAAGCCGTTCGCGTTCGATGCGCCGTACGTTTTTGCCGCCGAACGAATTCCCGGCGGCGCAGTGGCGGCGAGCGCGGTGATCAAAGCGCCCGCGGGCAGCGAAATCATGGCCTTCAACTGGCACGTCTGTTTGTCCTGCACCGACCCTTCGCGCGCAGCCTGGGGACAGTTCGGTCCAAAGCTGATGGCGCGTGCGATCAGCAAGTTTGGGCTCGAGGCGCATCTGCAGGACCCGGAGGTATTCTGCCCGCTCGCCTACGATGAATGGGAAGCGCTCCTCTCTCCTGCTGAGCTCGGCTTCAGCGAAGAGACGCACGCCGTCCATTTATGGAACGAGATGTGGCGGCGCGGCGGACGCGACAAGAATGCCGCGCACGACCCCGGCTGCCCATACGAAATCCTGAAGCGTGAGTACCTCATCGAAAGCCGGGTCGCCTCACGATCATGATCGTCCTGCAATTCGACAGCGTCTATTACCATTGGGGTCTCCTGATGGTGCGTTCACTCGCCTTGCACGAGCCGCGCAAGCAAGTCCTGGCGGATACGGTGAATTTGAGCGGCCAACAACATGCGGAACTCAAGCGAGCTCACCCGCGAATCCTGGTGACGAGCGATGGGATCGCCGACAATGGTTCCTTGCGAGCGGAGATGGCGCGCCGCAAGACGATGGTCTTACAGAGAGCGCTCGATACTTTCCCCGACGAACCGTGGTTCGGCATGTTCGATGCCGACATGCTCGTGCGGCGCGCGCTCCCCGATCTCTGGTCGCTGCTCGATGGCCATCGAGCGGCCTTGTGCATGACGAATGGCGTGTGGGATGGACGGGTCTACCCGCATCTTTTCACTCCTTCGGGCATTGTGCTGGTTCGCCGCGATGGTCGGGAGTTGGTGGATAGCTGGGCCAAATGGGATTCCCATCCGAGTGCGATTCATGGGCACCGGCCGGGTGAATGGTTCTGGGACCAATGCACCCTGCTTCAGGCCAGCGAAGACGCGCGAGTGAAATGCGCGGTCATTCCCTTTTATCGATTTTGCTGCAATCAATGTTCCGGTAACGCAGCCATCTGGTCGGCCCATGGCGGCGGCAAGGAGCGCAGTTATCAGGACTTTCTCCTCGAGCACGAAGTGCAGCGAGTGCAGCAAACCCATCCGTTGCTCGCGGGTAAGTTCGGCAGGCCCAGGCAACCTTGACTTCCCAAATACAAACGCAACGATGCGGAGACCTCTCATGATGGAAAGAAAGATCAAGATCGTTGCCGATACCGCGCCTGCTCTGCGCAACCAATCCCAGGCGATCCGCTGTGAGAACCTGGTCTATGTGAGCGGACAAACCGGATGCGATCCGGCCACTGGATCTCTCGCCGAGGGTCTCGACGCGCAGACCGCGCAGATGCTCGCAAATCTCGATGCGATTTTAGCGGCAGCGCAGTGCAGCAAAAAAGACATCGTCGTTGTGACCTTGATGTTTTCCGACATCGGACACTTCAAACGCGTCGACGAGATCTATGCCCAATGGATTCCTGCCCCCGAGACGATCCCCCTGCCCGCGTGCAACGCTTTCGCTTCGAAAAATCTGCCGGGCGGCGCTTTAGTTCAGGTCGACGCCGTTGCCGCGATCTCCTGAAATCGTGGGCGAGGCTTGCTCTCGTCCCAACTGCTTTATGCCGACGAGCGCATCTTCCCGGAAGTGCCCGCCAGTCCGTCCTCGCCAGGCGCCGAAAATCGGCGGCCCCATCTCAATCCCCTTTTCGCGCAAAACCTGGCATACATATTTCTCGTCATAGGCGCCGACGCCGCCACGGTTCGGCCCCGTGAACGTGATCGGTCCCGTGCAATATCGAAAACAATGTGGATCGGCCAATGAGTGAGTGATCTCCCGGGCCTCCTCGTCCATGAAGAAAAAAGTGGCCAGCAGCCGGCCGCCCGGTTTCAGCACCCGCGCGATCTCGGTCGCGTAGTGTTCGAACTCTTCAGCCAGGAGATAGGGAAACAGCGAGTGGGCAACGACCACATCAAATCTTCCATCTTGATAAGGAAAGCAAAACTCCGTCGCGCTCAGCGCACCACCGGGATTGTAGATTCGATTGCGGACGTTGGCGATGTGCAAGGCGGAGCTCTTGTGGTGGGGCATCCAATGTTCCTTGGCCCAAAGCACACTCCCTCTCTGGGGATCGAAACCTTCATATTCGCCACCGTTATCGAGATAGTCGCCCAGAGCGATCGCCAGCCTCCCATAATTGCAGCCGATCTCCAGGAGGCGGCCGTCCGGCGCCAGCTTGAGCTGGTCGCGGCAAAAATTTGCGAGTCGGAAGCTCTCGTCATCAGCGATCTCGGACGGAGGATCCACCGGAATGAGCGTTGCTCCCACCACCGCGGCTTGGAGCGGAATCTCGAAACGCACCTCGACTGGGCGGTCTCCAAACGGGGCCAGGTCGAGCAACTCCACCTGCCCCGGATAGACGAGAGAAACCATGGCAGCGTTCGAGGGATGGTCGAAGCGCAGGCCGCCGAAGGTAAACTCGACGATGTTCGAGCAGAACATCCACACATTTTCCGAGTGGCGGATGAAGCTGGTGAAACTATCGCTGTCGATGCTCTCCGTGCGAACCTGGAGCGGGACGCCGGCGAGGAGTCCCTTGGTTAGATCAAAGTGGTCGAGCGCGTGTTTCCAACTTACCTCGAGAGACCGCTTGTAGCTCGATCCTCTCGATCTCGGTAATTTTCCCTGTTGCTTTAACGCCAGGTTTTCCCGGATCAGCGCTTCCGCAGGATCATCGACATCGTAATCCTGGTGGCTTAGCCGATCGAGAAAGTTTTCCTTGCTCGAGCTGACGGCGAACACCTTGCGAATGAGCGCGAAATACGCGGTCGCATGTGGGTTGATGTCGAAAAAGGTGATCTCCCGCGGCCGCCAGAGAGGGATTAGATTCAGTCCGTAAAGTCCGCCGACGGCACTGACGAGGTGAATCTTCTCGCGCCGTTCGCTCGTGACGCTCTCATAGAAATCTTCGTAAAGTTGAAACTCGGTACAAGAGCCGTCCTGGTATCCGTCGTCCGTTCCGTAGAAGACCGATTTCGCCTCGAAAAAAATGTGCTGATTGAAACTGCTCGGAGGGTTCATGCGCCGCTGATCCTCGCAAGATTGGACCGGCTCGCCAAGCTAAGTGCGCGGAATGCCGAAGAAAGTATTGCATCGCGGTGAGCGGCGCGACATCATCGCGGAACATTATCAAAGTCCGAGCCGTGTGGAGTTCGGACCGAAAGGAGAAAGCTATCAAGTTCGTTCCCCTCACCCCCGAGCAGCGTCAATCGTTTGATGAGGATGGCTTCCTCGTGGTTAAGGAAGCGCTCGATCAAGACATGGTGGGGCGATTGCTCGAGGCGGGCGACCGGATCGCGCATTCCTTTCTCAAGAAGCCGCCGGTATTTGACCGAACGGAATACAATCACCTCGATATGCGGCCGGGCTTGCTGGAAGAGCCAGCGATGGTCGATCTCGTTACCAGCTCCCCAGTCGTCCCGCTGATCGCGCAGTTGCTCGGCCCAAACATCCACCTTCATTCGACATCCCTCACCTACAAAAGGCCGGAGAATTCAAACGGCGAAAGCTTCCGCCGCGGTTGGCATCGCGACATTCGCATCCCTGAAGATTTGGGAAACCGAGGCACGCCCCGCGTCGGGATCAAGGTCAGCTATAGCCTGACGGATTTCCACCGGCCCGCATCCGGATTGACGCTTATGGCGCGCGGCACTCACGTGCGGGAAGTGCCGCTGGTCATCCCCAAAGAGGCGGTCGATCCGCAAGGGATCGAGGTGTGCGATCTAAAGATGAACGCGGGAGACGCTCTTCTCTTTGAGAATCGAATTTTTCACACGGCGGCCCCGAACCGTTCCGACCGCACTTCGAAGGTGGTGATTTACGGTTATGCCTACCGGTGGATGAAAGCGGAAGTTTACCTTGACCCGCCTGAGCCGCAGCGCCTCGCCGGGGTCGATCTCATCACGCGCCAATTACTCGGAGGCTATCCGGACATCGACACCAAGCCGTGGGCACTACAGGAGTGGGCCAAAGCGCACGGGGTTTTGCCTAAGCGCGAGCCGTTCGAGGTCGAGTCCTTGAATTAGGGTCCGGCGTGCAGCTACGGCAATTGCGTTTTCATTGGATGCTGCCCGAAGCGGGTGGAGCAGCCATGAAAACACCCGAAGAGGCGGCGCGTTTTCGGGTTGAAAAGACGCTCGAGCACTCCCCTGCCTCCAGGCCGGACTTGGAAGGATGGGAACGTTTTGCGCGCACCGCCGAGCAGGCGGGGATCGAATCAGTCCTGATCTCGTTTAGCCGCTGCGAACCCGACCCGATGCTTGTTACCTGCGCGCTTGGCCGAGCAGTGGAGAAGCTTAAGTTCATCGTGGCTTACCGCTCAGGGCTCTCGCAGCCGACGACTTTCGTGCAGCAGTTCAACACTCTCTCCACTTTGGTAAATGGGCGGGTCGCCCTGAATTTGGTCGCAGGCAGCTCGCGCACCGAGCAGCACGCTTACGGCGACTTTCTGGAACATGATGACCGATATTCCCGCGCGGAAGAATTTCTCGAGGTGTGTCACTCCTTCTGGCGTGACCGGACTGCCCGGATCGATTTCCAAGGCCGGTTCTATCGTGTCGAGCAAGGACATTTCCCCACTCCTTTTTTCGGTCACGATCGGACAACTCCAGAAATTTATGTCTCCGGACATTCGAATGCCGCGGAAAAGTTGGCGCACTCTCAAGGATCGTGTTGGCTTCGTTGCGCCGAGGCTCCGGAAAAGCTCGCACCCATTGTCGCGCAAAGCCGCGCGGCGAGCGTCGAAGTAGGATTGCGGCTCTGCATTTTGTGCAGGCCGACGAGAGAGGAAGCCGTCGCCGTCGCCGAATCGCTCATTCCGCATTGTGAAGCCGGCATGAGCAACAGGACCCGGGACTATCGTGACGATTCCACGATGTATCGGAACTCGGCCCGAATGAACGACGCCTTCATCGGCCGATCGCTCTGGACCGGGCTCGTCTCATTGTGCGGCCCTGTGTGGACCACACTCCTGGGAACTCCTCGCGAGATCGCAGACCTCCTGCTCGAATACAAGCGCGTCGGGGTTAGCCAATTCATCATGTCCGGCTGGCCCGAAATTGACGAGGTGACCCGTTTCGGCAGAGAGGTCCTGCCTCTGGTTAGAGAAGGCGAAGAGCGCCTTCTTGTCTTCTCGAAGCCACTCATCTATCAAAACTAGTTCACCCCACGACTATGCCAGACAAGATTCGAATTCAGACAAACGCCGCTCCGCCGGCGATCGGCACCTACACCCAGGCTATCCGCACGGGCAATCTCGTTTTCGTCACCGGACAGACTGGCAGAAACCGTGATACGGGCCGGTTGGAAGAGGGATTGGAAGCGCAGACGAATCGCGTCTTCGCCAATATCGCCGCGGTGCTCAATGCGTCAGGCTGCTCAACGGCCGGCATCATCAAATCCACTCTGATCTTGAGCGATATGAACAACTTCGCGAAGGTCGATCCGATTTACGCCGCGTGGCTTCCGGACGATCGGGTCGTCTGCAATCCCGTCCGTACCGTGTTCGAAGGAAATCTGCCCCACGGAGCGCTCATCATGCTGGATGTAATCGCCACGTTCCCATCCTAGCGGCGGCGCACAATTTCTCGTTCGTACTCCCTCACGTAATCTCGGGCCATCCGCAGATAATGATATTCGCTCATGGCCTTGGCACGGCACGCGGCCGGAGAGATCTCGCCAATTCTGCCGATCGCCTCAACGTAATCATGCGGCGTTGCGCAAACGAACCCGACTTCAGCAGAAACGATCTCGGGGCATGCGCCCAGGTTACTGCAAATGACGGGCGTGCCCGACATCAACGCTTCCGCCATCCCGAGTCCAAAAGCTTCATCTACTTTAGTCGGAAAGAGGAAGGCCCTGGCTCCAGCGAGTAGATCCGCTTTGGCACTGCCACGCACGTCGCCGACATAATCGGCTTTCACGTTCCGGCACTGCTCCGCGACCCAGTTTATCCGCTGCGGATCCGAAGAAGTGCCTGCGACCACCAGCTTGAAACCCAGTTGGGCGGAGAGCGAGAGTGCTACATCGAGTCCCTTGGCGAGACCTACGTCCATCGACGACATGAAAAGCAGGTAGTCGCCCTTGGCTTCGGAGAAACAATATTCTTCTGGGTCGATGCCATTGCACACGTAGCGCTCACGGCCATACAGCTCAGCGAGAGTGCGAGAGACAAAGATCCAGTTGTCACCCGAGGGCGGTCGCTCGTTTCCGCCCGCTTCCAGGGCAAGCCGCAATTCAGGGTAGGCGTCCCGGTTCATATGCCAGGTAGTAACCCAGGGTTTGCCTTGCGATTGCCATTCGTTCGTTAGGTCTTCATTGAACTCTGAGAAGGTGTGCAGCACCTCAGCGTCGCGCAACGGCTCAGCGACCAGCGTGATGCCCATCGCCGCCCGCTGATCCACCGCGTGTGGGACCAAATAGAAAACGTCATGGCCAAGCTCCGCCAGGCCTTTGGCGATCAGGTCGTGGATCGCCGCGCCGGATCCGGAAGGAAACTCCTTTGGCCGCAAACCGCTGCCTACGGATTCGCGCGCCGGGTAGTCATGAGTCGCCGCCAGCAAGATTCGCATTATCGTGACAAGTAACTCCAGGGGATTCCCACGGATAAACGCCGCCCGCGATGCTCCAGGTCCACCCAGTGCGAGCATTCGCCTACCTTTTCTCTCCAGATCGGGGACGCCCAATTGACGATCTCCTTCTCGAACTCGGCGAGATATTCCCGCGCCATCCTGAGGTAATGGTAATTCTCCAAAGCAAAGATGCGGCAGGTGAGCGGCGAAATGCGGTCCACCTCTGCGACCGCTGACACATATTCCTCAAAGGTGGAGCAGACAAAGCCAATCTCGGGCGGAACCAACTCGGGACAGGCGCCGCGATCGCTGCAGATGACCGGCGTACCTGATATCAACGCCTCTGCTACGACCATGCCGAACGTTTCATTCGCCTGCGTCGGAAAAAGCAGCGCACGGGCGTGGGCGAGCAGCTCCGCCTTCTGCTGACCAGAAACGTAGCCTGCGTATTGAATGCCTTCTTCGGTAAACATTCGTTTGTACCGCTCGGCCATATCGCCTTGTGAGATCGCACCCGCCACCACGAGGCGGATTCCGCAACGGCGGACCAGTTCGCGAGCGATCTGGAAGCCCTTGAGTTGCAGCACCGAAAGATCGCCGACCATGAAAAGGAAATAGTCATCCTTCTGTTCGCGGTAGCAGAACTCACCTGGGTCAATCGCATTGCGGACATGACGCGCCTGGCCGTAAAAGGCTGCGTGCGAGGCGGAGACAAATATCCAATTGCCACGAACGTGCGAAGCCCATGACGTGTCCGCCGCGTGCACGGTTTTCATCCAGGGAATCCCGCGCGTCTCTGGGAATCGTCCCTCATCGAATCCATTGAACCACATGATGTCCACGTCGAAGCGCCGTTCGTGAACGAGTTGAATTCCATCCGGCAGGGGCTCGGCGGACTCGCACGGCATCTCATAGCTCACCTCATGCCCGAGCTCGGCCAGCCCTTTTGCCAGGCCATCGGCGACGCGGGCAGAGCCCAGGCCGTCAAGGCGTGCCGGATACTGGTGGCCCGAAACGAGGTGAATCTTCATGCCGGGACTTGTTTGTCGGTCAGGGCTGCGGCGGCAAATAAAGGAACGAGTAACGCCGGACGAAATCGCCGTGCTCTTCCAGCGCCTTGCAATAGTTCCCCGCCACCTCGCCATATTTGCGTTCGATGAGGTACGCTCGGGTGCGGTTCTTCCAGGTCTTGAACTCGGCCGTGTCGGCCTTGGGTACGGTGGTCAGGTAATCCGCGACGACTACGTGCCAATCGCGCAGGTGCCGCAAATAGGAGCGGGAGAATAGCCGCTGCATCCGCGGTTCGTGCTCCAGCGCCCGCCGCGTCTCGCGATAGGCTGTACCCATCGCCAGTTCCAGGCGGCGGCGGCTTTCCGCATGGGCGTCGGGAGACTCGAGCCGGTAAATTTGTTGCAGATAATGCAGGGCGCATCGTGTCAATTGCTGCGGACGTCCCGGATTGCCGTGGATCACAGACTCATCCACCTCCGCCGTGCCCAAGGCGCCGTGAGCCCAGAAAACCTCCTCCTCGTCACCGGGAATGTGCAAGTTATCATGATCCATCGAGACAAGCCGTGACGTCCATTCGCCCGCGGCAAACAAACTCTTCAGGCCCATGTTGCGACCCACGAATGATTCGCCATAACTAAAACCGCCGACGGCGAGGAGCGTGCCCCAGAGCTCTCCGAGATCGGAGACTGCCTGTGCATGCATCGCGTCGGCCCGGCGACGGTTTTCCGGGATAGCGAAGGCCGCAGCGAGGTATTGTGCGTAATCCAGTTGCCCTGCGTCGGGCGCGGCATAGACGCCGAGCACTTCATCGAGCAAGGCGTCGGCAAAGCGCCGCGCCTCTTCCATGGAATAGCTCTCGCGCTTCAATCCGCGCCGGAAATAAATCTCTGCGCCGGCGGGTGAGAAGTAGTCGGCCAGGGTATCCAGCCGATAGGAGGTGGTCTGCGCCAGCAGTCCCTGACACGGAAGCACGTGATAGAGGAACCTACCGGTCAGCCCCACCTCTCCCGGCAGATCGCGGTACTCGTCGCCGAATTGCTCGGTGAATGCGGAGACGCACTGCTTCATTCGCTGCCGCATCTTTTGAAAACCGGCCCCAAAAATTTCGGGACTGGTGAAGTAATCGAGCAGATGGACATCGCGCCCCTGGCACGGCACGGTCCGGTAGCTAGCGAGGGTGAGTAATCTGGAGATCGGTGCTTCGCGGCGGTGTGCCGCGCGATAGACTTCCGACAAGGTCGCGGAGTGGGTCGATTCCCAGCGCAAGCTCGCCGTGGAGGCGCCTCCCTGCAGGCGATGCGATGGCGGCACGGGATTGCCGTTGACGCCGATGTGGACAGCGCCAAGCGGAAACGGCCCGCCGATGCCGGTCCGCTTGATCTCGAATTCGAGCGCGCTGCCCGGCGGTTTCACCACGCAAGCGATGGTGCCGAGAGGCTTCTCGATGAGCCGATTGATCTCGGAGGAAGTCCGTTCGCAGCTCCAATAGACGTCCGCGTTCTCGGTGAGCCGGCGCACAATCTCACCTTCATACGCGGGAAGCTGCGCCCGGTACCGTTGCGCCTCATCTTCGCCGGCCTCTTCGAGCACCGCCGGAAGGCCCGAGGAAACGTGAAGCTGTTGAACGACGCGCTCCACCACTTCCGCCGGTGTGAACAGATACCGCGCGAGAGGCACTTTGCAGGGATCGCGAGAGACGATGATGAAGTCGTCAAGCGCGCGTGCCGTTGTGCGAAAACCACGCAAGCGGCGATGGGTTCGCTCCAACCGGCGAAGATGTCGCAGAAATTCGGCGCTGAATATGGAAAGCTCGGTCGAAGTGTAACCTTGCCGCAACACATCGGGGTCCACGCCGCGCCCGCCCGCCGCGAGCAAACCCAGGCTGCCAAATAGCAGCGTGAGTTCTCTTGTAGAATCGGCCGTGAGGCGGAGGCATTGACTGCCCAGCATCGACGCCACGAACAAACGGAGGTTCCACGAAACACCGGCGCGCTCGCGACCGAGCAAAACCAGTTTCATGGCAAAGCGCCGGTCGTAATGATTCAACGCCAGGAATGCGCCGGCCAAATACGCCGCTCGCGGCTCGCCCCGAAAGCGCGCCGCCACGAGGCGCGCCAGCTTCGCTGGAAGGGGCGCGGCGCTTTTGCTAAAGGAGATGGTCTCGCCGGGAGGATGTGCGGCCATGCGGCTTCCATTTCCAACAAAACCAATCGCTGCGCCAAGCAAATTCCGGCGAAATTAGGTTGTGGCTCGAGGGGGAATTTCCCTATCCTCGCCGCTGTGGTTCTCAATACCCCCAGCTTGCCGGCATGACCCCGTTCTCCCCCCGAACGCTGTCGCTTCTCCTCAGCCTGGCACCCCTGGCGGCCGCCGACGCCGGCGATACGGAACCGCCTCCGCGCACCATCACCGACAAGGGAATCCGGGTGACGTTCGACGCGACGCGAGTGGCAGCCCCAGACGCGCGCGGCGAATCATTTCAGGAAGGTGATGCGGTGCGCTTTCGTTTCACCCTCACCGATCCGAACGGAAAAGTCCCCATCCGCGGCGCCACCACGCGCGCCTGGTTGAGCTTGCGCCCCGAGGGCGAAATCCCGGCGGCCACCGCGGCCAACGTAAAGGCGGCGAGATTCATCACCGGCGGCATTTTCGGCCAGGCCGATCTCGATTTGAATGCGTTTTATGTTCTGGCTTTGAACAGCGACGCCACGATTTCCGTAGTCGATCCGCTCTTCGGTTTTGGGAGTACAAAGCTGCTCGCTCTTATTCCGCTTCCGGCAAATGGCTACGACTGGGCGATGACGCAGGACCAGACAAGGATCTTTGTTTCCATTCCGGAAAAAAAACAGATCGCGGTGATCGATACTTCTCGCTGGGAAGTGTTGCACTTTATCGAAGCCGGCCTGCGCCCCGCCCGCCTCGCGCTTCAGCCGGATGGACAATATCTCTGGGCCGCCGGCGAAGGCGAATCGGCCACGAGCGTCGCAGCATTCCGCGCGGATACTTTTGCGCGGGTGGCTACGCTGCCGATCGGCCGGGGCGATCACGCCATGGCGGTAACGCCCAACAGCACCTTCGTCTTTGTCACCAATGGAGACGACGATTCCATTTCCATCATCGACACCCGCACGCTGACGAAAGTGAAGGAAATCAAGATTGGCCGCGGGCCTGTCGCCGCGGCCTATTCGGAGCTGGCTGACGCAGTTTACGTGTGCGCCAGCGCTGGGGAAATTGCGATCGTCGATGCAAAAACGCTTGCGCTAACAAAGACCATTCGGACCAAGCCGGGCCTCGCCGATATCGCCGCAGCTCCGGGCGGGCGGCACCTCCTCGCAGTGAATCGGAAAACGGACACGGTCGAGGTCATCGATGCGTCGTCCGCAGAAATCATCCAGACCGGAACTGTGGGCAGGGCGCCGTTTCAAATTTCGTTTTCGCGCGATCTTGCCTACATCAATCATCTTGCCAGCACGGAAATCTTCATGCTCCCGCTTGCGCAGATCGGCCGCCCCGGCCAGCCGCTTTCCGTGGTCACCTTTCCCGCCGGCCAGCACCCGCTCGGCGAAAAGTGGCAGGGCAGCCCCGCGGCCCGGATCGTGCCGCTGCCCGGAGAAGGCGCGGTTCTGGTAGCCGACACGCGTGACCGCGCCATCTATTTTTACAAAGAAGGAATGGCGGCGCCGATGGGCACGTTCAACAATTACAAGCGCGAGCCCATGGCCGTGCAGGTGGTCGATCGCAGCCTGCGCGAGCGCGGGACTCCCGGTGTTTATGAGACGGTGGCGAAACTCGGACAACCCGGCATCTACGACGTCATCTTTTTTCTCGACTCGCCCAAGATCGTGGGCGGTTTCGAATTGGCCGTCGCGACAAACCCCAAGCTCGAAGCCGAACGAAACGCGCCGAAAGTGGTGATCGCACCTCTGGCTCCGACGACACCCGCAAAAGGAGACGGGACCGCGACATTCAAATTTCGCGTTACGGACAAGAAAACCAGCGAGCCGATCACCGGCCTGCGCGATCTGGTGATCGTGATCATGGCGCCGGGAAATTGGCATGCGCGCCAGGTGGCGAAAGAGGAGGGAGATGGCGTTTACAGTGTGACGGTGACGCCGCCAGAGGCGGGGGTGTATTACGCGCATGCGCAATGCCTTTCGCTCAACGTCCAATTTGGAAGCCCGCAGTATCCAGTTTTGCGGATTGCGCCGGCCACTCCGGTCAGCGCCGCAGCGAAGAAGAATGAGTAAAACAACACATGCCATGCTGATCGGACCTTTTAGAATTATTTTAACCGCAGCCATCCTCTGCAGCGGGAGTTTGTTCGGCGTGGCCGTGCCATCGCAGAAGACTTTGGATGTGCCCGACACAACGCTTCTGGATCAGAATGGCCGGGAGGTCCGGTTCAAGAGCGACGTGCTCGGCGACAAGACGGTCGCGATCCATTTCATCTTTACTACTTGCCGCGCCATCTGTCCCGTCATGGGCGCCGCCTTCGCCAAACTCCAGGACCGCTTGGGCGAGCGGCTCGGCAAGGATATCTCGCTCGTCTCCATCAGCATTGATCCCGTCACCGATACGCCCGCGCGCATGAAACAATGGGGCGAACAATTTGGCGCGCGCCCCGGCTGGAGTCTGCTCACCGGCGAGAAAGGAAAGATTGAAAACCTGCTCAAGGCGCTTGAAGCCACCAACCACAACGCCCCGGTCGTGCTGCTGGGAAATTTGCGCACGGGCGAATGGATACGTTCCTACGACGACATCACCGCGCCCGACAAACTTTACACCCAGCTCATCAATCTCGCAGACAAGCCTGCCCCAGCGCAGAAGTACTTTGGCAGTGCCGTGCTGACCGACCAGAACGGCGAAAAGCTCCGTCTCTACGACGATCTGCTGAAAGGAAAGGTCGTGGTTGTGAATGCATTTTTCTCCAGCTGCCAGGGCGTGTGCTCGGTGACTATGCCGAAGCTCGCGGAGCTCCAGGCGGTGGCGGGCGAGCGATTGGGCAAGGACGTGAGCTTTCTCTCTATCTCGGTCGATCCACTCACGGATACGCCGGCGAAGCTCAAGACTTATGCGAAAGGCCTCGGCGCGAAACCGGGCTGGCATCTGCTTACTGGAGATCGTGAATCGGTCGAGCAGGCGCTGGGCAAGTTCGGCCAGTATGTCGACGTCAAAGAGAACCATTCCAATTTACTCATCATCGGAAATGACCGCACCGGTTTGTGGAAGAAGGTGCTCGGGCTTTCGAAGACTGAAGATATCGCGGCGAGTTTTCGGTCGGTGCTGAATGATGAGAACACGCCGGAACCGTAGGCGCGCGCGCCTGCTCAGCGCGATCCTCCCGGGAATGTGCGCCCTTGCCCTGGCCGCCGAGGATCCGGCATCGGAGCGATCGGCAGCGATCAGTCGCGGTCGCCAGATTTATTTAACTGGCGTTCCCGTGAATGGAGCTCCGCTGACTGCGAGCGTGGGTGATCCGGCAATGGACGTGCCGGCCAGCATTCTCAGGTGCGTGAATTGTCACGGCAGCGACGGCCGCGGCAAAGCAGAAGGAGGAGTCACGCCAGCAAATATTCGCTGGGAAGAACTGACCAAGGCGTCCGCCACCGGACCTGCCGGGCGCCGGCGAAGCAGCTATTCCGGGAAACTGCTCGTTAGGGCGATTGCGCTGGGGATCGATGCGAGCGGGAATCGGCTCGACCCCGCGATGCCGCGTTACCGGCTCACGCACGAACAAGCCGCCGATTTGGTGGCTTATCTCGAAGTGCTCGGCCGCGAAGCCGACCCAGGCGTGACCGAGAGTTCCTTGAAAATCGGAGTCATCCTTCCGCCGGCAAACGGCGCTGGTTCGGCGCGGGGAATCCGGGAAGTCATCGCGGCCTTTGCTCTCCAAGTTAACGAGCAGGGCAGCCTTTATGGCCGGCAGCTTCAGTTCGCTTTTGTCAGCGCTCCCGCCACCGTCGAAGCGCGCGCCGGCGTCATTCGCGATTTTGTCGAAGCCGAGCAGCCGTTTGTCTTGATCTCGAGTTATGTGACCGGTTGTGAAGAAGAGATCGGCCGCTATCTCGACGAAAACAAAGTCCCCCTGATCGGGCCAATCGCGCTTAACGCGGCAGACGGACCGGCGCGACACCGCTACGTATTCCATTTGCTGGCTGGACTAGCCGGCCAGGGTGAAGCGCTTGCTCGCTTCGCGACCCAACTGCCGGAATTAAAAAATTCCGGCGCACTTTTGGTGCAGCGCGATGGCGATGACGCGATCAGCGCCGCGAAGGAAGCAATGCGCAAACGTCTTTTTGCGGCCGGTTGGCCTGCACCGCGCGACGTGATCATCGCGGAGAATTCGACACCGGATTGGAGCGCCCTCTTGCGCAGCGGCAAGGTCAACACCGTCTTCTGGTTCGCTCCCGCGAGCGGCTTGGATCAACTTTACCGGGCCGCCACCAGCACCGGCTCGTATCCGTACCTCTTCGCGCCGCATGTGCTCGCCGGCCCCGAGCTCCTCTCCGCACCGCCAGGATTCGCAGGACGGATTTTTTGTTCCTTTCCGACTCTTCCCTCGGATCAAACGTCCGCCGGCAGAAGCGAACTCCTGAAGCTCGCAGGCGAAGCGCCGGCTTTCGACGGCGGTTTCTCCCGGATGGCGCTCTCCTCAGCGAAGCTCCTTGTCCACTCGTTGCGCCAGACGGGAAAGGAAGTGAGCCGGGAAAAGCTGGTCGAAATCCTGGAGAATCTCTACAGCTACAACACCGAGCAAACCCCAGCCGTTACCTTCACCCAGAATCGGCGGATCGGCACGGACGGCGTCCACGTGGTGGGGATTGATCTCCAGCGAAAATCGGTTGTTCTGCCTTCCACCTGGGTGTTGCTCAACTGAAGCTTTCCGGATCCCGTGCGTCTCATCGTCGCCGAGCTTGGCGCCTATTCCCATTTTGTGAGCCGCGAGTTCTCCTACATCATTCGCGAGCTCATTGAAGCTCATGGATGGATGCATCTGGAGCCTTCCGCTTTGTATGGGCGAGGAATGCGCGAGAAGATTGCGCGGCATTGCCGAGAGTTCCCGGAGGTAATTCTTTTCTGGGGCGGCGAAGGTTTTCTCTGCGAACACGATCGCGAGGTGGATAAACTGCCCGCCTCGAGATGGTTTGTTTCGGATGATTTGCATCACCACGGCGCCAGAGACATGCGGGAGAAAGCGTTCCTGCTCTGCGACACGCTGCTGGCGACTTATGCGTATCGCGTCGCCGAATACTTTCCGAGAGTGGCGGAGGCGCGGCGTGTGGTCTGGCTGCCTCACTCCGCTTCCCCGGATTTTGCACTTCCGTTTAACGCCCGCGCTAGAAACGAACTGTTTTTGAGCGGGGCGATCTGTAACGCTTATCCCATGCGGCAAAGACTGAACGCCTTAATGGAAAGCGGATTTCCAGGTATCGTTCGTGAGCCGCATCCCGGCTATCGCTGTGACTATGAGTACGGGAACGATCGCCGGGTCGGGCGTGCTTTTGCCCGGCGAATATGGGAACACCGGACTGCTTTTACCGATTGCACCCGCTATCAATATGCGGTGGCAAAGCACTTCGAGATTCCGGCCACGGGCGCGCTCCTCGTGGCGGATAGTGCGATCGAAGGACCTTTGCACGAGCTGGGGTTTGTGCCGGGGCTTCATTACTTGTCTGTCAGCGACGAAAACCTGGAAGATCGCGTGAGTTACGTGCTGTGTGAGGAGCATCACGCCGAGTTGGATCAAATCAGGAGGAACGGCCAGGCCCTGGTTCTAGAACGGCACCGAACGAGCCATCGCGCTAGATTGATCGACGAACTTCCCACCTAACGGGCGCATCTTTTGCATCGCACTCCTCAGATCGACTCTCTAGCATCCCTTCCCTCAGGCCAAACAAGAACCACTGCGTGAAACGCGATCGGCGCGATCCCTCCTGATCATGAAAAAATGGCGGCACCTTGCCCTCATGGCGAGCTTCGTCGCTCCGACGCTGCTATTGATCAGCGCATGCCACCGGCGGCAAACCGGGCAGATCGTCGTCACCGGCGCGAGCACGGTTTATCCGATCGTGCAGATGGCGGCGGAAGAGTTACGCCGGACGAAGGGACTCGACGTGATGGCGCAAGGAGGCGGGAGCACCCGCGGCTTTGAGGATTGCATCGCGGGGCGCAACAGCCTCGGAGCGATGGCGCGTGAGCTTACCCCGGAGGAAAAGGCGAAGGTTATCGCGTTCCCGATCGCTTACGATGGCGTGGGCCTCGTGGTGCATGCTTCGAATCAGCTCGCTGGCCTAACGACAGACGAGTTGCGCCAAATCTATCGCAGGCAGATCACGAATTGGTCGAACTTCGGTGGGCGAAATGAGCGCATAGTCGTGGTTCACAAAGGCGAAGGACACGCGACCCGCGAGGTCTTCATGAAATACCTCGGGCTGACTCCGGACGAGATGACCAGCAATACGGACGTGACTGCGGGCGACAATGCGCAGGTCATCCGCGTGATCGCCAATACCGCCAATGCCATTGGTTATGTCAGCCTGGGCGAAGTGATCAAGGCGGCGGAAGCCGGCCAGCCCGTTCGTCTCGTTAGGTTCAATGGCATCGAACCGGTGATGGAAAACGTTACTAACAAAACCTATCCCCTTTTTCATCCGCTCTACCTGATCTCCAAAGGCGAACCGCAAGGTGGCAGTCGCGTGCTCTTGGATTTTTTGCGGAGCTCGGAGGGTAAGAGGATCATCCGCGAGGGAAATTATGTTCCGCTGGAATAGGGCGCGCTGCTTTTGGACCGGCGCGATCGGGCTCGGCCTGCTTCCGGTCCTGGCCATTTTTGCGCTGGCGATTTTTCTTTTTTGGAATGCAGCCGGCGCGGCGGCGCAGATTGGGCTCCGTGAGTTGGCGGCCACGGAATGGCTGCCTCAACAAAACCGGTACGGCGTACTCCGGCTCCTTGCAGGCACGTTGGCGGTCACGGCGCTCGCCGTGTGCCTGGCGGTTCCGATTGCACTTTCCGCGGCAGGTTATCTCTCGCTCTATGCCGGGCGAAAAGTGCGCGCAGGCGCGAACGCCGCCATCGGAATTTTGGGAGGCATTCCCTCGGTTGTAATCGGCCTCTGGGCGATGACGTGGATCGTGCCGCTCTTTGGTAATTCCTGGATCTCCGCGTCGCTGGTGCTCGCCTTGATGATCGCTCCGACGATCACACTTTTGTCTGGCGCCGCGCTTCGTCTCGTGCCGGCCGATTTGCTGGAAGCCAGCCGCGCCTTGGGCGTAGGCGAAGCGATCGTATCGCGCGTCGCCTTTCATCATGCGCGCTGGGGTATTCTGGGTGCAGTGGTTCTCGGAACGAGCCGCGCGCTCGGGGAGGCAGTGGCCGTAAGCATGGTGGCCGGGAATGTTGTCTCCTGGCCGAACCTCACGCGGCCGATCGCCACTTTGACGACTACTTTGATCGTCGAGCTCGACAGTGCGGCAGGCTTGCACCGCGACGCGCTTTATCTTCTCGCGTGTGTGGTGCTCATTGCCATCAGCGCGTTGAGCGTTTTCGGCCGGGCCGCGCAACGCAAGGCCGGAATATGATCAAGATACCGGGGATCATCGCAACCTTGCTCCTGACCGCTTTGCTGGCCTGGATGGGATGCGATCTCTTTTATCGCGGCGCGGCCGGCCTGCACGCCGGCTATTTATTTGAGCCTCCACGAAACCTTGGGCGCTCCGGCGGCATCGCCCCGATGCTTGCCAACACCGGAATCATTGTCGGCCTCGCAACTCTGCTCGCCGCTTTGGTTAGCTTGCCTTTGGCGGTCGCATACACCGAACTGACAGCGCCCACCGGCTTGCGCAAAATCGTTCGCTCGGCTCTCGACATCGGGGTCGGCGTTCCGCGAATCGTCTGGGGACTTTTTGGAGCGGCCTTCTTCGGGGGGTACTGCGGCTTCGGATTTTCACTCCTCTCCGGCGTTCTCACTTTGGCCTGTCTGCTCGCGCCGATCATGACCACCGGTTTTATCAACGGATTGGAGATGGTGGAAAACGAAGTGCGTGAGCAATGCGCCGCCCTCGGTGTCGATAGCTGGCAGACGGCGTGGCGTCAGGTAGTGCCTGTCGCGCTTCCCGGTCTGAGCGCTCCTCTCGCGCTCGCGGCTGGGCGCGGCTGTGGCGATGCGGCCGCGCTGCTCTTTACGGCCGGCGTGGCGATGCAAATGCCTTCATCACTCTTCGACTCCGGCGCCACGCTTTCGGTCTTTGTCTTCCATCTTCTGGCCGCGGTTCCCGGCGGCCAGAACGCAGCCTATTCCGCCGCCGCCGTCTTGTTCATCATCACGCTCGGGATTCAAATAACCATCTCCATTCTCACGCGAGAGGAGCGCTTCGCCCAGTGATTACTCTTAGTTACCGAAACTTCCGTCTTTCGATCGGCAAAACTCAGATCCTCGATGGCATCGATCTGGATCTGCTCGGGCCAGGAGTCATCGCGCTGCTCGGCCCTTCCGGCGTGGGCAAAAGCTCGCTCCTCCGCGCCACTCAGCGCCTGATCGAGCATGGACGCGATGGCTGGAACCGCTCTGGCGATGTCCTGTTCAATGGCGAGACGGTCTTCGGATCGAACTTCTCGAAACAGAAACTCGCGCGCCGCATCGGATTCATTCATCAAAAGCCGCGCATGCTCGCCGGCTCGGTGCTGGCAAACGTCGAGTTCGCGCTCAAGCATGCCACGACATTGAAGCGCAGCGCAATTCGACGGCTGGCCGAGGAAGCGCTCGAGCAGGTAGGACTCACCTGGGAGCTGGCCAGCCTCGATCTCGCCGCGTGGAAACTTTCCGGCGGCCAGGCGCAACGCCTCGCCATCGCGCGCGCCATCGCCTTGCAGCCGGACGTGCTCCTAATGGACGAACCCACTTCGGCACTCGATCCGCTCAAGAGGCAGCAAGTGGAAGAGATCATTCGCGTGCAGGCGCGCGCCCGGCTGGTTGTGATCGTGACCCACGAAGTTCATCTCGCCGAACGCCTGGCGGATTTTGCCGTGTTCATGTTTCGCCAGCACGGCGGCGCCCGGATTGTGGAAGCGGGACCCGCCGCAAAGGTGTTGCGCAACCCCACCGAAGTCGTCGTGCAGGAATTCGTCCGCACCGGACGCGCCGGACGTGAGCTGGCGCCGGAGAGCGATCCGGTTCCACCCGTGCCTGACGACCTTGAAACCATCGCTCCCGAAAGTCCTTTCGGTCTCCGTCTGTTACAACGCGTCTATCTCTTCGTCTGCGGCGAAAATACCAGCCGGTCGCCCGTCGCGCAGGCCATTTGTAACAGCGAAGTCGCGCGCCTCTTGAAATTTCCACCCGGCGAAGGAAAGCCAAAGTTTGAAGCGCTCAGTGCCGGGCTCTCCGTCTCCGCCAGCCGCCCCATGTCGGCGAAAGCAAACAGCGCGTTGCGCGCCTTGGGATGCGCACCTCAGCCGCACGCCTCGCGGCAAATCACTCAAGATCTCGTCGACCGCGCCGACGCCATCTATTGCATGACCGATGAGCAATGCCGCGACCTCGCGCTCCGCTTTCCCGCCGCTACCTGGAAGCTTCAGCGGCTCGACCCCGTCGGCAATATCGAAGACTCCCGCACCTCGGAGCCCGCCGATTTTCTCCGGGTTGCCACCCGCATTCGCGATCTCGTCCGCTGGCGCCTCGAAAGCCAGTTTCGTTTTCCGTTGGCGGAATAGCGACACGGGAGCGATGACCCTGCCAAACCGCACAACTCGGTCACGCGGATAGCTGCGAATCGGATTGTACTAGAACTTGTCCTTGGAGCCAGTCGCAGCCACGATGGCCACCTTGATTCGTGAACCGTGTGACGATGGCGTGATCCGGTCGGGGCACATCGCTGCGCCGTGCCCAAAGTCATCCGGGAAGTGGATTCTGGCGGCGACCATTCTCGGCTCGAGCCTGGCTTTTATCGACGGCACGGTGGTTAACGTTGCGCTGCCTGCACTCCAGCGCGACTTGGAAGCCAGCGTCGGCGGTGTCCAATGGGTCGTCGAGTCGTACGCACTTTTCCTCGCCGCCCTTCTGTTGGTCGGTGGTTCGATGGGAGATCGCTACGGAAGACGGCGAGTTTTCGTGACAGGCGTGGCGATTTTTGCGGCAGCCTCCGCCTGGTGTGGCTTCGCTTCCGGCATCGGACAATTGATCGCTGCCCGCGGTGTCCAGGGAATCGGCGCGGCCTTGCTCGTGCCGGGAAGCCTCGCCATCATCAGCAATTCTTTTTCGGAAGAAGATCGCGGCCGGGCAATCGGAACCTGGTCGGGCTTTAGCGCGATCACCGCCGCGATCGGTCCGGTCCTCGGAGGCTGGCTGGTCGAAACCGTTTCCTGGCGAGCCGTGTTTTTCATTAACATCCCGGTGGCAATTCTCGTCATCGTGATCTCCCTTCGGCATGTTCCGGAGAGCTCCGATGCCGGAAAAGGAAGGCTGGACTGGATCGGTGCGATTCTCGTCACGCTCGGTTTGGGCGCGCTCGTTTATGGATTCATCGAATCGGCGTCGCGCGGTTTCGCCCATCCCGCTATCCGTACCGCGCTCGTCGGCGCGATCGTTTTTCTTGTCCTCTTTGTGATCGTTGAAGCGCGAACCGGTAATCCAATGTTGCCGCTCACTCTTTTCCGTTCACGCACTTTTACCGGGGCGAATCTGCTCACGTTCCTCCTTTACGGCGCGCTCGGCGGGACAATGTTTTTCCTGCCGCTCAACCTCATTCAAGTGCAACGCTACAGCGCCACCGCGGCCGGCGCTTCCTTGCTGCCATTTATCCTGATCATCTTTCTG
This sequence comes from Verrucomicrobiota bacterium, assembly GCA_041167545.1. Classification (GTDB taxonomy): domain Bacteria; phylum Verrucomicrobiota; class Verrucomicrobiia; order Chthoniobacterales; family UBA10450; genus AV80. The sequence goes on from JBEEHT010000022.1 coordinate 40,221, forward strand.
CTTTCCCGCTGGTCCGGTGCGCTCGTGCAAAAGCATGGCGCCAGAATTCCGCTCATCATCGGACCGCTCCTTGCGGCTGCGGGCTTCGCGCTTTTTCTGCTGCCTGGAGTCGGCGGCGCCTATTGGACGACGTTCTTTCCGGCAGTTGTCGTTCTCGGAATCGGCCTGGCAGTGAGCATCGCTCCTTTGACGACAACCGTCATGAATTCAGTGGCGCACGAACGGGCCGGAGTCGCATCCGGAATCAATAACGCGGTGTCGCGCGCCGCCGGCCTCCTCGCGATCGCCGTTTTGGGAATCGCTATTTTTTTCGTGTTTGATCGCGCTCTCAGTCGTCGCCTGACCGATCTCGATGTTCCACCTTCACTGCGGCAAGCTGTCGACGCTCAACGCAACCGGCTTGGCGGCATCGAACTTCCTGATTCAATCCCGCCGCGAGAACGAGCGCGCTTGAGGGAAGCAATCGACCTCTCATTCGTCGACGGATTTCGCTGCGTCATGCTCGTTGGCGCCCTCCTCGCTCTTGGCAGCGCCGTCATTGCTTTTCTCTTAATTGACGCAGGCGTTAAAAGGGGAACGCCGCAGTTTTCGCTCAGATCGCCCCGAGTCCGGAACGAACTTTAGCGAAGAGCGAATTTCCGTTTGTCAGCCTGCTGCCTCCACTTAGTTTCCGCGCGATGAAATTTTCCGCTGTTCGAATTTTGCTGTCGCTCGTCGTGTTGCCAATCTCGGCCCTGGCCGGAAACAGCGTCGTGAATTTATCCCACTACGATTTGATGCGGGTCGATTTCGAAGGGATGAAACGCGAGGGCGTCGTCGCCGTTATTCACGAGGCGACTTATCCGCGCTTCGATCGCGATGCCTATTACGGAACGCGGCAAAATGCCGCGACGCGCGCCGGCCTGCTCTGGGGCGCCTATCATTTCGGCGACGCGACCGATCCCATCCGGCAGGCCGAGCATTTCTTGAATGCCGTGGAATCGAATTGGCGGGGACCGGCGCTGCAACCAAGCGGCGTTCTGCTCGTCCTCGATTTCGAAAAGAACGGACATTATCCCGGCGGCACAATGCGCGTCGATCAGGCCGCGCGATTCGTCGAGCGCATCAAGCAGCGGACCGGAAAATATCCGGGCGTTTACGGGAGCGAGAATCGGCTGCGGGCTGTCATGAGTGCGCCCGGCGTCAATCGCGCCGATAAAGCGATTCTAGGGAACTGCTGGTTATGGATCGCGAATTATCACTACCAGCCCACTGCGAGCTCACCCTGGAGCAATTGGCGCTTGTGGCAATACACCGGCGACGGCAAATGCGATCTCCGGCCGCGGTCCGCGTATCCGATTCGGGTCGCCAACATCCCAAGAGCCGAGCGCAATATCTTCCGCGGCAGCAACGAAGCTCTCGCCGCCTGGTGGCAGGACCACGCCTGGCAACCGACGGAGTAAATTTCGCGCGCCGCTTTTCTACTTTCTACTTCCTACTTTCCTCACGCCATCATTTCCGAAGAGGACATGCCGCCGCATTTCCAACAGGTGAACCACTTCCAATCCACGCCGACATAAGATTGCGTCCCGCACTTAAAACAAACCGCCACTAATTGGCGGCCTCGGCCCTGGACTTCGTTGGCCGCTGTGGATTCGGGGGTGCTCGTCCCTCCTGTTCCTTCAGGCGTTCCCGGACCTTCCCATTTTTCCCATTTCTTTTCTTCTGCCATATCGGTTCCTTTCTTGTTCAATCGCCTTCCGTTTGCCGACATTCGCAAATGGGTCGCGTCTCGCTGGCGCAGAACAGCGAGAATCTCTGCGATGGTGCTCACGGCGATCTCCGCCGGCGAGTCCGCGCCGATGTCCAATCCGAGCGGAGCGAAAACGCGTGATAACTTTTCCTCTGAAACCCCGCTTTGCCGCAGATGATCGAAAACGTGCCGCACTTTTCGCTTGCTTCCGATCATCCCAATGTAGCCGGCGCCAGTTTGCTCGACGGCTGCGGCCAGCGCGTGGCGATCGATTTCGTGATTGCGGCTTACCAGGACGAGCGCTTCGTCGCTTTGCCATTGATGCGACGCGATGAATTCGACCGGCGACAAATCAGAAACGCGCGCGACAGCAGCCGGCAGATCGGCGAGCAACTCGACCCGATCATCGATCACACTGACGTAAAGGCCGCATTCGTTCGCCAACTTCGCGATCGCCTGCGCGCAATGGCCGGCGCCGACAAGGTATAACGCTTCACGGACCGCCTGTGGCTCAATGAAGACCGTGACATCGCCACCGCAGATCGCCCCAAAAGAATCGGTCGAGCCTTCGCGGAGCGGATAAGTTTTGAGGAGGGGCTTCTTCTCCCGCATGCTCGCCTGCGCGTCGGCGATGACCAGCGATTCGAACTTCCCTCCGCCGATCGTTCCACTGGTTTTGCCGTCGACGTAAACGAACATTTTCGATCCGGCGGCGCGCGGCACGGATCCGGTCGTGGCTGCTACCGTAACGATCGTGAAAGGCTTTCGGGCCTCTCGCGCCGCGATCAGTTCGTCGACGAGCGCATCAGTCATCGCGCGTCACGGTCGCCTGGATATCGCCATGCGGTTCATCGGTCGGAACGAAAACTTCGTTTTTATTCTCGAGCCCGAACGGGGCCAGGTTGATGAGCAGGCAATGCTTGTTAGGCATCGCGAGATCGAGTTTCGAGATTTCAGAACAAACGCCGAGCGCCGCTTCACCCATCTGGAACAAGGTCGTTTGCGCGGACGGACTGTAACTATTCGCGAATATTCTTAGCATCGCGCTCAGAATGGCTTCGTTGGCGCGGCTGTAATGAGCCGGCTGATCTTTGAACGTCCACGTCGCGCTGAAGGAGGTCGCAAGAATCCGGTCGGCGGTCTCGGGCAGCGTCGTGAATTCATCCTTAGGATAGTTTTCGAATCCGGACCCACTCGATTTCAGGATTACGAGATTACGAATTCCCGAGCGGATCGTCTTCGTGGCGTCGCTGCAATTTAAGCTGGTAAACATTCGGGCTTCACTTCCGGCTGCAAACGAATGTGGATGCGGCTCACCGTTGACCGTCAGACGTTTCCATGGACGCTCCAAGATCTCGATTTCCACCTCGTCCACCTGTTCGTAACGCGTTAAAAAATGTTCGCCGAGGATGAGCCCGAACCGCTCGATTTCCTCACCAAGATGCTGTTTGGCGAAGACGTTGATCGTGTTCTTGATCGTGTCGGTCGCCACCACCTTGGTGTTGTCGCCGCCAGTGTAGGACGACGCGAAATCGCCCTTCAGAAATGCGGCGACTTCGACATCCTTGAGGATGTGGAGAGGTCCATCGCGCAGGATTTTCATCACCCGAACGCGCGCTTTGCCGTAACGATGGGCGGTCAGTTTCGCCATTGCGCCTTACGGTTAATTCATTTACTGCGATAACGCGATGCCAAAGCTCGCGGAGTTGAATGCGCTCGATCGCGCGGAGTTCACCCGCGTGGTCGGCCCGTTATTCGAGCATTCCCCCTGGGTCGCCGCGCGCACAGAGGCGCAGCGCCCGTTTCAATCGCGTGAAGCGCTGCACGCCGCCCTCGTCGCTACCGTCGGGAAAGCGAGTGACGAGGAAAAATTGACTCTCATTCGAGCGCATCCGGATTTGATCGGCGACGCCCATCTCACCGCTGCGTCGCAAGAGGAACAAGCCAGCGCCGGGCTCTATGACGTTACCGCCGAAGAAGCGAAACAGTTTCGCGAATACAACCGGCGATACCGGGAGCGCTTCGGATTTCCCTTCGTAATCTGCGCGCGATTGAATAAGAAGGAAGCGATCGCGCGAGCGTTTCCCGTCCGTCTCCGGAATTCGCGCGAACAGGAAATTGAAACCGCCTTGCAGGAAATCTCCAAAATTGCCGAGCTGCGGTTACGCGATCTTATCCCATGAATAGCCTGACGACTCACGTCCTCGATACGATGCGTGGCCGTCCCGCCGTGGGAATGAAGATCGAACTTTGGTCGCTCGATCAATCGAAACTCCTCAAAACCGTTGAGACGAATTCGGATGGCCGCACGGAAGCTCCCTTGCTCGCGGGCGCCGAAATGGCGGCAGGAAATTATGAGCTCGTTTTCCATGTCGGCGATTATTTCGGCGAGCGGCGGTTCCTCGACCGGGTCCCGGTCCGTTTCGTTATCTCCGATGCCGCGGCGAAGCATCATGTTCCGCTGCTCGTTTCTCCATGGGCCTACAGCACCTATCGCGGCAGCTAGATGAGCGCGGCTGATCCAGCAGTTGCGGCCCCGGCCGGTCTCGTCGATCTGGCCGCCGCCCGCGTCGGCGGCGCCGCTATTCTCGCAAACGATGAATTCTTCGCCGAGAAGGAGAATCTCCTAAAGCCAGGTCGAGGAGTCTTCATTCCGGATAAGTATACCGATCGCGGCAAATGGATGGATGGATGGGAAACGCGCCGCCGCCGCACTCCCGGGCATGACTGGTGTGTCGTTCAGTTGGGATTGCGCGGAATCATCCAACAGGTCGACATCGATACGAACCATTTCCTGGGCAATCACCCGCCGTTCGCGTCTCTCGACGCGCTCTGCCTAACGAATGAATTTCCAAGCGAGGTTGGCGAAGTCGAATCGCTTTCCTGGACGCCGATTCTGGCGCAATCACCCTTGAACCCGGGATCGCAGAACCTGTTTGCGATTCCGAACGACCAGACCTGGACCCATCTCCGGCTGAATATTATTCCGGACGGCGGCGTGGCGCGCTTTCGCGTCTACGGAATTGTCGTCCCCGACTGGAGCAAGCTGAAGCCGGGCGAGCTCGTCGATCTGGCCGCCGTCGAAAACGGAGGAGTGCCTCTGGCGTGCAGCGATATGTTTTTCAGTTCGATGAACAACCTGATCATGCCGGGGCGTTCCGAGAACATGGGCGACGGTTGGGAAACAAAACGCCGGCGCGGTCCGGGACACGATTGGATTGTTTTGAAGCTCGGGTTGCCGGGCACGATCCGGAAAATCGAAGTCGATACCAACCACTTCAAGGGAAACTACCCCGACACCTGCTCGATCGAAGGATGTGTCGCGCCAAATGCTTCGACCGCCGATCTGACAAGTCCAGGCACGCGCTGGACCGAGATCCTTCCGATGACGAAACTGCAGGCGCACACGCAACATTTCTTCGAGAAAGAACTCACGCCGATAGAGAACTGCACACACGTACGCTTAAACATTTACCCCGATGGCGGAGTAAGCCGGCTGCGGGTGTGGGGAACGGCGAAAATGACGAATTCCGAATGACGAATGACGAAATAAGTTCGAATGACGAAGCTCGAATCAGAGCGTTTTTTCGTCATTCTGGCTTCGGCATTCCCTCGTCATTCGGCATTCGTGCTTCGTCATTTTCCTCATGAGCGATTTCGACCTGCTCTTGCGAGGTCGCGACCACGACATCGGAATTAGCGAAGGAAAAGTCGTCGCGGTGGCGGACCACCTGGCGGGCTCAGCGAAGTCGGAACTCGATGCGCGCGATCTGGCAATTTTTCCCGGCGTCATCGACGCGCACGTTCATTTTAACGAGCCGGGTCGAACGGATTGGGAGGGGTTTTCCACAGGTTCGCAGTCCGCGGCGGCCGGCGGCACTACGACGGTGTTCGACATGCCGCTCAATGCGCATCCGCCCACGACAAATCGGGAAAACTTCGAGCTGAAATGCGCCGCGGCCGGCGCGGGCTCACTCGTCGATTTTGGTCTCTGGGGCGGACTGGTTCCCGGCAATCTGTCGGACTTGGAAGCTCTGCGCGATTGCGGAGTCGTCGGATTGAAGGCTTTCATGTGCAACAGCGGCATCGGAGACTTTGCGCACGGTGACGAGAAAACATTACGCGCCGGAATGAAGCGCGCCGCGGAGCTCGATCTCCTCGTCGCCGTTCACGCCGAGTCAGAGGAGATGACCAGCACCTTGACGGGAACCGCGCGCGCGGCCGGCAAAAGAGGAATTCGTGATTATCTCGATTCAAGACCCATCCGAGCCGAACTCGAGGCGATCCGCGTCGCGATCGATCTCGCCTCCGAAACCGGCTGCCGTTTGCACATCGTGCATGTGAGTTGCGGGAGCGGCGTCGCGCTCGTCGCCGAGGCGCTCGCGCGCGGGATCGACGTCACGTGCGAAACTTGTCCGCACTATCTCGTGCTGACCGAGCACGACATGGAACAGTTGGGCGCGGTCGCGAAATGCGCGCCGCCTCTTCGCTCGATCGAGGAACAACGCCAGCTCCGCGCCCGGCTTCGCGATATCACCACCATCGGCTCGGATCATTCACCTTCCCCGCCAGAGATGAAAGAGCGTGACAACTTTTTCGATGTTTGGGGCGGCATCTCCGGTTGTCAGCATCTTTTGCCGTTGCTGATCGAGGCCGAAATTCCGCAAGATGAGATTCGTCGCCTAACGAGTGGAGATGTGGCCTCGCGGTTTCGGGTGGGCGCGAAAGGGACAATCGCTGTCGGTAAGGACGCGGACTTCACGCTCGTCGACCTGAAGGCCGAGGAAGTTATTAGACCGGAATCGCTCCATTACCGTCACAAGCAGAGCCCGTACGTGGGCAGAACCCTGCGAGCCCGCGTCCGCCGGACATTTTTGCGCGGACAAACGATCTTCGAGGATGGTAAGTTTGCAGACCGGCCCATGGGGAGATTAGTGCGGCCGGATTTATCGTAATGAACAACACCAGCCTTCAGCCCGACGAAATCGAGAAGATCAGCGCCGCTTTGAGCGACGCGAACAAGGCGTTCATGCGCCATTACCCTGGCGAATCGAATCGCCGCCAGGCAGTGCACACCGTTTACGGCGGCGCGCATCTGTTCAAAGCGGATTCGCCGCCAAAACTGGGTGCCGTCGCGCTGCGATCGCTCCAGGAGTACGCACCTGATGCAAAAACTTTAGCGGACGTTCTCGGCACCGCCGGCGATGAACAACTAGCGCAGAAAGTCTATGAGCGCGTCGTGGAAAAACTTCGGCGCGAGCCCGTCGAAGATTTCCGGCTCGATTTTGAAGACGGCTACGGCAACCGGCCGGACGCGGAAGAGGATGGACACGCCGCCTCCAGCGCTGCCGAAGTAGCGCGCGGCCTCAAAGAAAATTCGCTTCCGCCTTTTATCGGCATTCGCATCAAACCGCTCAGTGAAGATCTCCGCGTCCGCAGCGTTCGCACCCTCGACATCTTCATTACCGCGTTGCTCAGCGAAACGGGAGGCAAGTTGCCGGAAAATTTCGTCATCACCGTGCCCAAGATCCAGTTGCCCGAGCAGGTCGCAGCGGCCGCGCGCTTCTTCGAAATTCTCGAGCAACGAAACGGTCTGCCGGCAGGCGCCTTGAAGATCGAGCCGATGATCGAGACTCCGCAGGCGATCATCAATCAACGCGGCGAGATCGCCCTCGGCTCACTCGTCGATGCGGCGAATGGGCGTTGCCGGAGCGTGCACTTCGGCGTCTACGATTACACCGCCTCGGCCGGAATCACCGCCGCCTATCAAACCATGGCTCATCCCTCGTGCGATTTCGCGCGGCAAATGATGCTGGTTTCGCTGGCCGGCACCGGCATTCATCTTTCCGACGGCGCCACGAACATTCTCCCGGCTGGCCCGCATCGAGCGAGCGAAGGCAAACCGCTCACCGCCGAACAGCTAAGGCAGAATCGTGAAAGCGCTCACGGCGCGTGGCGTCTTGGTTTCAGCGACAACATGCATTCGCTCCGCAACGGATTTTATCAGGGCTGGGACCTGCATCCGGCGCAATTCGTTACTCGTTATGCCGCGGTTTACACCTTCTTCCTCGATGGCCTAACGAGCGCTTCCGGCCGCCTGAAAACCTTTGTCGAGAAAGCGGCGCTCGCCTCACTCTTCGGCGACGTTTTTGATGACGCCGCCACCGGACAGGGCCTGCTCAACTTTTTCCTGCGCGGCATCGCCTGCGGCGCCATCACGGAAAGCGAAGCCCTCGCCACCGGACTTACGCTCGATGAATTGCGTTCCCGTTCGTTCCTGAAGATTCTCCAAGGCCGCCGCGGCTCATGAGCGGGGCGATTGAGTTTCGACTGAACGGGAAAACCGTCCGCGTCGATTCGGTTTCGCCCAATACCACTTTGCTCGAATGGCTGCGGGCCAGCGGTCTGACGGGATCGAAGGAAGGATGCGCGGAAGGCGATTGCGGCGCGTGCTCGGTTGCGATCGTCGATCGCGATGCGCGCGGCAAGCGCTCCTACCGCGCCATCAATAGTTGTCTCGTGCCGCTGCCGCTCATGGCCGGACGCGACATCATCTCGGTCGAAGGCGTTGCTTCCTGTAGCCACGGCGCTGCGTCGCCGTGCCCAGCCGACCGACGCGCCGACACAGCGGCGCGGCTACAGCAACTGCATCCGGTCCAAAAGGCGATGGTGGAAAATTTCGGATCGCAATGTGGCTACTGCACGCCCGGCTTCATCATGTCGCTCTTCGAGGGCTACTACCGCAAGGACATGAAAACGGCGGCGCAACTCGACGAACAGCTTTGCGGCAACCTCTGCCGCTGCACCGGTTATCGGCCGATCCGCGATGCGGCCGCCGACGCCCTTGCCCAACGCAACGGCTCTGATGCGTTTGATGCGCAGTTGAAAACCGCAAAGGCGAAGCTCAAAGCGACCCGCTACAATTTCGGCGGCGAAACGTTCATGCGTCCCACCTCGCTCCAAAAACTATTCCGCGCGATGGCCGAGAATCCGGACGCACGTTTGATCGCAGGCGCGACGGACCTTGGTCTCGAAATCACCAAACGGTTTCAAAGATTTCCCGCGCTCATTTCCATCGAAGCGGTCCCTGAACTGAATGAGATCAGCTTGACCGAAACCGAGTGGCGCATCGGCGCGGCCACGACTTTAACCAAACTTGACGACCTGCTCGGCGCCGAGTTCCCGATAATCCGCGAAATGCTTTCCGTGTTCGGGTCGCGCCAGATCCGCAATCGCGCCACCCTCGGCGGAAATCTGGTGACCGCTTCGCCGATCGGCGATTCCCCGCCGGTGCTCCTCGCGCTCGAAGCGAAAGTGGTGCTCGCCTCAGCGGCTGGAGAACGCGTTCTGCCGCTCGATGAATTCTTTGTCGCCTACCGGAAAACCGCGTTGCAATCCGGAGAGATTCTGAAGTCGGTCATCATTCCCCGACCCAAGGCCGGAGTCCGAACGCACCGCAAGTTCTACAAGGTTTCGAAGCGTCGCGAGATGGACATCAGCACGGTCGCGGCTTGCTTCGCGGTCGAAGTAACCGAAGGCGGAACCATCACGAAAGCCCGGCTCGCTTACGGCGGCGTCGCGGCCCTGCCGGTGCGCGCGCGAGCAACGGAAGCTGCCCTGATTGGAAAACACTGGAGCACTGCCGCGTGCGAAGAACTGCTGCCGGTTCTCCAGAAAGAGTTCACTCCCATCTCCGATGTTCGCGGCAGCGCAAACTACCGCCGCGAGTTGATTGCGAATCTGCTTCGCAAATTCTTCTCCGAAGATGGAGGGCGGAGCTCCCGCGACGCCGAGAACATCGCCGGGCTCGCAGGAGCTCGCCCCTCCATCGAACGGGAGGAAGCGCTACCACACGAGAGCGCGCACAAGCACGTCACCGGCGAGGCGATCTACGTCGATGATCATGCTCAGCAACAAAGCATGCTCGAAGTCTGGCCCGTCTGTTCGCCGCACGCTCACGCGAAAATCCTGCGACGCGATGCTTCCGCCGCGCGACTCATGCCGGGCGTCAGCGCTGTCTTGCTCGCCGAGGATGTTCCCGGCCTGAATGATGTCGGCGCGGTTCGGCACGATGAAATTTTGCTGGCGGACAAAGAGGTCCTTTATCACGGGCACATCGTCGCACTCGTCGTGGGCGAGACGCCGGAACTCTGCCGCGCCGCGGCTGAGAATGTGATTGTCGAATACGAACCACTCCCTCCGATCTTCACGATCGAGGAAGCGATCGAAGCCGACAGTTTCCACAGCGATCCGCATTACATCCGGCGCGGCGACACGTCGGCGGCGCTCGCTGCCGCGCCGATGACTTTCGAAGGCGAATTATCGTTCGGCGGTCAGGACCATTTCTACTTAGAGACGAACGCAGCCTGGGCGGAGGCCGGCGAAGACGGCACCGTCTTCATCAGTTCTTCGACGCAACATCCATCGGAAGTGCAGCACATCGTGGCGCATTTGCTCGACGTGCCGATGCATAGCGTGGTCGTCGAATGTCCGCGCATGGGCGGCGGTTTCGGCGGAAAGGAAACTCAGGCTGCAATGCTCGCGGCGCTTGCCGCTCTCGCCGCGACAAAGACCCGCCGCAAAGTGCGGGTCCGTTTCAACCGCGATCAGGATATGATGATCACCGGCAAGCGTCATCCGTTTCTCGGGAAATTCCGCGCCGGCTTTGATGAAAGCGGATTACTGCTGGCGGCTAAGGTCGATTTGTTTTCGAACGGCGGCTGGTCGCTCGATCTCTCGCGCGCGATCACCGACCGGGCGTTGTTCCACCTCGACAACGCTTACTACATTCCGAACGTCGATTTCAGCGGCCGCGCGGTGAAAACAAATCTCGCGTCGAACACCGCCTTCCGCGGATTCGGCGGACCGCAAGGCATGTTGGTCATCGAAGAAATCATCGACCGCATCGCGCGAGAAACCGGTTTGGCGCCAGAAGTCGTGCGCGCGCGCAATCTTTATCGCGGCAGTGGTGAGACGAACACGACGCATTACGGCCAGGAGATTGAGGACAATCGGATCCAGCGCATTTGGCGCGACGTGACCGAATCGAGCGAACTCAGTTCGCGCCGCGAAGAGTTGCTGCGATGGAACAGCGAACATCCGCAGCGGAAACGAGGAATCGCGATTACGCCGGTGAAGTTCGGAATTTCATTTACCACGACGCATTTGAATCAGGCCGGCGCGCTTGTGCTTCTTTATCAGGACGGCACCGCGCAGGTGAACCACGGCGGCACCGAAATGGGCCAGGGCGTTTACACCAACATCGCGCTGATCGCCGCGCGCGAGCTGGGGCTGACGCCCGATCGCGTTCGCGTGATGGCCACGCGCACCGACAAAGTTCCGAACACATCCGCGACGGCGGCGTCCTGCGGCACGGACCTGAACGGCGCCGCGGTCAAGAACGCGTGCGACACGTTGCGCGCGAGGTTGCTGCCTTTCGCCGTCGAGATGCTCTCCGAAAAAAATGGAGGCGCGGTTCCGATCGACCGAATCGTTTTCAGCGACAACATGGTGCTCGACTCCCAGAACCCGAAAACGGGAGTTCCATTTGCCGAATTGCTGCAACGCGCCTATTTCGCGCGCACGAGTTTGAGCGCGACCGGTTTCTACAAAACTCCCGACATCAATTACGATCCCGCAGCGGGCCGCGGAAAACCGTTCCATTATTTCGCGGTCGGCGCGGCGGTCAGCGAAGTGGAAGTGGATGGATTTACCGGTATGACTCGCATCCGGCGCGTCGATATTCTGCACGACGTCGGCGACGCGATTAACCACGGCATCACGCTCGGTCAGGTGGAAGGCGGTTTTGTCCAGGGTGCCGGTTGGCTCACCAACGAAGAGCTGGTCTGGGATTCGGAAGGGCGCCTGATGACGCATTCGCCCGACACCTACAAAATCCCGGCGATTGGCGATACGCCCGATATTTTCAACGTCGCGTTTCTGGCGGACGCGACGCAGCACAATGTCATTCACGGCAGCAAGGCCGTGGGCGAACCGCCGTTGATGCTCGCGATCTCCGTCCGCGAAGCGATCCGCGACGCGGTCGCCGCTTTCGGGAAACCGGGCGGTCAGGTGCCGCTTGCTTCGCCGGCAACGTGCGAAGCGATCTTCAACGCGATTCACGGCCGCACTTCATCATCGCCCGCGGAGGCAACGCCCGAGCACGCGATGGCCGATCAGGTTTTGTCGTGAGAGAGATCCAGCACAAGCTCAGCGTCGCGCGCGGCGAGAAGCCGGCTGATCTCCTTTTCAAGAACGCGCAGCTCGTCAACGTCTTCAGCGGCGAAATCCATGACGCTAACGTGGCGGTCGATGATGAACGCGTCATCGGTTTCGGCGATTACGATGCGAAGGAAATCATCGACCTCGAGGGCGCGTATCTCGCGCCGAGTTTGATCGACGGCCATTTCCACGTCGAAAGCACGATGGTGACGATCCCCGAGTTCGCACGCGCGGTCGTTCCGCATGGCACCGGCGCCATGGTCATCGATCCGCACGAATACGCGAACGTTCTCGGGATGGATGGAATCCGTTACGTGCTCGAGTCGAGCAAAAATCTGCCGATCGATTTCTTCATCATGCTGCCTTCCTGCGTGCCGGCGACGCATTTGGAGACGGCCGGCGCGCGCTTCACCGCGGACGATCTGCGTCTAATGATCGCGGACGACCGGATCGCCGGCATCGCCGAGCTGATGAATTATCCCGGCGTTTTTCTCGGGATGGAAAGCGAGCTGGCGAAGATCGAAGCGGGCCGCGGCAAAGTGATCGACGGTCACGCTCCCGGCCTGCGCGGGAAGAACCTGAACGCCTATGCGCTCGCCGGCGTTCGCTCCGATCACGAGAGCACGGAACTGGAGGAAGCGCGGGAAAAATTGCGCCTCGGAATGCATCTGCTCGTCCGCGAGGGCAGCACGGAACGCAATCTCGAGCACATCATCGCGCTGGTTACTCCGCAGAACTCGGCCAACTGCTCTTTCGCCACCGACGATAAGTTGCCGGGCGATCTGGTCGGCGAAGGGCATATCGATCATTCCATCCGGAAAGCGATCGCGCTCGGCGTGGCGCCCGTCACGGCGATTCAAATGGGGACGATCAACACGGCACGCTATTACCGCCTGAGAAACCATGGAGCGATCGCGCCGCGCTACTGGGCGGACTTCATCGTCTTCGACGATCTCGCGAAGTTTCAGATCAAACGCGTTTACAAGAAAGGCGCGCTCGTGGCCGAGAACGGGAAATATCTTCGAGAGAAAACTCCGAGCACCGAAGAGCCGCGCAGTACGATGAACCTGAGTTATCGCGCGCCCGGCGATTTCGAAGTGCGCGTCCCGAGTGCGGGCGCAAAGAAAATCAGGGTAATCGAAATCGTTCCGCACCAGATCGTCACGAAAGAAATTCTCGAGACCCCCAGATCGCTCGATGGCCAGATCGTTTCCGATATCGAGCGTGACATCTTGAAACTCGTGGTGGTGGAGCGACATCGGGCGACCGGCAATGTCGGAGTGGGATTCGTCCGCGGCTTCGGATTGAAACGCGGCGCGCTCGGTTCCACCGTCGCGCACGACGCCCACAATGTTGTCGTCGTGGGTGTGACCGATTCCGACATCGTCGCCGCAATTCAAGCGCTCGAAACCATGCGCGGCGGTCAGGTCGCCATAGCCGATGGAAAAATCGAAGCGGCCTTGCCGTTACCGATCGCGGGCCTGGTCTCCGATCAGCCGCTCGAATCCGTCATGGAGAAGATCGTGGAATTGAAAGCTGCCGCGATGCGCCTCGGCTGCGGGCTCGATGCGCCCTTCATGTCGCTTTCTTTCCTGAGTCTCTCGCCGATTCCGGCGTTGAAGTTAACCGACCAGGGTCTGGTCGATGCCGTGAATCTCAAACTCACCACGCTGATTGCCGACTAAGAGAGATTCCCATGGCCGATCACGTTGACGAAGCTGCACACGCGCGCTGGATGGATGAAGCGATCACGCTCGCCCGCGCTGGAATGCGCATCCACGGCGGCGGTCCATTCGGTGCGGTGATCGTTGCTGACGGCAAATTGATCGGCCGCGGCTGCAATCAGGTGACGACGCTTCTCGATCCCACCGCCCACGCCGAGGTCACCGCCATTCGCGACGCTTGCCGCGCGCTGCAACGCTTCGATCTGCGCGGTTGCGTTCTCTACAGCAGTTGCGAGCCCTGTCCGATGTGTCTCGCCGCCATCTATTGGGCGCGGCTCGATCGTGTCTATTATGCCTCGACCCGGAGCGACGCCGCCGGGATCGGATTCGACGATGATTTCATTTACCAACAAATCCCGCTCGACCTGGCGGCGCGCTCGCTGCCGATGGTTCAGCTCCCGACTCCGGCCGCCGCGGAGTTGTTCGGCGAATGGACCGCCAAAGCGGACAAGATTCCGTACTGAGAAAGTGAGCCGAATGGCGCGGTAACCCGCGGCGCTCAGTCGACGCCTCTCACTTTGTAGCCACGGCGCTGCATCGCCGTGCCGTCGCTGAAGAACAAGACGCGGCGACACAGCGCCGCGGCTACAGCGTCATCGTTATTCTTTCGTCATTAGTCATTCTGCATTCGTCATTCGCCGCTGGCATGCCGCGATAGTTTCGATAATGTAATTATCCCGTGAAGGACACGACCACCACACCCGAAACCGACGCTCCGAACAGCAAGGAAGATCCCACCGCTCCTCGCGGATCGACCGCCGCTGCGTCGACAGCGCCGGCGTCGGACCGCGCTGATCTCCGCCCGGAAAATATCAACGACGCCGTCATCCGCCTCGCGGGAAATTCCCAGGACGGCATCCAGAGCGCCGGCGCTTTCCTCGCCCGCCTCGCGGGTCGCAGCGCGCAGGACGTCATGACTTACATGACGATTCCCGCCACGATCTCCGGCGGTCCCTCCATTTTCCAGGTCCGCATGGGCACCGGCGAAGTCCTCTCCGCCGGCGATGAAGCGGATTTCCTCGTCGCATTCTATCAACACAGTTACCAGGACCACATCGGCTTTCTCAAAGACGGCGGCGTCCTCCTCTACGATTCCGACAACGTCGAGCCGGATCTCGACGACAAACGGTTCGTCTATGTCGGCGTTCCGATCACTGGTCTCACCGTCGAAGCGCTCGGTGGCACCGCGAAAGACAAGGGCAAAAACATTTTCATTCTCGGCCTGATCGCGAAAATTTTTCATCTCGACGTCGAGAAGCTGACGACGTTGATCAAAGAAAAATTCGCCGGCAAAGATGAGAGCATCGTCAACACCGCGATCATGGCGTTCACCGCCGGCTACGCCTATCCGGTCGGCAACGTCCTGACGAAACAGTACAAGTTTGAGCCGCACGTTCCCAAGGAAGGCGACCGCGCGCAGATCACGATGGATGGCAACCAGGCGCTAGCCTATGGCTTGATCGCCGCGGGCGTGCGTTATGGCTCCGGTTATCCCATCACGCCCTGGTCATCCGTCATGGAAATTTTGCGGAGCGAGCTGCCGAAATACGGCGGCATGTTTGTCCAGGCGGAGGACGAACTCGGCGCCGTCTCGATGACGCTTGGATTTTCGTTTTCCGGCCATCTCGCCGTGACCGGCAGCGCCGGGCCCGGCATCTCACTCAAAACCGAAGCGATCGGCTGGGCGTCAATGGCCGAAATCCCGATCATCATTATCAACGTGCAACGCGGCGGACCAAGCACCGGTCTGCCGACCAACGTCGAGCAGAGCGATCTTTTTCAGGCGATTTACGGCGGACACGGCGACAGTCCGCGCGTGGTCCTCGCGGCCGCGACCGTGGAAGATTGTTTCTACATCGCGATCGAAGCCGCCCGCATCGCCCGCAAATACAGCACGCCGGTTTTCATCTTGAGCGATACCTCGCTCGCCACCCGCATCGAAGCGTTCGACGAACCGCATCTCAAAGACCTGATGCTCGATCCCAAGCCCGATCTCTCTCCGCGCGCCGCCGGCTTCAAGCCGTACGCCGTCGATCAGATCACGCAACACGTCCCGCCCGGCGCACCGATGCTCGACGGAAAATATCCGCTCGTCACCGGCCTGGAGCACGACGAGATGGGCCACCCGACCGGCAGCCCGAAAATGCACATGGCCATGACGGCCAAGCGCCGCAATAAATTGCGCAAGCTCGCCGAAGAAATTCCTGTTCCCGAAATTTACGGCGACGCCGAAGGCGAAGTCCTCCTCGTCGGCTGGGGTTCCACCTATGGTCCCATCCACGACGCCGTGAAGCTGGCGCGCGAACATGGCGAGAAAGTTGGCGCGCTGCATTTGCGCCACGTCCATCCGTTCCCGAACGGCCTCGAAAAAGTTTTCGCCAGGTTCAAACGCATCGTTGTCGTCGAGATGAACGACCAGGGCCTTTATGGATTCGGCCAGCTCGCCACGATTCTCCGGGCCCGTTTCTGCGAACCGAGAATCGAAAGCGCCACCAAGACCGACGGTCTCACCTTCCGCGTGAAAGAAATTCTCGAGCGCGTTTTCCAAGGGCGCTCCTTTGCCGCCCGGAAAATCCCGCGCGAAGGCCTCGCGGTCATTCACACCGACACCTCACCCGAAAACGTGAAGTCCCTCAAAGACGTCGTTCCACAAGGAGTTGGCTAGGTTTATGGATCCAGGAAACGATTCTGTTGAAAAGGTGACTGGGCCGCCTGCGAAAGATCCGGACACCGCAGCCGCCACCGCGAGTGCCGCCGCGAAGGTGCCGGACGCCGTCGATCGTGCCGGCGACAACACGCCGACCAAGCCCGGCGCCGAAGCGTCGAAAGCCTCTTCCGGCCTTGCCGATCACTCCAAACATCCTCCCGGCGAACGTGCCGAGAGCGCAGCCGTCGCCCTTTCCGGCGACGCGGAGAAACAGAAATGAGCACCTTAGAAGAAATCAGAACGGCGATCGTGCATTTGAATCCGCAAGAGCGGGTGCAACTGGTGTACGCCATCTGGGCGTCTCTCGACACCAAAGATGAAACGATCGAGTCCCCACCTTGGCACGGCGAAGTTTTGGCTGAACGGGAGGCGAAGATTCAGTCCGGCCAAGGACAGTTCCTAAGCCTCGACGAAGTGAAAAAGCGTTTCAGTCATTGAAAAATGTCATTGTTCTCGCCGATGCAGCGCACGACCTCGAGCAAGCCAGAAGGTTCTACGAAGAGCAAGCGGCCGATCTCGGTGCGTATTGCGTCTCCTCAGTCCTTGCAGATCTTGATCTCCTGGCCTCGTTCAGCGGCATTCATTCTCGCCACTTCGGATATCACCGCATGATCGGAACCCACTTTCCTTTTGGTATCTATTACCGTGAACACGGCGATGAGACGCTCGTGGTCGCGATCCTAGATCTTCGACGCGATCCGAAGTGGATTCGCAAGCAACTCCGCCAACGTTAACAATTTCCCAAATGAGCACCGAACAAACTCCATCACCCACCAACGGAAACGGTTCCACCACCGCCACCGCGCCGCCGCCTGATGCCATCGCGGATTTCGTCCGCGAAAAGTTAACGAAGAAGGCCATCACCGCCGATCACCCCACCTGGTGTCCCGGTTGCGGCGACTTCGCCGTGCTCGCTTCGTATTACAAAGTCCTCGAGAAACGGCAGCTCGATCACGAGAAGATCGTCACCCTCGCCGGGATCGGTTGTTCCTCGCGCTTCCCCTATTTCGTGAACGGCTACGGCGCGCATTTCATTCACGGCCGCGCCGTCCCGCTCGCGTCCGGCATCAGCCTGGCCCGGCCCGACCTGCACGTCTTTCTCTTCGGCGGCGACGGCGACGGCTTCTCCATCGGCGGCAACCATCTCAATCACGGCGCGCGCAAGAACATCAACCTGGTCTACTTCATCATGGACAACTTCGTCTATGGCCTGACCAAGAAACAGACCTCGCCCACGTCACCGATCGGTTTCAAATCGAAGACCGACCCGACCGGCGCGATCGACCAGCCGGTGAACCCGATGAAACAACTCATCTGCGCCGGCGCCACCTTCGTAGCGCGCACGCACGCCACCCAAGTCAACCACATGATCCAGATGATCGAGCGCGCCATGGATCACCAGGGTTTCAGCGTCATCGAATGCCTAAGTGAATGCGTCGAATTTTTCCCTGGCGCCTTCGACCCCGCCAATCCCCGCAAAGGTGGCGCCTTCTCGTTGATTGACGAGAAAAAATACGATAACACCCCCGAGGACGAACTCCGTCACGACGTCACCGACGAGCTCGCCGCGTATAAACTGGCGCAACTCCCGTTCCCCGGCGTCTTCGGCGTCTTCTACGAAAGCGATCGTCCCACGAAGAATGCTCTCGAAAAGAAGTGGATCGACACTACTCGCGACAAACTCGGTAATCCTTCCGATTTGCAGCTTCTGCAGAAAACGTTCGATCGAATGAAGTGATAACGCGTTTCGCGTTGTCATCCTAAGCCTCGCAAGATGAAAGGCGCAATCAAAGCGATCGTAGCGGGAGCGCTGATCTGGCTTGCGATCAACCTCGTCGCCATCGCATATCAGCCCGCACACGCCGGTTCGGTGATCGCGACGGTGGAAATTATCCTGTCCCTCGTAGTAGCGATCCTCGCCTGCCTAATTCTTCGCTGGTTGTAGCAGGGTAGGTTTCCCATCACCCCCGCTCTATCGAACCGCGTCCGCCTTCTTCGGCAGCAGAGTTGTAGCCGACACGGCTGCCACTGCATCGCCTCACGCCGGGAAGCCAGATCACGCGGCGTTCTCCCAACTCCTCACTGATCACATGTTCGCCGACGGACGAATCCGCCGCGGTGGATCACTCGTCACTGTCCTTTTCTGGATCGACACCCACTGGCGAGAAGCTGGGCAATCCTACCGATCTCGCGTTGCTCCAAAAAACCTTTGATCGGATGAACTAGCTGCCTCCAACTTGTCACTGGTCCCTTGTCACGGGTCCCTTCCTCGTGTACGCATGAAATAAGGTCGCCAGGATGTTTTCTCGTTTAGCCTTTCCACTTCTAATTTCTTTTTCGTAAAGACCGACGGGACGAACTGCTGCCTAGTCTTGGCCAGAGTTGGGACTTTGAGTCCGCGTTATGCTGATGACCGCGGACCGCTTTAACGAGTAAATGACCTGCGGCTTGTTCTGCCGACCGGTTCGCCTCCATTGTTCCGGACCGTTTGTTTCCGTCTTTTCAGCAACGAAAATTGTTTCTGTCGCGTCATGCAAAATCATGACAGGATTCGATTGAAAGCTTGCTGCTTTTACATCGACAAGGTTTTTCGGGATTGCGGATGCAAAGTCAGGATCGAATGTTAGCACCGAAGTTGATTCTGTTGTGTAATCACCACCACCGCGGTTTACCGGAATAAACGGATAGACGCGCACGGCAAATGCGAGCGTGGATAAGTACATCAGCGCTCCGCAAACGCACGCGGCCATCACCCAAACGGTTGGGTAGAGGCCGGCTTCGCGATACTTATCACTTTGGGTGTCGATTCTCCAAAGCAGCATCCCTACTAAACTCATCAAGGCTATGTAGAAGTACCCGCCCTCAATGAACATTTCTCCGAGGATGCGGGCAAGGAACCAAAAAATATAAACCATCAATGCGAACGCGACGACGGCAAGAAACCAACGGATTCTGTTCCAAGTCTTCCCAACGAGACCGAGCTTCTCTAAAATCGTCTTCACTTTGGCGTCGGATTTACCGAGGTCGATAAGCCTGTCCTGCAAACCTCGTGTGGCAATTAGACCGACAATGACTACCCCGAACAGCGATCCGATCGCGACCTGATGATCGTGAAAAGCGCCCTGCCCGGACCGTGAAAAAGCTATCAATAGATAAAAGGTCGCTACAAGAACCAACATCGAAATCAACGAGGGGGCATACGCGGCGAGATAGTTGTCATCCTCTTTCGAAGGGGTCATGGCCGCTTTCCGCTTCATTCGCAAAAACCCGAGAACAAGTACACCCGCGCTGACAGGCAACTGTAGGCATAGAAGGCCTACATAAATATATTTCGCCTTGAAGACGTCAGTGCCGGCATCGCTGACGCCCAGAGAATTCAGAAAAGTGAACTCAATCAAAAACCCCGTAGCGTAAACCAAGCCGGCAATCGCAGCGAACCAATACGGAAGCGAACGCAGCCAATTTTGGGAGGAATTGGGGGACACGATGCGACCGTTTTAACAGTTTAGTTGAAGAAGAAAAGAAGTATTCCGAGAGTATTTGCTTTTAGCGGCTCATCGACGACGACCCAGTGCGTCCGGCGCTGGTCTTAGCGACTTAGAGAGCCTGACGCGCACGGCCCGAGTGAATCGGCTCATTGCCCTTCTCACCTTCTTCGGACTCAGCTGACATTCCCAAATTTGTATGACTCGCCAGCCAGCTGCCCCTCAGCCTTTTGTTCACCTCTCGATCGCACGGGATGTTGCACTCAAACTTCGGCAGCCAGAAATCCAGCCGGGTCTTGGGCCTGTAACAGAACTTGCGCCAGCGAAGTCCGTGAAAGAAAAGGAACGAAACCGTTAGCGGACGAATATTACTTCGCGATGATATTGCAAGGATTCCACGCTTGGTTCAGCCGATTTGTTTGGTAATCGGATTTGTTTGCCCTCGAAGGGCAAAAAATTTTCTTCCAATGCGCGCTGCGGGAAGAATCCGCGCAGTTTGGGGCTTACCATCACTTGAAGGCGACTGTTCAACGTAATTAATCCAGCATCGAATGCCGCATCGTGCAGAGCAGAAAGACAAAGGCCGTTGCGAGGTTCAAGTCGTTCGTCTGGGAAATCTCGCCATGGCTTGATATGGCTCGCAATTAAGAGCTTTGGAACATTGATTCCACTGATACAGCAACTAAGGTCGTAGGCAGTTAGGATTGATTGCCGGAAAAACTGCTGACCGCGACGGATTCTTATCGTCGCTACGGCATCGGTCGGACCACTCGGAGTGCGAAGCGATGAAGCTCGCTCAAGCTTCACCGCCCGGCGGTCAAGAAAATCTACCTCCTGATCATCATCCCGAGTGAAAAGATCGTGTAACATTTGCTCGCTTTGCGGGATGAGAGTATCGCGGTTCTGTTTAAATTCGTCCCAAAGGATTCGGTCTCCTGCGGCGACACCGGTCATCCCTTTGATACCACGTGCTGTCAACACAGGGTCTAACGATGCAAAATTGCACAGCTTAATGGCGAGGCTGCTTGGTGTGCGTCCCATTTTGCGCGCGACATCAATTATCAGCGGATTTCCTTTGTGCAGTTTTCCGAAAGGGAGTTTGAAATACAGGTTTAACGCGATCAGCCGGTGCTCCCGTGTCCAGACAATATTCGCGGCCCTCTGCATATCTGAATCTATTTAGCAGTACCTGACGCGACGACGAGAAAAGACTTGGCGTCTGTCTCAAACCCGGCCAGGTAATTATGCCCACAATGGGCAAACAAGTTCTTCTAACTCTCGACAGTCTTGACGTCGGGCAGATTCTCGATGGATTGCGATCGCGGCAAGAATCGTGGGCAAACACCGCAATGTTCCTGCGCGACGACTACTTTCCAGATGGTGCATTTGTTTGCGAAGAATGCAGCGAGCCGGACGAGGCGCAGAGAATTGCTGATTATTATCAGCGCATCATTGCGAGCATTGAACAACAGATCGACGCGCAGCTCGGACCGTAGTTGAGAGGGTAAGGAGAGAGGGTGCTGCTTTTTCGATTTTCGTTCGTGGCGGGGGGAGCGGGGATGGTTCGCGAGGATGACACTCAGACCTCGTCAGCGAAAGTAATCCGTGCTAAAGAACGCCGATCTCGCTGAGCTTTTGGCGGCGGATGCGAAGGACGCGGAAGGCGTGATGAAACAGGCGCTCAAACGCGCTGCACGTTCCGCTTTCCTGTGGCCGGAGCATGCCGCAGACCTCTTGCAGGCCGGCCGAAGCCTGACCGAGCTGCACGGAGTCGGGCCATCACTGGCGAAGCGCATCAGCGTCTGGATTGAAAAACCGCGGGCCCTGCCGCGCGTGCGCGATCCTCTCCGCCGCGATTTTCTGACCCTCGCGGACGCGCGCATCGCGTTGCAAAAAAAACCGGAGTGGGCGGCCCGACTCCGCGGCGACCTGCAGATGCACACCCGCTGGAGCGATGGGTCCGGCACCGTCCAAGAGATGGCCGAGGCGGCGGCCGAGCGCGATTATGAATACATCGCCATCACCGACCACACGAAAGGCCTCCGCATTGCGGGCGGGATCGACGAAGCGGCCGTGGCGCGGCAAGGAATCGAGATCGCGAAGGTGAACGCAAAGAGCAGCGTGACCGTGCTCCGTTCCGTGGAGTTGAACCTCAATCCGCGGGGCGAAGGGGACATGGATCGAAACTGCCTCGCGAAACTCGATCTCGTTCTGGGCTCATTCCATTCCGCGCTGCGGAAGAAGGAGGACCAGACCGATCGCTATCTCGCCGCGCTGCATAATTCCGACATCCAGACCCTGGGCCATCCGCGCGGACGCATTTACAATTATCGGATTGGCCTCCGCGCCGATTGGTCTCGCGTCTTCGATGCGGCCGCGAAGCTCGACAAGGCGCTGGAGATCGACAGCTATCCCGATCGCCAGGACCTGAACGTTTCGCTCCTGAAACTGGCGAGGAAATCGGGCTGCCGAATCTCGATCGGCACCGACGCGCATCACGCCACCCAATTCGGATTCATCGAGCTCGGGCTCGCCGCGGCCTTGATCGCGAAAATTCCAGCCGAACGCATCATCAATTTTCTGCCGCTGGCTGAGTTGAAGAAGTGGGTGGCAAGTGTCCGCCCGGGTAGCGGGGATGGCCGGAGACAGAGGGCGGAGGGCGGATGCATCGTAAGCGGCTTACGATAGGTACTCACTGAGTTGAGGGGCGCTTCCAGCCGCATTCGAAGATCAAGCTGTTAGCGTCAACAGAACGTGCGAAGCGTCCGCGTCATTGGATGCTTCCTCCACGGAGTGGGATAACTTGAAGCCGCATTTTTGCAGGACGCGGATCGAGGCGACGTTATGTTTCGCCACCCCCGCGTAGAGCGGCCGGGTCTGTTCCAAGCAGAGGAATGCGGAGAGCGCCTCGGTGGCCACGCCGCGGCCCCAAAAGGCGCGGTCGATCCAATAGCCGACCTCTCGTTTCCCCTCCGCCGTCCAACTGCCAATGTTTCCGGCTACCTGTTCCTCCGCTGAGACAGCGGACACTACAACAATCGTCTTTTTCAGCAGCGAGTCGTCGGCAAGAAGCTTCGCCCAATGCTGGTCGAACGCAGCCCGGTCGCGCGAATTGAATGCGACCATGGCCACCGCGATCGGATCTCGCTGGTGCTCGAAAAACAGCGGCAAGTCGT
>JBEEHT010000023.1:0-2940 GCA_041167545.1 Verrucomicrobiota bacterium
TGCTCATCCCGGCAGTGATGGCGGCGCGCAGCATCTGCGCCTACGGCAATGCCTATTTCATGAACTGGGTCAGCAACCGGGTGCTGACCGATATCCGCGACCAGCTTTTCACCAAGATGGTGCGGCACTCGATGGATTTCTTTAACAAGATGCAATCGGGATTTCTGATGTCGCGCATCACCAACGACACCCGGGGGATGCAAATGGCGCTCTCCACCGTCAGCAGCGATTTGTTTAAGCAACCGATCGCTATAATCAGCGGCCTCTGTGTTCTGCTCTACATGGATTGGAAATTCACTCTCGTGACCATGGTGCTTTTTCCGAGTTGTCTGGTGCCCATCATTTATTATGGCAGGCGGGCGCGGAAAGCGGTGCAGCACCAACAGGAAGATCTGGGGCAAATGGTGGTGACGATGCAGGAAACTTTTGCCGGCATCCGGGTCATCAAGGCGTTCGCGCGCGAGGAACACCGGGAAAGCCTGTTTCGCCGCAGCAACCGGCTCCAGTTCGAAAATATGATGCGGATGATCATGTCGATGGAGGCCATTGGCCCGGTGGTCGAGCTCATCGCCGCGGCCGGCGTCGGGCTGGCTTTGTTTTATATTTATGCGGCGAATCTCAGCGCGGCGCGTTTCATTGCCCTCAATGCCGGTATTTTTCTGCTCTACGATCCGATCAAGACCTTGAGTAAAATGCACGTCATGATGCAGTGGTCGATCGCGGCGACCACGGAAGTTTTCGCGATCATGGACTCCGAACCGACGGTGCAGGACGCTCCGCATGCCAAGGAACTGGAGCTCCGCGAGGGACTGATCGAGTTCGATCATGTGACCTTCCGCTACGCCAGCGGGGTCAGTGATGCGGTGAGCGACTTGAGGCTCCGGATCGAGCCGGGAAAAACTTATGCGCTCGTCGGCGCGAGCGGCGCGGGCAAAAGCACCATCCTCTCTCTCATCCTGCGGCTCTACGATCCGACGGCGGGCAGGGTGCGGGTTGATGGCCAGGATTTGCGCGCCGTGACCCAAAAATCGTTGCGCGAACAAATCGGCCTGGTCACCCAGGAAACATTTTTGTTTCACGACACGATTTTTAACAACATCCAGTTCGGCCGGCTCGAGGCGACCGAGGAAGAAGTATACGCCGCCGCCCACACTGCCTTCGCCCACGATTTCATCATGGCACAACCCCAGGGTTACCAGACCACGATCGGGGACAAGGGTTGCTTGATCTCCGGCGGGCAACAGCAGCGGCTCGCCATCGCGCGCGCTCTCTTAAAGAACGCGCCAATTCTTCTTCTCGATGAAGCGACCTCTTCGCTCGATTCGGAATCGGAAAAGCAAATCCAGCAAGCGCTCGAAACCCTTTCGGCTGGCCGCACCGTTATCGCGATCGCCCACCGGCTTTCGACAATTTTGTCCGCGGATCAAATCGTGGTGATGGACCAGGGCCGGATCAAGGAAATCGGAACGCATTCCGAATTGCTGAATAAATCCGGTTACTATCGCCGGCTTTACGACATGCAATTCAATCGCGAAGAGGAGACCGCTCCGGCCGAGAGCCCTTTTCTCGTGGAAGCGATCGGCTAACACGTCGAGATGCGGAATTCGTGATGCGCGATACGGGATAAAGGGTCAACTCAGATATCCCGCCCGGCCGAAACCGACGCTTTCCATTTCGCGCCCTGCAAACTAGCCTCCCCGCGATGGCGTTCAATATCGACCTCCACACCCATACCTTCTTCTCCGGGGATGGCGTTTCGAGCCCGGAGGACAATATCGCCGCGGCGCGCGAGAAAGGGCTGCACGGTTTCGTCATCACCGATCACAACACCTGCGACGCGATCACTTACCTTCTAGAGAAGGGACTCATGCGCGAGGATGGGTTGCCGGTCGATAATTTCCTCATCATTCCCGGCGTGGAAGTCACGACTGCGGAAGGCCACCTGCTCTGCATCGGCGTGACCCTGCCCTATTTGAAAGGCAAACCGGCGCGCGAAGTCTGCGAGATCATTCACGAGCGCGGCGGGCTCGCCATTCCACCGCATCCTTACGATCTCTTTCGCGCCGGCATTCGCTTTCCCGTCCTGGAGACATTGCCGATCGATGCCCTGGAAGTTTTCAACGCCGCCACTACTTTGCGCCGCTACAATCGCTACGCCTTTCGCTACGCCCAGCTCCGCGGCCTGCCCATGACCGCGTCGAGCGACGCGCACCACGCCGAGGCGATCGGGACCGCCTACACGATCGTGAACACGGACGATTTCTCCGTCCACGGCATCGTGACCCAGCTGGTGAAGACCAACGAGCTCAACCAGAATTACCTCACGCCGCGAGACAGTGTGCGGAAGACCTGGAACAATTGGATGCGGCTACGGCGGCGGAGAAAATTGCCGACGGCCACGGCAAAATTCGAAAACGGCAACGAAAAGTCAGGATAACTGCATGGCTGCCTACGTGATCGTCGAAATCGAAATCCTCGATCCGGCCGGATACGAGGACTACAAAAAGCTTGCGGGCGCGACTGTACTTAAACACGGCGGCAAATACATCGTGCGCGGCGGCGCCACCGAAGTACTCGAGGGCGATTGGCAGCCGAAGCGCATCGTTGTTCTCGAGTTCGAATCAATGGCGCGCGCCAAGGAATGGCTGCACTGCGAGGAATATCGTGAGCCGCGCAAGATCCGGCATCGCACCGCGCGCACGAATATGATTCTGGTCGAGGGCTCGTAAGTCGGGCGTTCGCGTTCCGTTGACCTTTACAACCAAGCCGATAGCGTCCCGGCCATGATTTCCGACACTATTGAAAAGCTGCGAGCCGCCGTGCGCGATGTCCCCGATTTTCCCAAACCGGGAATCGTCTTCAAGGACATCACTCCGATCCTGGCGAACGGAAAACTTTTTCGCGCTTCGGTCGATCTCTTTCTCGAAAACTGCCGCGGCA
>JBEEHT010000024.1:0-18141 GCA_041167545.1 Verrucomicrobiota bacterium
CAATTCGACGCTCAAACTTGATAACTGAAACTCTCGGACCGGGACATCTTACCTTCCCGGCCTTTCTTTTCAGACTCAGCTCTTAAAAGTTGTACTTACTACCCTGTATGTAGATATCAAAGAACCAGCGGTTCGCCCATTTCAGCGCACAAAAAAACCCAATCCTGTCGTCCGACTCGAACCTTCCCGCTTTAGCGGGATTATCAAGGCGGGACTAAATTGATTTCCAATTTGCAGTCCCAAAATAGGCGAGAACCAACTCTTTTCGTCTTGCGACTTGGGAGTCCCGCTTCAGGCGGGGTCAACAACGTAGCCATCGAAAAATGACCGTCAACCGGGAAAACGATTTTTTTCTTAGAAAATGAAAATTTTCTTCCGTTCTGAGCGCCGCCACGGGCGAAACATCTGAAGGCGGCTCGAGAATCGAATTATCTCGCCATGCCGAAAGAGAAAAAGGTTCGCCCGCCGCAGCATCAGAAGCGGCAACCCGGCCGGCAATACAAAATGCGCCCGCAGCCGAAATCCGGGGCCAGCGAATATATTGGCTGCGGCAAGTTGCGAGACCGGGTGGCGCTGATCACGGGCGGCGACAGCGGAATCGGGCGAGCGGTTGCGGTTCTCTTCGCGAAGGAAGGCGCCGATGTTTCCGTCGTTTACTTCAACGAGCACAAGGACGCGAGGGAGACGAAGCGGCTGGTCGAGGCTCAGGGCCGCAAATGCTTGCTCATCGCGGGAGATATCGGCCGGGAGAAATTTTGTCAGTCAGCCGTGACTAAGACGAAACGTGAGCTCGGGAGAATCGACATCCTGGTGAACAACGCGGCGGAGCAGCATCCGCAGGAAAGCATCACGAAGATCACCGAGAAGCAGCTCGAGAAAACCTTTCGCACGAATATTTTTGCGATGTTTTTTCTGACCAAGGCGGTCATGGCGCATTTCAAGAAGGGCGGAGTAATCATTAACACGGCATCGGTCACCGCCTATCAAGGCAGCCCGCAGTTGCTCGATTATTCGGCGACGAAAGGAGCGATCGTGGCGTTCACCCGTTCGCTCTCACAAGCGCTGGCTGGCAAGAAGATTCGCGTCAATGCGGTCGCGCCCGGCCCGATCTGGACGCCGCTCATTCCTTCGACATTTCCCGCGAGCGAAGTGGCGACATTTGGGTCCGACACGCCGCTCGGACGCGCGGGCGAGCCGGTGGAAGTAGCGACCTGCTTTGTTTTCCTCGCCTCCGACGATTCGTCCTATATGACGGGCCAGGTGCTTCATCCGAATGGTGGCCGGGTGGTCAACGGATGATTCATGCCTTGTAGGGCAAGCGCATCGCTTGCCGATGTTTTGGTTGGCAGGCGATGCACCCGCCCTACAATTGCGGGATGCAACGCACCGACGAACGCGCCGCCAATCAGATTCGTCCGATCTCTTTCCAGCTCGGGATCGCACCGAACGCAAGTGGATCCGTTTTGGTGGCGATGGGAAACACGCGGGTGATCTGCGCGGTGATGATCGAGGAGACGGTGCCGCGCTGGATGAAGGAACAGGGAGTAACCGGCGGCTGGCTCACGGCCGAGTATTCGATGCTGCCTTACTCAACAAACACCCGGAAGCCGCGCGATATTACGAAGGGCCGAATCGATGGCCGGAGCAGCGAGATCCAACGACTGATCGGACGTTCGCTGCGAGCCGTCGTCGATCTCGAGAAACTCGGGTCGCGCACGATGTGGGTGGATTGCGATGTCCTGCAAGCAGACGGCGGGACGCGAACGGCGGCAATTACCGGCGCCAGCCTCGCGGTTGCAATTGCGTGCCGAAAATTGGCCGACGAAAAGAAGATTGAGACGCCGCCGATCCGCAAACTCGTCGCCGCGGTCAGCGCGGGCGTGTTAAACGGAGAGCCGGTGCTCGATTTGAACTACGAGGAAGACAAAGGCGTCACGGTCGATTTCAATCTTGTGGCGACGGAGGATGGCGAGTTTGTGGAGCTGCAGGGCTCCGGCGAGGAATCGACCTTCTCGAACGAAGAGCTCTCCGAGATGCTCGCGCTGGGGCGGAAAGGAATCGCCGAGTTGATCGCGGCGCAGAGGGCGGTGCTGGCCGGTTTGATGGTGCATCCGGCCTAAACCATTTGCCGCTGTTCCCCTCATGAGCTAAACCGAGAGGCCGCATGAAAAAGGCGCTCATCACAGGGATCACCGGGCAGGACGGCAGTTATCTGGCGGATCTGCTGCTGGAGAAGGGCTACGAAGTCCACGGCATTATCCGGCGCGCCAGCACGTTTAACACGTCGCGCATCGATCATCTTTACGCGGATCCGCACATTAACGGCGTGCGGTTATTTTTGCATTACGGCGATCTGGCGGATTCGGTGAATCTGGTGAAGCTCGTGTACGAATTGAAGCCGGATGAGATTTATCACCTGGGGGCGCAGAGTCATGTGCGCGTCAGTTTCGACATTCCTGAATACACTTCCGACGTCACCGGCGTGGGCACGATCCGCATCCTGGAAGCGATCCGCGAAACCGGTATTCGATCGAAATTTTACCAGGCCTCGAGCAGCGAAATGTTCGGCAAAGCGCAGGAGGTGCCCCAAAAGGAAACCACGCCATTCTGGCCCCGCAGTCCGTACGGGGTGGCGAAAGTTTTCTCGTATTGGGCGACGGTGAACTATCGCGAAAGCTACGGGCTCTGCGCGAGCAACGGCATCTTGTTCAATCACGAAAGCCCGCGGCGCGGTGAAACGTTTGTGACCCGGAAAATTACACGCGCGGTGGCCGCGATAAAGTTAGGTCTGCAGAAGGAACTGTTCCTGGGCAATCTGGATGCGAAACGGGATTGGGGTTACGCGCCGGAATACGTGGAGGGGATGTGGCGGATCCTCCAGCAGAGCGAAGGCGATGACTACGTGCTGGCGACGAACGAGACCCACACCGTCCGCGAATTCGTCGAAACTGCCTTCGCGCGCGCCGATCTCGACTGGAAAGATTACGTGAAGCACGACGATCGCTACGAACGGCCGGCGGAAGTGGACCTGCTCATCGGCGACGCGTCTAAGGCAAAGAAGATTCTGGAATGGGAACCGAAGGTGCGATTCCACGAATTGGTGCAGATCATGGTCGACGCGGACATGGAGTTGCTCTCGCGGACCGCGGCGCAGCAGCATCTCGGCAAGCTGCCGTAGTGCTCTTCCAAGGAGGGGCGACTTTCAATCGCCCTTTTTTAAGACGGCGATTTCAAATCGCCGCTCCTTGATTGATTACTGTTTCATCGCATCGGCCACGGCCGGCGCCGCCGACGCAGCCGGCACCATCGCTTCGAGCGGGTCATTCACGATCGTGACTTTCGCGCCCCAACCGACGGCGTCGTAAAGCTGAATGACGTCGCGCGAACGCATGCGGATGCAGCCGAAGCTCGCCGGTTTTCCGATGTTCCGCTCCTCGGGCGTGCCGTGAATGTATATGTAGCGGCCGTACGCATTCGCGTTCTGCGTTTCGCGTCCACGCAGCCAAAGAATTCGGGTCACGATCGGATCGCGCCCGGGTGCATCCGGCACCAGGACTTCGCCGGTGCGGCGGCGATCTTTGAAAACGGCGCCGCTCGGCGCGTTGCCGCCGATCTTTTCTGCGATCTCCAATTCACCAAGCGGTGTCCCGCGGCTTCCGGGCGAATCGCCGATCGCGAACTTCGACGTCGAAATGGGATACGTCGCGATGAGTGCGCCATTATCGAGGAGCGCCATCCGTTGTTGCGGCACGCTGATGATAACGTGATGCCGCGTATCCGGGGCGACGCAGGAGCTCACCATCAGCGCGATGCCTGCGAGGAAAATGCGGGTCAGGTGTGACCTCATCGGATGAATCGGAAAAAACTTTCGGCGGTTGTGGTTGTCGCGTGCGCCAGTTCTTCGACGCTGATCCCGCGCGCGGCGGCGATCGAGTCCGCCACCAGCCGGGTGTGCGCCGGCTCGCAACGTTTCCCTCGGAACGGGACCGGCGCCAGATACGGGCAATCGGTTTCAACCATGAAATCGCCTAACGACAAGTGAGCCGCGAGCTCGCGCACCGCCGCGCCGTTCTTGAAAGTGACAATGCCGGTAAACGAAACCAGATGCCCGAGCGCGAGAACTTCATCCGCCTGCTCGCGAGTTCCACCGAAGCAATGAAAGACCCCACGCAGTTTGCCTGCATACGGGCGCATGATCTCGAGCGTATCGTCCCACGCATCGCGCTGATGAATGACGACATTCAGCCCGAGCTCCGCGGCGAGATCGAGTTGCTGCTCAAAAAGGCTGGCCTGATTCGCTTTGTAAGCTCCATCATGAATCTCGGCCTCGAGCTCTTCTTCGGTCGAACTTTGCAGGGCCTTCGCAAACACCTGCGTCTTGCGTTCCTTGGACAATTCCACGCTCGGCAGCCGATGATAATCCAGACCGGTTTCGCCGATCGCGACCACGCGCTTGCTCGCCGCCAACTCCCGCAGCGGCGTGATCACGTCCTCTTCCGAATCGTCGGCCGTCGTCGGGTGAACCCCAATCACCGCATAAATATTCGGATAGGTTTCGGCGAGCTCGACTGCGCGCCGGCTGCTCGCGACCGAAGTGCCGATGGTGATGATCCGTGTCACGCCTGCGTCCGTTGCGCGGCGAAGCACCTCATCGAAATCGGGGGCGAAATCCGGATAATCGAGGTGGGCGTGAGTTTCGATCAGCATTTTAGTTGTAGGGCGTTCTTGTGAGAAGCCCTACAATAATCACCATTCGATCACCGTGCTGGCCCACGTGAGTCCGCCGCCGAAGACGACCATCAGGATATAATCGCCGGCCTTGATTCGTCCGGTGCGATTCGCTTCATCGAGCGCGATGGCCACGGCCGCGGCCGAGGTATTTCCGTAGCGATCGAGATTCACGAAGAAATGATCGCGCGAAATTCCCAATCGATCGGCAATGGCCTCGATGATTCGGACGTTCGCCTGATGCGGGATGACGCACGCGATGTCGTCGATGGTGAGACCGGCCTGTTCGAGCACCTTTTTCGACGCGCTCATCATGGCGATCACCGCCTGCTTGTAAACATCCTTGCCCGACATGTGGATGGTGGAAAGATTCTGGTCCGCGTTTTCCTTCGTGATCGGGGTGCGGCAGCCCCCTCCCGGCATGAAAAGAATATCGGCGTAGTTCCCGTCGCTCCCGACGTGGGTGGCGATGACTCCGTGAGTGCCGCCGCGATGCTTCAAAATCGCCGCTCCCGCGCCGTCGCCGAAGAGAACGCAGGTGTTGCGATCGGTCCAATTCGTAATGGAGCTGAGTTTTTCCGCTCCAATAACCAGGACGGTTTCGTGCGTGTGCGAAGTGATAAACTGGTGCGCGATATCGACTCCGAAAAGAAAACCGGCGCACGCAGCGGAAATATCCAGGCAGGCAGCATTGGTGGCGCCGATATTTTTCTGAACCAGACAGGCCGTCGCCGGAAACAGCATGTCCGGCGTTGCGGTCGCGAGAAGAATAAGGTCGATTTCCTTCGGCGAAATTCCAGCCTGCTCGATGGCGGCGAGCGCGGCTTTGGTGGCCATATCGCTCGTGAATTCATCCTTCGCGGCGATGCGGCGCTCCTTGATCCCGGTCCGGGTGGTGATCCACTCGTCGCTGGTGTCGACCATCTTGCTGAGGTCGGCATTGCTCAGAATTTTTTCCGGCACATAACTGCCGGTGCCGATGATGGAAACCGTGCGACGCGGCTTACCGGAGCGCGGGCTCGAG
Organism: Verrucomicrobiota bacterium; assembly: GCA_041167545.1. Lineage (GTDB taxonomy): Bacteria > Verrucomicrobiota > Verrucomicrobiia > Chthoniobacterales > UBA10450 > AV80. Next base: position 5,753 of record JBEEHT010000024.1, read on the forward strand.
CGGGGTTGTCGTTTCATGATAACGGCGGATCTCCTCGACGATATGCGGGTTCACCTGCTGTTCAATCGATTCGGCCGCCACCCGCAACGCGTTCTTGATCGCGAGCGGCGTGCTCGCTCCGTGCGCGATGATACAAATCCCGTTTACCCCCAGCAACGGCATTCCGCCGTATTCTTCGTAGTTCAGTTTTTTCTTGATCGTGCGAAACGCATTCCGGGCGAGAAAAGCGCCGGCCATGCGCACCTTGGTTTGCGTTAGCTCGTGCTTGAGCCAGTTGAAAACCGCGCCGGCCACGGACTCACACGTTTTCAAAATCACGTTGCCGACAAAACCATCGCACACCACCACCTCGACCGGGTCGTCGAAGAGATCGTGTCCTTCCACATTGCCGCGGAAATTCAGCGAGCTCTGCTTCAACATCTTGAAAACTTCTTTCGTCAGCTCCGAACCTTTGACGTCCTCGCCGCCGATCGACATGAGTCCGACACAAGGATTGCTGTAGCCCAGGACGTGGCGCGAATAGACCGAGCCCATGACGGCATATTGGAGGAGATGTTCGGGCTTCGCATCGCTGTTCGCGCCGGCATCGATCAAGACAAAAATGTTCGTCTCTGATGGGATGATGGCGGCAATGCCCGGCCGATCGATTCCCGGAAGGGTGCGCAATTTTATTGTCGTGGCTGCGACGGCCGCGCCGGTGTGCCCTGCGCTCACGATCGCCGCCGCCTCCCCTTTTTTGACGAGATCGACGGCGCGGCTGACCGACGAATCTTTTTTGCGCCGGACCGCATCGATCGCGCTGTCCTTCATCTCCACCACCTGGGTCGCGTGAACAATCTCGATGCGGCGGTCGTTGCAGCCGTGTTTCTTGAGCTCCGCTTCGATTTTCGGAGTATCGCCGACGAGGAAGAGCTTGTTGATGTGGGGGTACTCCTGCAGAGCCAGCACGGCGCCGCCGACGATATGGGGCGGACCGAAATCGCCGCCCATGGCATCCAGAGCGATTTTCATCGGAGCGGGATTTTGCGGATTTCGGGGTGTGAATGCAAAATCAAAAAACGTTGAAGGGTTGAAGGGTTAAAGCGTTGCAGCGGGTCTTTCGCTTCAACCCTTAACGCTTTAACGCTTCAACCGATTACGCCCCCACGCTCAAAACCTGCCGGCCTTTGTAATAACCGCAAGAGGGACAAGCCGTGTGCGATGCGACGGTGCTGCCGCATTGGGTGCATTTATTAAGCTGGGGAGGCTGCCAGCGATGGGATGCTTTGCGCGTGCGCAGGCGCATCTTCGAAGTTTTGCGTTTGGGAACTCCCATAAGGGCAAACAGGAAAGCAGGAAATCCGGAAAAGACAACTGTTGTAGCTGCCGCCGTCTCTGGCGACAGGGAGTTCGCGCGTTTTCCCGGAACCCGATCTGCGGCTGAGACAGCGGCAGCTACAACTTCAGCTTATCCAGCGCACTCCAATCGGGCTGCGCCTTGATGACGTCTTCGGTCGCTGTCGCGTCGGAGGCCGGCGCGGTGGCGGCGGGACATTTCCGGCCGCCTTCGCGATCGCAATGAGGATGGGCCGGCAGATTCAACAGGATATCTTCGCGAACGTAAGGCGCGAGATCGATCACTTCCGGCCCGGTCAATTCCTGATGAATCGAAAAAGCCTTCACCGTGATATCGAAGGCAAACGGCTCGAGGCAACGCACGCATTTCAGCTCGACCGGTTGCGCCAGCGTCCCCGTTACCCACAACGCTCCTTCGGAAACGCCGAGGTCGAGCGAATAACGGAGCGGGCCGGTGCAGACGACGCCCTCCGCCGCGAGATCGGGAATCGCGCATTCCTCCTCGCCTTCGAGATGCAAACCGTCCGCCTGAATTTGCCGGAGATGGACCTTCATTGTTGGAGTCTTGCTCGCAATGCCTTCGCCACCCGGGCCGGGACGAAATCGGCCACGTCGCCGCCGAGGCGCGCGATTTCTTTTACGATGCGCGAGCTGAGATAAGTGTATTCCTCCTTCGGCATCAGGAAAATCGTTTCGACCGTCGCTTCGAGCTTCCGATTCATCAGGGCCATCTGGAATTCGAACTCAAAATCCGAGATGGCGCGCAGGCCCCGGATGACCGCGGTGGCTTTCCGCGCGATGGCGAAGTCGACCAGCAAACCGTCCAACGGCGCGATCTCGACATTCTTGAATCTGCCGATGGTGGCCTGAAGGAGGTCCAGTCGTTCTTCGAGCGTAAAGAGCGGATTCTTTTGGTCGTTATGCGCCACCGCCACGATCACTTCGTCGAAAAGTTTCCGGGCGCGATCGATCACGTCGAGGTGACCGTTGGTCACGGGATCGAAGCTGCCGGGATAAATCGCGCGTCGAATCATGGAAGTTCGAATGTCGAATGACGAATGGCGAACGTCCAACTCCGAATGCGAGTTGCCGAGCGCGGCCAATGCTCACACAATAGCGGCGCGAACCATGATCGATCCACCTTACCGGACCGTCGCCGTCGCCAGCACTTTTTCGCCGCGCTTTCTTCAGGTGCTGGCGGAAGCCAAACGCGTCCGGGATCGTCTTTGCTCGGAACTGCAATTGATTTATGTGGGCGAACGGGACGAGACCACGATCAGCAAGTTCAACACTGCTTTTCTCGCATTGGATCTTCCCGCGGAATCGATCATTCATTATCACCAAGGAGAAGATCCGGCCACGGCGATCCTGGAGGTGGCGAGCGAAAACGGGATCGACCTGATCGTAGCCGGCGCTTTGGAGAAAGAAGCGGTGCTCCGTCAATTTCTCGGCAACGTCGCGCGTCGTCTGGTGCGGGACGCCACCTGCTCGGTTATCCTCTTCACCAAGCCCGAGCAGGAACCGGAGCCGCTCTGTCGTATCGTCTTGCTGGCGGAACACTCCGATCACGGCCGGGCGGCGTTGCACAAGGCGTTGCGGCTCGCGGCGCTCGAGGACTGCGAAAAACTTTTCGTGGTCCGCCTTTACACGACCTTCGATGAAGCCCGGGCGAAAGCGCGGAACGAACCGGCCGAAGCGGGGAGGGAAGGCGCCCGCACTTTGGAAGAGGAGGAAGCCGCGCTCGAACAATTCATCGATTCGGCGGGTCCGACGGATGTCCCAATCGAAGCGCGATGCATTCGCGGCAACACCGGCTATGCGGTGCTGGATTTCGTTCAATCGGTTGAGGCAACGATGCTGGTGGTGCCGGACGATCCGGAGACGGCTGGTCTTCCGACCCGCCTCGAATGGGTAAGTGACGTGATCCCGTGCAATCTCTGGGTAATTCGATAGGAGTGCAGGACACAGAACACCTCTTTCGGCCTTTTGGTCTGGCGCATCTCGTTGTCATTGTCCTCACGATTGCGCTGCCATTTATATTGGCGGCGTTTGTGCGCAAAACGCGCTGGCCGCGCTGCGAGCGGGTCGTGGCCCGGCTCCTGGCGGTATTGCTGCTGGTCAACTATCTCGGCTACGAAATTTACCTCGCGTCAACGGTCGGATTATCCTGGGAAAAGGCGCTTCCATTTCAACTTTGCGATTGGGCGATGATCGCCATCATCGTGGCCTTGCTGACCGGCCGCGAACGCTGGCTGGAGGTCTCCTATTTTTGGGGAATCGGCGGAACGGCCCAGGCGATCATCACGCCCGATCTGAAGTACGCGTTTCCCGATATTCGTTTCCTGAGTTTCTTCGTCGGCCATTCCGGGATCGTGATCGGAATCGCCTTTATCATGATCATGAGAAAATTCCGTCCGCATTTCAGTTCCATCTGGCGGACGTTTGCGTGGTCGGAGGTTTATTTTGTGGTCACCATCATGGTCGATCTGATCACGGGCGTGAACTACGGTTACCTCCTGCACAAACCGGAGGCGGCTTCGCTCCTGGATTTTCTGTCGGACCATCGCGCGGTTTACATTTTGCAGATGCATCTGCTCGCGCTCACTTTCTTCTTCGTGCTCTATCTGCCGTTCGCGATCTACGACCTCATCCAGAAAGCCTCACACGAAGGGCACAAAGGAACACAACGGTAGGAAGAATTTCCAAGAATACTTTGTGTCCTTTGTGGCCGTTGTGTGAGCTGCCTTTATGATTGATCGTCTCCCGTCGTGAAACCGAAGCCGCTCAAGATCCGCTCCGTCACCATTGGTGGCGGCCGTCCGGTTTTCATTCTTGGCCCGTGCGTGATTGAGTCGGAAAAGTTTGTCTGGCGCATAGCGCGCCGGATCGCGGAAATCTGCAAGGCCGAATCGGTCCCGTTCATTTTCAAGGCGTCCTACGACAAGGCGAACCGCACCTCGGTCCGTTCCTATCGCGGAATTGGGGTCGAGGAAGGCTGCGAAATCCTCGCTGGGATCGGCGCGGAATTGAAAATCCCGGTCACGACCGATGTCCATTCGCCGGCGGAAGCGGAGATCGCGGGTCATGTCATCGATGTTCTCCAGATTCCTGCGTTCCTCTGCCGGCAAACCGACCTGCTCCAGGCCGCCGCGGAAACCGGTCGCGTGCTCAACGTCAAGAAAGGCCAGTTCCTCGCGCCGTGGGATGTAAAAAATATCGCCGAAAAACTTTCCGCGTTCGGCAACGACAAGTTCGTCTTCACCGAGCGCGGGACCACTTTTGGCTACAATAATCTCGTCGCCGATTTCCGGTCGCTCCATTGGATGAGGGAAGCCGGTTACCGCGTCATTTTCGATGCGACCCATTCCGTGCAAAGGCCCGGCGGCGCCGGCGATTCCACTTCTGGCGATGCCGCGCTCGCTCCCGTACTCGCCCGGGCGGCGATGGCCGCAGGCTGCGATGGGATCTTCATGGAGGTGCACGAGAATCCGGCGCGCGCTTTATCGGATGGACCGAATCAGATTCCGCTAAAGCAGTTGCCGAAGCATCTCCGCATGTTAAAAGCTATTCATGCTGCCGTTTCGTAGCGGTCGCGCCGGTTTCGCGCGCGCGTCCTCCGCTTTTTTAGTCCTCGCCCTGCTGACTTGTGCCGCCATCGCGGCGGACAAGAGCGCAACGCCAGCGGGCTCCGCGAGCCCGAAAGCGAAGGCGAAAGAGCGCCCAAAACCGGGGGAAGGAGTGACTAACGTGCCCATCGCGGCGGGGCACGATGCCAAGGGGCTTGTTCTTCCCGACTTCGATCTTCAGGGACGGATGCGGGGAAAACTCGTGGCCGGCGTCACGAAGCGACTCGATGATGAGAACATCGAGTTTCAGGGAGTGAAATTCACTACTTTCCTGCCGGAAACCCAGACGCCCGACCTGGAAATCATCATGAAAACTTCAGTGTTCAATCTGAAAACGCAGGTGCTCAACTCCGTCGAGCGAACGACGGTGAAACGTTCCGACTTCGAAATTTCCGGTGACAAGATGAAGTTCGAAATGCTCACGCGAAAAGGTACGCTGGCGGGGAATGTGAAGATGGTGGTGCATGGCAAGGCCCGAACTCCCGGGAATGAGCGCTGATGAGAAAACTTGGCGGTGTTTGCTCAGTGCTCTGCTTCGCGGTCATGGCCGGAATCGTTCACGGCCAGGGTTCCGCGCCGGCGACCCTCTCTTCGCGACCGCCGGCAAAACCGGTTGAGAAAACTCCGGCCGAGACGCCCGCCGACGTAAAAGTCTCGCCGGAAAAGAGTCCTGCGGAAAAGAAGAAGGAGAAGAAGGCCGTGGCTCCAGGGGAACAGATCATCACAGAAATTTATGCGGATGAAGCGGTTTTCGATTCGACGAAATCGTTCGGCGTTTTCACCGGACACATTATCGTGATCGATCCGCGGTTCCAGATTCAAGGGGACAAGTTGACGATCTACATCGCCAGCAAGCAAAGCGACGGCTTGGAAAAGGCGGTCGTCGAGGGCAACGTGGGGGTCGTGCGAGACAGGCCTGCGACTGAAGGCGGAGAACCGAGCCGAATGGTGGGGCGCTCGGACAAGGCCGTTTACACGGCGAAGAACGGCAATTTCGAGCTGACCGGAAACCCGCGGGTGCAGCAAGGTCTGAACACTCATATCGCGACCAGTCCCGATACCGTGATGGTTCTGAACGAGGCCGGCCAACTGCAAACGACCGGCCCGAGCCGGACGGAAATCCGACAGGCGCCGAAACCCGAGGCGTCGCCCACACCGTGATCAGCCAAACCGCGCCCAACTCTCCGGCCGCTGCGCCCGCCACGAAACCGGAGGGGCAGGAATTCGTCCTTTCCACCGAGCAGCTGGTGAAAATCTATGGCGGGCGGGCGGTGGTAAACGGCATCGACATCAAGGTGCGCGCCGGCGAGATCGTGGGCTTGCTCGGTCCGAACGGCGCGGGCAAAACGACCAGCTTTTACATGATCGTGGGACTCGTCAGGCCGAACAGCGGGCGCGTCATCTTCTCCGGACGCGATGTGACGAAGTATCCGATGTACAAGCGCGCGCGGCTCGGCATGGGTTATCTGCCGCAGGAGGAATCGATCTTTCGCAAGATGACGGTGGAGCAAAACATCATGGCGATTCTCGAAACGCTGCCGCTGAACAAGTACGAACGCCGGCAGCGTTGCGATCATTTGCTCCACCAGTTCGGGATCGAGCGGATCGCCAAGAACACTGCGATCACGTTAAGCGGCGGCGAAAAACGACGGCTCACCATTGCGCGCTCGCTCGTAACCGAGCCGAGTCTGCTCATGCTCGACGAGCCGTTTAGCGGCGTCGATCCGATCGCGGTTTACGATGTCCAGCAGATCGTGGTCAATCTTCGCAAATCCGGCCTCGCCATTCTCATCACCGACCACAACGTCCGCGAGACGCTCTCGATCGTGGACCGCGCCTATCTCATTTTCGAAGGGCGCGTCGAGAGCGAAGGCACGAAAGATTTTCTGATCAACGATCCGATCAGCCGCCAGCTCTATCTCGGCGAGCGTTTTCAAATGTAAGCAGCGAAAGGAACAGCAGTGATATCGAACAACGCTCACCCGCACGTCAAAGTCACCGGCCGCCATCTCCAGATCACCGACGCGATCAGCGATTACGTCACGCGGAAAATCGAAGGCCTGCATCTCGATTATCCGAAGATCATCGAAGCGCACGTGATCCTGGAGGTGGAGAAATACCGGCACTCCGCGGAAGTCGTGCTCGTCTGTTCGAATCACATCACCATCGAAGCCTGCGAAGAAACCAACGACATGTATGCCGCGATCGACGCCGTCGCGGACAAGGTCGCGCGGCAGATGCGGAAGTATAAGACGCGGCTCATGCGCAAACATCGGCCGCGAAAAGATATCGTGCAGCATCTCGAGGAGCAGGTGCTCCATTCCGAGCCGACCGAAGAGGACGAACATCACGTGCACGCGGTCGTGAGCACCGAGCGTGTTCCGGTGAAACCGATGTTCGTGGATGAAGCGGTGCTGCAACTGGAAATGTCGCACCGGCAATTTCTGGTCTTCCTGAATGCGCGCAGCGCCCGGGTCAATGTCCTCTACCGCCGGAAAAGCGGCGATTTCGGTTTGATCGAGCCGACGGCGAATTAAACGCGATGTTCAAGAATGTTCTGCTGGTTTCCGCGCTGATGGTTTGCGGTGTTTCTGCCGGACCGAATACTGTGACGCCCGATGACGTCGCCGCTCCGCCGGCCGATGCGGAGAAAACGGCATCGGGCCTTGCTTCGAAAGTGCTCGCGCCGGGCAAGGGCACGACGCATCCGACGAAGACCGATTTGGTCACCGTGCATTACACAGGCTGGACGACAGACGGCAAAATGTTCGACAGCTCGCTCGCGGGCGGCAAGCCCGTGACGTTTCCTCTTGATCGCGTCATCGCCGGTTGGACGGAGGGCGTGCAATTGATGGTGGCCGGCGAGAAGCGACGTTTTTGGATTCCGGAAGAGCTGGCTTACAAAGGAAAAGCGGGCCGGCCTGCCGGCATGCTGGTTTTTGATGTCGAGCTGATTTCGTTCACCGCGCCAATGCCGGGAGAGACGCCCTTCGATCCGAAGAAACCGCCGGAAGATGTGAAGCGGCCGCCCGCAGATGCAAAACGCACGGAGAGCGGTCTAAGCTACAAGATCCTCAAGCCGGGAGCCGGCGGACGTCATCCGACTGCCACCAGCTCGGTCACGGTGCATTATTCCGGTTGGACGACGGACGGGAAACTATTCGATAGCTCGGTGGTGAACGGAAAGCCGGCAACCTTCCCGCTCAATCGCGTGATCCCCGGTTGGACCGAGGGAGTTCAACTAATGGTCGAAGGCGAGAAGCGGCGTTTCTGGATTCCCGAAAGCCTCGCCTATGCCGGCAACGGACCGATCTATGGCGATCTCGTGTTCGATATCGAGCTGATCAAAATCAATTAGATCAAGCGTCGCTGCGGCGCACTCGGTCCATTCCGCCCTCGCCAAGCTCCAGTCTCACGCCACCCCTCGTTCCCAAGCTCCAGCTTGGGAACGCACTTTTCTTCAAAGCTCTGCTTTGCCCGCGTCGCTAAAGCCACGCATCACATCGCAACATTGGCTCCGCGCCGCCGAGCCACTCGTGGGCCGAGGAATAACACCAATGCTCCGGCGCGGTCACCCATCGGCGCTTGACCGGGTTATTATGCAGATACTCGAGCTTCTGCCGCATCATCGCGTCATCCGCAATGACCTGCGGATGCGAGCCCTCCTGCCAGACTTGATACTCGTTCGGTTTGTGCGGGGCGCGCCGGTAACGAAGCTGATCGAGCAGCCAGGTACGGCCCTCGATCTCGAGTTGTCGGAGAAGTTCTCGTGCCGTGAAGCTTTTCAGATCGCGCAGAACTGCTGAGAGGTCGGGGGCGGCAAGGATCGCGTGGAAGTGATTATCCAGTATCACCCAGGCGTAGATTTTTAGCATTTTGTGTTCACGGCAGTGTCGCAAGGAGTTTACCAGAATGTCGCAGCACGCCGCCGAGGTGAAGACAGGGAGCCATTCGACAATTGTCGATGTTACGAAGTGCGCACGGTCGGGTTCGTGGATGAGGTAGCGGCTGCGCATTTTTGAATTACGCTGGCGAAGCAGAGCTTCGAAGACAAGCGCGTTGCCAAGCTGGAGCTTGGGAACGAGGGGGTAGGTGCGACGTTTGCGGACAAACGGTGGCGATCAACGGTGGAAATTCATTCCTTATCGCGATAAAGGAGAGTGGCGATGTCCGACAAAGTCACAAGCCAGGCGATCACTTCCGGCAGCGATCAGCGCAAGAATATCCCCGTTGTCACGGTCGAAAGTTTTTATCGCGCGCATGCGGCGAAGCTGCAGCTGCGGCTCGAAGGCAAGCGGGTCGGTTTTCATCGCAAGATCCGCGAGCCGACCATTAACCGCCCGGGCCTCGCGCTCTCCGGCTTCTACAATTACTTCGCGGAAAAACGCGTCCAGGTCCTCGGGGCTGCCGAGCAGTCGTATCTGAAAAGCCTCGGGCCGAAGACGCGAGTGAATCGTTTCCGCGGTTTGTGCGCGCAGAAAATTCCCTGCCTGGTGACTTCGCGCGGCGCGCACCTCGATCCCGAGCTGATGGCGGTGGCGGAACAGGAGCAGGTGGCGGTTTTTCGGACGCCGCTGGTGACGATGCGGTTCATCAATGCGGCGACCATTGCCATGGAAGTCGATTTCTCGCCGACGGTGACGGAGTTCGGGAGCATGGTGGACATTCTGGGCGTCGGCGTCCTGATCCGCGGCCAGAGCGGCATCGGGAAAAGCGAATGCGTGTTGGGGCTGATCGAGCGCGGTTACAGCCTGGTGGCCGACGACGTGACGCGGGTGAAATCGCTCGAAGGCCGCGAGCTAATGGCGACCGCGCCTGACCTCACGCGTTACCACATGGAAGTGCGCGGGATTGGCATCATCAACGTCGCCTCCATCTTCGGGATCGGCAGCATTCGAATCGAGAAGCGGCTCGATCTGGTGGTGACGTTGCAGGATTGGCAGGAAATCCAGGAGGTAGATCGCATTGGGCTCGACCAGGAATTTTACGAGATCCTGAAATTGCAGGTGCCGCACATCACGATTCCGGTTCGGCCGGGACGCGACATTGCTCGACTAATCGAGGTTGCGGCGATGGATCAAAAGCTGAAAGGTCTGGGACGCAACAGCGCAGTGGAATTTAACGACAAGCTGCTCGATTTAATGGAGACGAAGAAAACGTAATGGGGCTTTTGAATCGGAGATCGGCGGCAACCGGCGGACAGAAGATCGAGAAGGAAATCACGATCATCAACCGGCTCGGTTTGCACGCGCGTCCGGCGGCGATGTTCGTCCGGATTTCGAGCCGGTATCGCTCCGAGGTTTGGGTGGAAAAGGAAGGCGAGCAGATCAACGGCAAGAGCATCATGGGCCTGATGATGCTGGCGGCGGGGCAGGGGTCCAAGCTCCTCATCCGCTGCGAAGGTCCGGACGCGGACAAGGTGATGGAAGAACTGGAAGAATTGATCCAGAAAAAATTCAACGAGGATTGACAGCCGCGCTACTCTCTCCTGATGAGCGGCGCTGACGCAATACAGGAGAGACGCTTCCAGGGCGTCGGGGTATCTCCCGGCATCGCCCGGGGGAGAATCCATGTCGTGCGCGACGACGGGGACGATGTCACACGCCATCGCATCGAGCCGTCGCAGATCCCGGACGAGATCGGGCGCTTCGAGACCGCGTTGATCCAAACGCGCTCGCAAATTCTCGAGATGCAGGAGCGCATCGCGGAATCGATCGGCGCGAAAGACGCGGGCATTTTCGACGCGCACCTGCTCGTCGTGGAAGATCGGACGTTGATCGATGAGGTCCTGCGCAAACTGCAAACCGACCTCTGCAATGTCGAGTTCGTCTTCCAGGAAGTGGCCAAACATTATGCGGATACCCTGAGCAAGATCGACGATCCTTATCTGCGCGAACGCGCGCTCGATATCCAGGACGTGACCCGTCGCGTGGTGCGGAATCTCCAGGGCAAAGCGCCGAAGGATTTCCTGGCGCTGACCGAGCAACACATCCTCCTTGCGCACAACATCACGCCGTCAGACACGGCCACGATGAACCGCGAAGTTGTTCTCGGCCTCGCTACGGATCTAGGCAGCCGAACGTCGCATACCGCGATCATGTCGCGGTCGCTCGGCATTCCGGCGGTGGTCGGATTGCACGATGTGACGGAAAAGCTGGAGACCGGTCAAGTGGTCCTGCTCGATGGTTACAACGGCCTCCTGATTCTCGATCCAACGCCGGACACGCTCTGGCATTACGGCGAGTTGGAGCACAAGAAAGTCCTGGTCGACGAGCAGTTGACCGGGCTGCGCGAGACGAAATCGATCACGCGCGACGGCCGGCACATTGTTCTTTCGGCGAACATCGAGCTGCCGGATGAAGTGGAAGCGGCGCCAAAAAACGGCGCGGAAGGGATCGGCCTTTACCGCACCGAATTTCTTTATCTCAACCGCACGACCCTGCCGAGCGAGGAGGAACAGTACGAGACTTACCGCAAGGTCGCTGAGCAGGTGCAGCCGCATCCGCTGATTATTCGAACCTTCGATCTCGGCGGCGACAAAGTGGCCGGCGCGCTCGACGCGGGCGACGAGATGAATCCTTTCATGGGCCATCGCGCCATCCGGTTTTGCCTCGAGCATCTGGACATTTTCAAACAGCAGTTGCGCGGAATCATGCGGGCGAGCGCCGTCGGCAATGTGAAAATCATGTTCCCGATGATCTCCGGGTTGGAGGAATTACGCCGCGCGCTCAGCGTTCTCGAGGAATGCAAAACGGAGCTCGCGCGGGAAGGGCATGCCTTCGATGAGGGGACCGAAGTGGGCGCGATGATCGAAATCCCGAGCGCCGCCATGTGCGCGGAGCGACTGGGACGCGAGATCGATTTCTTTAGCATCGGCACGAACGATCTCATCCAATACGCGATCGCGGTGGACCGGGTGAATGAGCGGGTTGCGCATTTGTATGAGCCGACGCATCCGGCGGTGTTGCGCCTGCTGAAGATGGTCGCGGATGCCGCGCGCGCGAACAACATCTGGGTAGGGGTTTGCGGCGAAATGGCGGGCGACCTTACGATGGTGCCGTTGCTGCTCGGCTTGGGAATGGACGAGTTGAGCGTGGGCGCGTCGCTGGTTCCGCGGGTAAAGCGCGCGGTCCAAAGTCTTTCGCAGGACGAGTGTCAGAAGCTCGTCGGCGAGCTCATGGAACTGGATACGGCCTCAGATATTCTGGCGCGCTGCACCGCAATGGCGCAGGCGAATTATGGCGAGTTGTTAGGCTTGCGCTGCTACATATTTGAAATCCCGAGCCGCTCATACGGCGAGGGACCTCACATCTGAAATGCGGATTAGCCTGCGCTTTCCCCAGGTCGCTTCCACGAACGGCGTGGCTTTCCCGCAAGGATTCAGCCCCGCGCCTGTGAGGTCCCACGCCGACAGCGCGGCTCGGGATG
>JBEEHT010000025.1:0-30575 GCA_041167545.1 Verrucomicrobiota bacterium
CCCCTCCTTGAGGCTTATTCTGAAACGAACATGAAGAGCGCGAGCGAATCCGTGGGCGAAATTTGGCCCGCACTCCCTTTCAACGAATGGAAGGAGACGGCCCCCACGCTCCATATGTGGACGCAGATCGTCGGCAAGATCCGGCTTTCGCTGACGCCGTGGACCAACCATTCCTGGCACGTCACGCTCTACCTCACTGCGCGCGGGCTGACGACTTCGCCCATTTTTTTTGGCGCACGCGTGCTCCAGATCGATTTCGATTTTGTCGATCACGTCCTGCGCATGCAAACGGGCGAGGGGATCAGGAAAAATATCAAGCTCGCTCCGAAATCGGTCGCGACATTTTATCGCGAAGTGATGGACGCGCTCCGCGAACTGGAGATACCAATTGAGATCAATACGTCGCCGAACGAAGTCGATCCCGCGATTTCCTTCGAGCAAAACGAAAAGGATTCCGCTTACGATTCCGATTACGCGAACCGTTTCTGGCGTGTCCTCTTGCAGAGCGATCGCGTTTTCAAGGAATTTCGGTCGGAGTTCTGCGGCAAATGCAGCCCGGTCCATTTTTTCTGGGGCAGCTTCGATCTGGCCGTGACCCGGTTCTCCGGCCGGCACGCGCCGAAGCATCCGGGCGGCGTTCCGCATTTGCCCGATGCCATCACCCGCGAAGCGTACTCACACGAAGTGAGCAGCCTCGGTTTCTGGCCCGGAAACGAAATGATGCCCGAGCCGATTTTTTATTCGTACGCCTATCCGGAGCCGAAGGGATTTCCGGAAGCGAAAGTGCAACCGGCCGCCGCGAGCTATAATGCGCAGCTCAAGGAATTCGTGCTTCCTTACGACGCGGTCCGGCAGGCGGCGTCGCCCGATCGGGCTCTACTCGATTTCGCCCGCACCACTTACGATGCGGCCTCAACCCTCGGAAATTGGGATCGCGCCGCTTTAGTCGAGGCCAAACCTGACTTGCATTCGCGCCGCCAACACCCGTAAAGTTCGCGCGATGCTTTCCATCGATGAAGCTGCGGCGGAGCAGGGCGCCTGGCGCGCTGTTCCCCAAGGCTGGCGGCAATTGTACGGCGACTTCGATCGCCTCGGCGTCAGCCTGGAGTGGCACGATTTCCGGACGGAGCGTTCGCTCGATTGGGGGTTGAGCTTTCACCCGCGCAGCGTCGAATTCTGTCTCAACGTGGAAGGCCGCGGCGCTGTCGGGGCCCGGTCGCAGGCCGATTACGTTCCGGGCAGCGCCGGTTATTACGCGCTGACCGACGAGCCGTTGCGGGCCTCGCGCCACGCCGGTGACCATCATCAGTTCGTCACTCTGGAGTTTTCGCGCGAGCAATTGCAAAGGCAGCTCGCCGATTGCGAAGCGGACATGGATCCACAATTGCGTGCCGCGGTTTTCGCCGGCAAGGAAAGATCGATCGTCTCGACGGCCCGTCCGATGTCTGCCGAACAGCATCACGTCGTTACGAGTCTCGCCCAGCCGCCGGTTTCCAAATCCGCGCAGAGCCTCTGGTATCAGAGCAAGGCGCTCGAGCTCATGGCGCATTTTCTTTTCACGCCAAAAAATCCGGAGCTCTTTTGCATGCGCCAAAAGCGGGTCGCGCGCGATCGCGTGGCGCGGACGAAGGAATTGCTCGCGCGCAATCTTGCGCAGCCGGCGACGCTCGAAATGCTCGGCCGCGAAGTCGGCTGCAGCCCGTTTTATCTGAGCCGCAGTTTCTCGCGGGAAGTCGGCCTCACCATTCCGCAATACCTGCGCAAATTGCGCATGGAACGCGCCGCTGAACTTTTGCGGAGCGGAAGGTACAACGTGACTGAGGCGGCGACGGAAGTCGGTTACGCCAGCCTCAGCCATTTCAGCAAAGCCTTTTGCGAAACCATCGGCTGCTGCCCCGTTCTCTATCCGATGGCGAAAAACGTGGTGCTCGATCGCTGACGCGATCGCGATGAAGCGTTAAAATGTTGCAGCGTTAAAGCGATATCAGTTCAACGCTTCAACGATGAAAATCACCCGCGCCCTTATCTCGGTTTCCGACAAAAAAGGCGTGGCGGCTTTCGCGCGGGCGCTTGAGAAACAAGGCGTCGATATCATTTCCACCGGCGGGACGGCGGAGCTGCTCCGCAAGGAAGGCGTGCCTGTGCGCGACATTTCCAGCTTCACCGATTTTCCTGAAGTCCTCGAAGGCCGCGTCAAGACGCTCCATCCGCGCGTGCACGGCGGCTTGCTCTTTAAACGCGGCAATCCGCTGCACGAACAGCAGGCGAAAGAGTGCGGCTTCCAGCCGATCGATCTCGTGGTGGTAAACCTCTACCCATTCGAAGCCACGATCGCCAGGCCGGATGTCACGCTTGCGGAAGCGATCGAGCAAATCGACATCGGCGGGCCTTCCATGATCCGGAGTGCGGCGAAGAATTATGAATCGGTCACGGTCGTAGTCGATCCCGCCGATTACGACACGGTGTTGGAAACACTGCGCGATCATGACGGCGAAACCACCTTGAAGTTGCGCGAACGCCTCGCCATCAAGGCGTTCATCAAGACGTCCGATTACGATCGCGCGATCGGAACTTTCCTGAATCAGGAGCAAACCACGGACGCTTCGTTTTCGGTTTCGCTTCCGCTCGCGGCCCGTCTTCGTTACGGCGAGAATCCGCATCAAACCGCCGCGCTCTACGGCGATTTCGACAAGCATTTCGAAAAGCTCCACGGCAAGGAACTTTCCTTTAACAATATTCTGGATATCAGCGCGGCCGCGAACCTGATCGCCGAGTTTACTGAGCCGACGGTGGCGATCCTGAAACACACGAACCCGTGCGGCGTGGGCAGCGATCCCGATCTGCGGGAAGCGTGGGAGAAAGCGTTCGCTACCGACAAGCAGGCGCCCTTCGGCGGCGTGATTGTTTGCAATCGTCCCGTGAACGAATCGCTGGCGAAGGCGATCGGAGAAATCTTTAGCGAAGTCATCATCGCGCCGGATTTCGAGGCAGAGGCGCGCGCGTTGTTCCAGAAGAAAAAGAATTTGCGGTTGATTCGCGCGCTGGCGCCGGCCGCGTCGGAGAAGCCGCAACAGGACGTTCGCTCGGTCGTCGGCGGCGTGCTCGTGCAGGACAAGGATTCGGGTGAACTCGTCGATCTCGCGACGAAAGTGGTCACGATTCGGAAGCCGACCGAACAGGAATTGGCGGCGATGATTTTTGGGTGGCGCGTGGTGAAACACGTGAAGTCCAACGCCATTGTCTACGCCGCTTCGGATCGGACGCTTGGAATCGGCGCCGGGCAGATGTCGCGCGTGGACGCCTCGCGCATTGCCGTGTGGAAAGCGAGGGAAGCCGGCTTGTCGCTCGAAGGAAGCGCGGTGGCGAGCGACGCGTTTTTTCCATTTCCGGATGGCTTGCTTGCCGCCGCGGATGCCGGCGCCACCTGTGCGATTCAACCCGGCGGCTCAGTCCGCGACGATGAAGTCATCGCCGCCGCGGACGATCGCAACATCGCGATGATTTTTACCGGTGTGCGTCATTTCCGGCATTAATCCGCTGTAGCCGCGGCGCTGTGTCGCCGCGCGGGATCACGCCCCGACACAGCGGCGCGGCTACAATATTAGTCGCCCGACCGTCGCGATCCGCGCAGCATCGATCCTTGAACGATTACGCCGATTACCGCGAGCGCGATGAACAGGACCAGCGAGCCTTTCTCGGGCAGGACAACTCCGGTGGTGATCAAATGCGCGCCCTCGACCGAGGAAAGCAAAATCAGCACCCAATCGAACAGAGCCAGCAGAAGCAGCGCGCCCAGGATTCCGCCGATCACAAAAGTGATTCCGCGATAATGCGCGTGCTCCACGAAAAACGCCGCCGCTAACGCCCAGGCGATGCGGCCTCCTGCAATAAAGCCGGCGACAGCAATCGCTAATTTCTGGAGGAGAATCGCCAGCAAAGCACCGACGAGGCCGCAGCCGAGCGCGACCACTAACGTCAACCAGGCCGGCGGCTCGCGCATGAAGTAAGCGGCGATTTCCAATCCGACCGCAAATCCGAGCGCGGCGACGAAGAGCCAGAAAAGCTTGCGCCCGAAAAGCAGGATCGCCGCGCCGAAGATTACGCTGATGATTGGAACAGACAGGTTCATGAAGATCTCACACGACGGTCACAAAGGATCACAAAGGAATTCTTATTCTTCAATCCGTTGTGCTCCTTTGGAGCCCTCGTTCCCAAGCTCCAGCTTGGGAACGGGACGATGATCTGCGAAGCTTTGCTTCGTTCGGGTCGATCCGAGGGGTGCCGCGCCCTTTCCAGATTGGCGACTTCGAAGCAGAGCTTCGGTGACAAGTTAAGTTCATCGACGAATTATTAGGCGGCGTAATCGCATGTCATCCCGAGGCTGGCGCAGCGCGCCGAGGGACCTCGCAACTGCAATCTGCGGCACCGAACAATATTCGGCCATCGATATGACGTAGACGCGCAATGTTTCGCGAAAGCGAGAGACCGCTTGAGAGGTCCCTCGCCGTCTGCGCGGCTCGGGATGACGGCGTCTATCATCATCATTTCTTCATCATCGCATCCCGCTTCGCCTTGAATTCGGTTCCCGGTTTCCACTCCGGAAATTTCTCCCCGTTTGCGACCTGGTAGCCGACTTCAAAGAGCAGCCGTAAATCTTCCGCAGCGCCAGATAGATCCCATTCCGGGTTAACTTCGTCCGATGGCTGATGATAATGCTTTGCCACATACTCGTCTTTTTTCTGCTGGCCGAATTCAGGAGGCTTCCCGATCACATCCTTGCCCGCGGCGGTGTAAAGCGACGGCAGTCCGACTTTCGAGAACTCGAATTGATCGGCGCGATAAAAGCTGCCTTTCTCCGGCTGGCTGTTTGGGTTCATGACGCGGCCTTGTCGCGTGGCCGCGGCCGCGAGCATGTCGTCCAGATCGGAATTACCGAAGCTGGTGTCTTCGATATCGCGGGTTTTTCCCCAAAGGCTCAGACCGTCCATGTTGATATCGGCCAGCGTTTTCTCGAGGGGATAAAGAGGATGCTCCGCGTAAAACTTCGCGCCCAGCAGGCCCGCTTCTTCCGCGGTCGTCGCCACGAAAAGGACGGAGCGTTTCGCCGGCGGTTTCAGCTTCATGTAACCAGCCGCCAACTCGATCAGGCCGCCCACGCCAGATGCATTGTCCGCCGCCCCGTTGAAAATCTGATCGCCCTTCAGCTCTTCATGGCGGCCGAGATGGTCCCAGTGCGCGCTATACATGATCCATTCGTCCTTCAATTTCGGGTCGCTCCCCTCAATCTTTCCCACGACGTTGCGCGACTTGAAGGAGCGAACCGTTTGCTTCACGTCGAAGTTCGCTTTCGCGCCGATCGCGATTGGACGGAACTCTTTCGTCAGCGCGGCTTTCTTCAAGGCATCGAAATCCTGACCGCTATCGGTCAACAATTTCTTCGCAACATCGAGCGTGATCCACGACCGGATTTGAACGGCGTTCATGTTCTTGTCCGGCGCGTCGATCTCGAAATTCTCCTTGGCCCAGCTCGTCTGGACGACGGAATACGGATAGGCGGCCGGGACGGTCTCGTGAATTATCACGGCAGCGGCGGCGCCTTTTTGCGCGGCGATTTCGTACTTGTAGGTCCAGCGGCCGTAGTAAGTCATCGCGCTGCCCTTGAACATTTTCGGGTCGAGCCTCGCCGGATCGGCGGGATCGGGAATCGCGGGATCGTTGATCAGCATCAGGATCGTTTTCCCGCGGACATCGACGTCCTTGTAATCGTCCCAGCCATATTCCGGCGCGACGACTCCATAGCCGACAAAAACCACATCGGTGTTCTCCGCTTTGACTTCGCCCTGAAGTCGCGCCGATGAGGCCACGTAATCCTCCGGAAATTTCAGCTCCATTTTTTTGTCGCCGACCGAAAAGGAAGCGACCGGCGCGCTCGTGATCCCGGCAAGCGGCACTTCCTGCGTGTAAGTGCCGTTTGGATTGCCCGGCTTCAGTCCGAGCGCCTTGAATTGTTCGGTGATGTATTTGACCGACAGCTCTTCACCCTTCGAACCGGGCGCGCGGCCCTCGAATTCATCCGAAGCGAGAACCTTGATGTGCTTCAGCAAATCGGCGGCGGTGATGGCGTCCAGCGCGGATTTTGACGGACCAGAGGGAGCTTCGGCGGCGGACAGGAAAACGCCGGCGGTGAAAAAGTAGATCGCGAAGGTAGAGAGCTGTTTCATCATACGTCTATTTGCTTTCCTGCGAGGGCAGGGAGCCCTCTTTTTTCGCGCCGCCAATCCCAATCTTCTTCAGGAACGGCTGCACCGATTGTTTGCGGCCGAGAAATTTCTCGATCGACTCCGTGATCTCGCGCGAGTCGCCGGGCTCGTAAATATCGTGGCGCAGGCGCATGCCCGCCTGCTTGTCGAGGTATCCATCTTTCGCGGATTCGAACACGGTCGCCATGTCGGCCGCGATCGCATCGGCCCACGCGTAACCGTAGTAACCGGCGTCGTACCCATTCAGATGGCCGAAGTAGGAGACCATGGTCGTTTCCGGCGCGACCGGCAGGAAGACCTTCGAGAGGATCGGATTGGAAATCGCGACGCAATCGTACGGCTGGTCTTCGGGATGCGGAGCGTGCAAAGCCAGATCGAGCGAGGCAAAGGCAAACTGACGCCGGTAATAGGTGCCAACCGTGGCGAGCTTCGCCTCTTTCAATTTCGCGATAGTTTCCGCCGGAATCTTTTTCGCGGGATCGCGATAATCGGCCGCAAAAGTATCGAGCACTTTTTTGTCCCAGACCCAGTTCTGCAGCATCTGCGACGGGGCTTCGACAAAATCACCCGGCACGTTGGTTCCCGCGAAGCGCGCGAATTTTGCGCGGGTCACTATCGTATGCAGGGCGTGGCCGAATTCGTGGAAGAGAGTTTCGACGTCGGTGTGGGTAAGAAGCGATTGGCCGCCCTGGTTCGCCGGCGGAAAGTTGCACAGCAACGCGACCGTCGGTCGTTGATACTTGCCACCACCGAGCGCCTTGCCGCCGACGATTTCAAACTCCGCGAAGTGATTGAATTTTCCTTCGCGCGGGAACATGTCGAGATAGAACATCCCGAGCGGTTCGCCCGTGGCGGCATCGGTCACGGCGTAGAGCTGAAGATCGTCGATCCATTTTTGCGGGACGGCGATTTTTTCAAACTTCAGGCCGAAGATGCTCTGATAGATGTTGAACATCCCTTCGAGCGTTTTCTGGAAAGGGAAATAAGAACGGAGCGCTTCGGTATCGACGGAGTACTTCTGCTTCTTTAGCTGGTTGTTGTAATAGGAGGCATCCCAGCGCTCGATCCGGGCCTTCGGATCTTTCGTCTCCGCCACCTTCAGCTTGCGCAGCTCTTCGATCTCCGCGTCGAACTTCGGCTGGCTGCCGGTGATCAGATCGTTGATATATTTTTCGGCGCCGGCGGCGGATTTCGCCATTTTGATTTCGGTCTGGTAATCGGCCCACGATTTGTAGCCGAGGCGCAGCGCGATCTTGTTTCGCAACCCGAGCATTTGGTTCAGGACCGGAACGTTTTTCTCCTTCGCCATGGTGTCGTGAATGATGTAGAGCCGCTTGCGCACCTCCGCGTTTTTCGCGTTCTCCATCACCGCGGTGTTTTGCCAGGTCACGTTCGCCTTTACCGTGAAAGCATCGTCGCCGGTCTTGACGCCGGGCGACGCGAGAAAACTCTCCGGCACGCCATCGAGCTCGGCCTTAGTGAACACAACCGGCTTCTGCACTTCGACGATATTCGAATCGAAAGTCGTTCCGAGTTTCGAAAGCTCCTTGCGCAATTGCTCGACCTCGCGGCGCTTCTCCGGCGGCAAATCCAGCCCGGCCCGGCGATAATCGCGCAGCGTCTCCTTCAATAGCTTGGCCTCTTCGCCGCTCAGTTTCGGCTGCGTTTTCTCGAACGCCTTGATCGCCTTGTAAACATCCTCGCGATAGTCGACACCCACGGCCCAATCCTGGAAGAGCTTCACCGCATTTTCCGCGGCCGTGCGCATGGCGGCGGACGTGTTTGTCTCCTTGATGATCGTGGCCTTGTTCGCCGTCAGCCGCGCCTGATAACCGAGATCGTCGAGCGCTACGATCGTGCTCTGGAAAGTGACCTTGGCGGGATCTTGCGCGCCGATTTGATCGAGCGTGGTATTCGCCGTTTCGATGGCTTTTTTCATCGAGGCTTCGACCGCTTCCGGCGTCTGGTCCCAGCCCGGCAACGTCAGGACGGCGTTCGCCTTCGTGGCGGCTTCGCGGAAAGCCTCGACGGTTTTGAGTTCATCGGCCCGCGCGAAGACCGCGAGGCCGCCGAGAAGAATCGAGGCAAGGAATTGTTTTTTCATAGACTTGAAAAGCGGAATCGAAACATCTTAGAGAAGCCGAACCCGGTAAAGCGGAATCCTGCGTTGCTTTGCGGAAAAGAGCGCGCGATGCAATGGCCATAAGATGCAGCCGTACCTCGAGAAATTCCTCCTCGCTTTCATCCCGCTTTTTGTCGCGATCGATCCGATCGGACTCGTCGCGATTTTTCTCGGGCTCGGCGGAAACGCGGATGCGAAGCGCCGGCAACACGAGGGCACCCTCGGGTTGATCACGAGCCTCGCCGTTTCGATCGGGTTTATTTTTCTCGGCAAAATAATCTTTCGCATGCTCGGCATCACGGTCTCGGATTTCCAGGTTGCCGGCGGATTGATCCTGCTCGGGATTGCGGTGCGTGAGCTTCTCGATCTGGGCGAGCGCAACCGGTACGCGGGCGAATCTTTTGGAGTCGTGCCCCTCGGGATGCCATTGATCGCCGGCCCGGCCTTGCTCACCGCGCTGCTCCTTCTCGTCGACACGGTGGGGATCCTGTTCACGGTCCTGGCCCTGCTCGTGAATTTGCTCCTGGTTGGATTCGGATTCCGCTACGCGAGCCATTTTACTCGCTGGATGGGGCAGCAAGGCATGCGGGGCGTCTCGAAACTGATCTCGCTCTTGCTCGCCGCGATCGCCGTGAGCTTGATCCGACGAGGCTGGCAAACGCCGTAACCTCCGTGACGCAGTTTTTTCGCCGGCGCGGGATCGCAATCATCGTGTTGCTGGTGCTGGTAATCTACGGCCTGGAGGCGCAGGCGCGGCGGAAGTGGATGTCCACGCCGACCAGCTTCGGTGATCAGGGCGCGTATCTCGCCTATGCGCAGCAATTGCACGAGAGCGGCTACGCCTTCGTCTCAGACCGCAATCGCATGCCGGTGTACCCTTTTCTCCTTTCTCTCATCTACCGCCCGGGCCTGACCGAGACGGAATTCCTCACGCGCGCGCAGATCTTCAACGTGAATCTCTCGATCGTCCTCCTCCTCGTGCTCTTTTTCATTTTCCGCAGATATTTTCCGCCGCTTTATGCAGTGGCGTTGCTTTGCGCGACGGCTTTCGGCGTCTTTGTGTATCGCGCCGGTCACGCGCAAACCGAGGTGCTTTATTATTTCGTCAGCTTTTGCGCCTTTGTCCTGCTCCTCCGAATGCTCATCGCGCCGCGCTGGTGGCTGGCCGTTTTGAGCGGTGCAACCGTGGGCGTGGCGCATCTGACCAAGGCCTCCGTGCTGCCGGCGCTCGGAATTTGGATCGCGGTTTTTGTGGCGCAGATGCTTTGGGGCTGGCGCAGGCGACGCGAACCAGGTTCGACCAAAGCCTGGCAGACTCTGGGGATGCTCCTGCTCGTGATCGCGATATTTCTTACCGTCGTTTTTCCCTATATCCAAACGAGCGCAAAAATTTACGGGCAATTTTTTTACAACGTGAATTCGAACTTTGTCATGTGGTGCGATTCTGCGTCGGAGGCCTGGGATTTCCTGAGCAGCTATGGCGACCACGCCAAATGGCGTGAGCTCTCGCCCGAGCTTCTTCCTTCGCCGCAGAAGTACTGGCGCGAACATTCCATCGGAGAAATCGCGTATCGGTTGGGCCATGGCCTGAGGCGCCTGGCGACGCAAAACGCCCGGGCGATCGGCTACTACAAATTCGTCGTCGCGCTGGTTCTCGCGGCGGGGGTTTTCGTCGTGCGGCAACGTCACCGTGGCCGTGAGCTGCTCGCGGAGCAGCCATTCGCGGCGGCGTTTTGTTTTCTGTTCTTCGCGATCTATCTGCTCTTGTACGCCTGGTACGACGCGATCGTTAACGACACGAGATTTGTCCTCTCTATTTTTCTTCCGTTCATTTTTGCGATGTCGATTTTCGAGCTGAAAATGGGAAAGGATCGCGCGGTCGTCATCGCGGGGTGGCGACTCCCGTTTGCGCAGTTTTTCGCGGGACTCGTGATCTGCCTGTCGCTCGTAGACGTCCTCTACAACGCCGCCTTCTAGGAAGCGATCAGAACTGCCCCGTTCGCAACATCACGAGGGTGCAGCCTTCGACTACTTCGATGCCCGCTTTGGCCGCTTCTTCCGCGAGCGCGCCATTCTCCGCGCCGGGGTTCATGATGAGGCGGCGCGGTTTTGCGGCGATGATCTCACCGATCAGAGGAGTCGAGCGCGCCTCGCCGAGATAAAACGTTACGGTATCGATGGGCCCGGGCGCGTCCGAAATTTTCGGATAACATTTTTCGCCGCGGATCTCGTCGAAGGCCGGATTGATGGGCACGGCGCGGTGGCCGTATTCCTCCAGCATTTCCATCGCTTTGTAAGCGTATCGTTCCGGCTTCGGCGAAGCGCCGAGCACAGCAACGGTTTCAGGTGAGCCAGGTGGTTTCATCATGTCTGAATCGGACGAGCCCCGCTTTCGAGCCGCACGACAGCTAAAATCGAAGCGATAAGAGCGAGCTTGAACTGTTCGGCGCGAAGGAGTGAAATGCGCGCATGAACGGCCACGAACCCAAGATCGAAATCTTTGAGCCCTTTGGCGCTGCGTACGAAGTGATGAAAACAATTCTGTTTCGCCCATTCGACGCGATGAAATGGCTCACCATCGCTTTCGCCGCGTTCATCAGCGGCTCGTGGGGTGGGAGTTTCAATTCCAGTTTCAGAAATCCCGGCCGATTTGGTGGCGGCAACTGGAGACATTGGAGAACGAGTCAGGGGATCGACTCGACGGATTGGACGATGCCGCCGTGGTTGATTGCGGCTCTGATCGGCGGCGGACTGCTGCTCATCGTTGTGATTGTTGTGTTCATGTGGATCTCGGCGCGCGGGCGATTCATTTTCACAGATTGCGTCGTGAAAAATCGCGGCGCCATCGCCGAGCCCTGGCGGGAATTCCGCCGCGAAGGGAACAGCTTCTTCCTTTTCCTGGTCGTGGTGGGATTCATCGCCCTGGTGGTGGTGGGCTTGCTCGTGCTCGTGATCGCGGTGCCGATGGGTTTGTTTGCGGCAGACCGCGGATCGGCCGGTCTCGGTGTTTCGGCCGTAGTCCTGTTCATTGTCATCGGGCTGGTCTGGCTGGTGTTCTCGATCTTCTTCGCGATCGTCTCCCAGTTCATGGTGCCGGTGATGTACCGGCGCCGCTGTTCTGCGCGCGAAGCGTTCGGGGATGTGGCGAGGCTGGTCCTTGGCCGGCCCGGGCCGTTTATTCTGCTCGCTCTTTTTGGTTTGGTGCTCGTGATCGCGCTGGCCATCGTCGGCACAGTCGTTGCCTGCGTGACCTGCTGTGTCGGTGGTCTTCCTTATGTCAGCACCGTCCTCCTCCTGCCGGGAATCGTTTGGTTATTCGCCTTCAAACTTTTGTTCCTGCGCCAATTTGGAGACCAATATGATGTCTGGGCGACGCTCGCCGTTCCTGAGACGGCCGTGCCACCCGCGGCTCCTCCCGCGGATCAAGGATTACCGCCACCGGTCTGATCGCGTGATTGGTCGCGCGTCTTAAGGCTGCGGCGCAGTCGCCTTGGCATCCGGCACTGTACCAGGCCCTTTGTCGTCCGGCAGCACTTCGATCCGCACGCGCGCTGATCCTTCACCCAACATTCCGAGTTCGGCCGCCGCCTCTTTGCAGAGGTCGATCATCGCGTGAGAGGTGATGCCGCGATCCGTGATCCGCACGATCACGCTCCTGCCGTTCGCCAGATGCGTCACGCGAACCATCGTTCCGAGCGGCAGGCGATTGTGCGCTGCCGTCAATTCGCCGCCACCGGCACGTCGCTTCGCCAACGAGTCAGCCGGGACGTCGTACCAAACGGCATACCCTTCACGCTCGAATGGTTTCTTCTCCGTCTTCGCTTTTGCGGAAGGACCCGGCGGGAGATCCGCGGCCTTCTCATTTTTCGCGGTGGGATCCGTCGGGCTCTGGGTCGAAGGGCGCTTGCAGCCGGAGAAAGAGAATGCCGTTGCTAACAAGACGATTCCGCAGACCAGGCGCAGTTTAGCGAAATCATTCCGTGCTGTAGGCATAATTGCGCTCGTGGATCACGTCTCGAATTTTGCGCGCAAGCGTATGCGGGGTGAACGGCTTCTGAAGCAGCTCGAAGCGCGGGTCGAGCACGCCGTGATCGCCGATGTCGTTATCCGAATAGCCCGAGACGTAGAGAACTTTCATGTCGCGACGAAGCGTGGAGAGCTTCGCCGCCAATTCCTGGCCATTCATATTCGGCATGATCACATCGGTCACGAGAAGATGGATCGTCCCCTCGAAACTGCCGGCCATCTCGAGCGCGTCCACTCCATCGCGCGCGCACAGGATGTTGTAGCCTTGCTCCTGCAGGACTTCGCAAACCAGCTCTCGCACAATCTCCTCGTCCTCGACCACCAGGACCGTTTCAAAATTTTCCGACTTATCGACCGGCGCCAGCGCCGTTTTTGTGAAATCGACCGGAGCCGTCACTTGCGGGAGATAAATTCGGAAGGTGCTCCCTTTGCCGGGTTCGCTCTCCACCGAAATTCCGCCGCCGGTTTGCCGCACAATGCCATACACCGTCGCGAGTCCGAGACCGGTGCCTTTGCCGGGGCCCTTCGTCGTGAAGAACGGCTCGAAAATATGCGACTTGGTTTCTTCGTCCATGCCCGCGCCGGTATCGGTGACCGAAAGGACAATGTAATCGCCCGGCTTGAGCGACGCGGAGATCTGCGGGGCGGTCGTGCTATCGAGCCGCGCGTTAGAAGTTCGAATGATCAGCTTGCCGCCGGTCGGCATCGCGTCCCGGGCGTTGACGCCGAGATTCAAGACCACTTGTTCGATCTGGCTGGGATCGGCTTTCACGCGCCCCATTTCGGCGTCGGGATGCGATTGCAAATCGAAGCGTTCGCCGATCACGCGCCGCAAGAGTTTTTCCATCTCCACCACAAGCGCATTCAGATCGATAACTTTCGGCTGGAGGATCTGCTTCCGGCTAAAGGCCAGGAGCTGGCGGGTGAGGGCGGCGGCCTGCTCTCCGGCTTTGCGAATGAGATCGGCGTTTTGCTTGGCGAGGGCGTTGCTGGTCGTGCGGGTCGAGATCAGCTCCGCGTAACCGATGATGGCCGTGAGCAGATTATTGAAATCGTGCGCCACTCCGCCGGCCAGGCGCCCGACCGCCTCCATCTTTTGCGAATGGCGAAGCTCCTCCTCGCTTTTGCGCAACGCTTCCTCAGTCGCGCGGCGCTCCTCCATTTCGCGGATCAGGTTATCGCGCTGCTCGAAAAATTTCCGCGTGGTGCGCGCCAGTTCCCCAAACTCAGAGTGGTCCTCACACAGTTTCTCAATCGGCTTCGGATCGTTCCGTTTCAGGCTGGCCATGATCTGACGAAGCGGGTGGCTGACCCAGCGGACGAGCGAACTGGAAATCAAAAGGAGGACGACAAGGGCAAAAAGACAGAAGGCGAGCCAGAGCCGCTCGCTGGATCGATTGAGCTCCTTAACTACCGGGGATTCGTTTCGGACGATCAGTTGCGCCAAGAGCGTGCCATCCCAAGTCTTCAGATCCTGGGTGAACATGATCAATCCGTCCTGGGCGTTATTGCGGACGCTTTGTGCCGGTTGCGCGGCGGGCAGCAGAGCAAGGCGATTGCTCGAAAATGTCGACATCGGCTTTAGCGCTTCGTCGTTCCATAAACGACCGACGAACAAATAACCCTGCAGCGGAGTCTGACGGCCGAGGTCCTTAGAGCCATGGACCGTCGCCGCTCGAATCTCATAAATGTCATCCGCGATCTTAATGAAAAAATGACCAAAGGGCTCGGCGGCAAAAAGCTGCCGGAAAGCTTCCTCTGGAAGGGGAAGGTTGGGAGGTTTGGTGTGAAGCTCAGGAAGTTTGTCGTCGTTGCTGTCCGCGGAGTAGACAAGCTTCCCGGAGGGATCATAAATCCAAGCTGCACTCGCCTTGTACCCGAGGAGCGTGGAGGAATTGACGTTTTCCTCGAACCACTTCTGGTCGTTCTTCGCGATGGCGGAGACCATTTGGTCCCAGTAAGCGTCATACTCCGCCAGCGTCTTAAGCGGTTCGCCGTCGGTGTCCAGGAAGGTCTCGAACGACTGTTTTCGCTCGCTCTCCCGCTCTTGGGAGATCCGAGTGAACTTCCGCCGATCATAGACGCGAAAGGCCCAAAGACCCGCCAGGAAGGTCGCCACCACCAATAGCAAAAGGAGGGTTATTTTGGTTTGGACCTTCATCTTAACTTCTTCAATTCGGCGACACGTTCCCGACTGGACTCGTTAGTCCGGGCGGGTAAGACGCGCTCCTCTATCTATTTATTCGCGTAAGCGTTGCTCGCGAATGGCAACTATTTTCAAATCTTCGCCTTCCGGCCGGATGGTCCAAAAGTTTTTCGTCCGCCCGGACGCCTCGTATTTCTTCTTCCGGGCAGGGTTCCGAACGCTAAACTTGATCGTAAATTCAATGTTGGTTTCGCCTTCTTTTCCCGAGGCGAAAAAATTTACCGGGCCAACCAGTGTGTATCGGCGTTGAGGCCAATCCTTCAGGTAATTGCGAACGTCTCTGCTTACGAATCCTTCCATCTGCGAACCGTGATCAAAGTATTCTACCGGAAACGCGAAACATTTAACCTGGACGGTGACGTCATCCGTCTCGGCGTCGCGCAGGTAATCCGTGACAAATTTTGTTACTTGGTCGGGGGTAAGATTCTGGCCTGGTCCCGGCGATTCAGCCGGCGGCGCCGGAGTAGGGGATGGATCGGGATTTAGTTCCACTTCTTTTTCAAGAGCGACACGTTGCGATTCGGACAAGGCACGCGCAGCATCGCTGCGAAGCACCGGCGTATCGGGCCAGGTGTGCGGCGATTTGGCGGAAGCGTTGGCAACCGGGATGTGCAGGGAATTAGAGGTCTCTTCGTCCACCGTCCCGGTGACTTGGAAACCCTTCCGCGCTTGATAACGCTTTAAGGCTCCGGCCAATTCCGCGCTGACTTGGCCATCCACATTTCCAAAGTATAGGTTTCGCTTGCGCAGTTCTTCCTGCACTTGCCGCGTCGTTTCGTCGGCGTGAATTGCCATCCCTGTCGCGAATAACGCGACACACAGGCAGACGGCAGTTCGCATCATTTTGATTCGTAGACCCAGGTACCAACTGGATCGTATGGAAATTATTGGTCGGTCGTATGCCAGAACTCCTGGAACGCCCCTGGCCAACTACGATCCAACACGCTTTGGCGTGCTTTTTCCGCCATCCGCTTTCGCATTGGCGCATCACCGACTAGCAGAGTAATCGCGCGCGCCACATCGTCGGTGTCTCGCGCTTTCGTCACGATTCCGTTGACGCCGTCTTGCACCAGCTCCTTCGGCCCGCCGAGATCGGAAACGATCACCGGAAGGCCGGAGGCCTGCGCCTCGATAATGACGTTGCCAAAGGTGTCGGTCGTGCTCGGGAAGACGAAAACGTCCGCGGATGCGTAAGCTTTCGCGAGTGGTTCGCCGGTAAGATATCCGAGAAAGACTGCGTCGGGCAGCGCTGCCGCCAGCGCCTCCGAATACGGTCCGTGCCCGACGATATAAAGCTTCACCGGGTGGCCGGCCTCGCGAACTTTGTCGTACGCCGCCGCCAGCACATCGAGATCTTTTTCGCGCGAGATACGACCGACGTAGAGAAGCCGAACTTCCTTGCCGTTCATTCCGGAACCGGGCCAGAAGGAGAGGTCGCGCCGGGCCGGGTTGAACAAATCGGTGTCGAGCCCGCGTGGCAAGATCTTCAGTTTCTCCGGCGCGAATCCGCGATCGATCCAGCATTTCCGATACTGCTCCGAGTTCACAAAGACGGTGTCCACCTGGCCGTAGAGCCAATGCATGTAACTCCAGGCCAGGCTTTCGAGAAAACGGTCGTCGGTCAAAATGCGGACGTACTCGGGGATATCGGTGTGATAGATTCCGCTGGTCTGCAGGTTCAACATCTTAGCCGCGAGCAGCGCCGTCAGCCCCATTGGCCCCGGCGTGCTGATGATGATTTCGGTGAATTGCTCCCGCTGCACGTAATCGAGAATTTGCAGGATGGGCGGAAAGCTCAGCCGTTGCAGCTCGTACTCCGGCAGCTCGAACTCGCCAATCGGCCGGAAGTTTTTGATCGGGATGTCGTCCACGGTCAGATCCCGGCGCGAAGTGACGACAATCAATTTCTCGCCGGCGGCCACTCCCGCCGCGGTCATCTTGCGGATCGTGTTGGCGACGCCGTTGACGTCTTCGAGCGTGTCGGTGAACCAGGCGCGCTTTCGATTTTGGAGCGCGGGCGGAATCGCGCCCGTCATCTGGAGGAAAATCTCGCGCAGCCATTTGCGGGAGGGCGCCTGGCTATGAAAGGCGTAGATGTAAGGCGAGAGCAGAACCACGATCGGCGCGAGCCCGCTCAAGGCCTGCATGCTTTCGATCACGTTGCCGCTTCTGATTTGCTGGACGAATTTCTCGAAGAAACGAAACGCGAGCTGTTCGCAAACGAGATTCGCCATCAGGAATGTGCGCCGCTCGGGCTCCTTCACTCCCGCCATCTCCCGGGCCAGTTGCGCTTTCACCTTCGGCCGCGCGAAATGTTTTGAGAGCCCTTTCCAAAGCGAGACGTTGCCCGGTTTCGCCATCTCGAAGATTTTTCCCGACATCACCCCCTGCGCGATGAAGTGCGCTTTCTCGCGCAACGTGAATTCGGTCGGGTCGCGTCCCTCCATGAAGCGCGAAAACATCGTCTCTAGCAATGGAGCGCTCGGGCCGAGACGTTCCGTGAAGCGGTCCTGGATGAAACAGGAAACCGTGTTGTAAAAACCGTGGGACAAGGCCAGCGGTGTCCCGCCTTCTCCCCGTGGTTTGCAGTCGCCCTTTCGGACGTGCTGAAGAAACTCCGTGGCGCTTCGCGCGCGCGGGGTCTCGGTATGGGCGCTGGCGACGAATTTTCCGCCGTGATCATCTGAGCCGCCGGTGAAAATCTTCTTCCATGGCTCGGCGTGGGTAGGCTGAAGGTTGTGGCGGTGCGCCAACTCCTCGATTTTTTCCGGCGTCAGACCGGCCAGAAGTTCGCGGCCGAGGACGCTCAGGAGCGCGTCCCGCAACCCGTTGATGCCTTCGAAATGCTTAAAGAGGAGGATGAGCCGTTCGAGGTGGGAGGTCTCGAGCTTGCCGTTAATGCTGTAGAGCGGGTGCGCGACCGAATGGCTGATTTCCGCTTTCTGAAGGTAGGTTTGCAGGTCGTAGATGTTCTCTCGAAGCGCCGCGATCTCGGCGTGCTGCGCTTCTGAAATTCCCCAGACGAGCAGATGAAGTTTGCACGCGTCCTGGGGGAAATGAGTCGTAACCTCCTCGCTGATAAAAGTCTGACTGAGCTCTGCTATTTCGAGATTTCCATCGATCGTGTCGTGATCAGTGATCGTGACGTAATCCATCCCGCGCTTTCGCAGGAGCCGATAGAGCTCCCGCGGGTCGGTGTAGCTGTCCGGAAAATCGAACCGCCGAAAGAGCCATTCCTCCGAGCGCGCGCTGAAGCGCGAATGAATGTGGAGATCGCAAAGGCTCATGCGAAAAGCTCTCAGGCGCGGCTGCGGGTGCGCTTGTCCGCGATCCAATCTCGATAGGTCGTTGCGGCTCGATTTGCGGCCAGCCGATCGGTCAACCGCAGGATCTGCCGCCAGATTTCAGGGTGCTCCAGATCGGGAGGGTGAATGCTCACCCGCGCCAGGGGCGTGCCCGCGAGGTGAAGGGCGAGCGTTTGATTCCAAGCCAGACTCGCGACGCAGCGCCAACTGCTGCGGACGCTGTAAGCGAGCGTGCGTGCGGGGAAATTGGCCTGCGAACGCAGGTCCCGCACTCCGGTCAATCGGGTTGTATATTCCATCTCCGCGTCCGCCGCCGCTCGTTCCGCGGCCGAGCCGAGCAACCAGGCGGGAGCGATAAACCCGCGTGGCGTCAGGCCCGCCCCGGTAAATTCGTCGCGCGCCCGGGTGATGCGACGAAACGCCTCGTCGTAATCGAGATCGTAGAATTCCGCTTCGTTATTGGTGTAGAGGCGGGTCAGGAATTTCGCGCGCACATTCTCCCCATCGCGCCGCGTCCTCTCGTGGAAGTAGCCATGAATTACGATCTCGTGGCCCTGCGCTTCCAACTCCTGGAGCCAACGCACAAATTGCCGATCGTCTGTGGCAGACCCGCGGTGGTGGTAATTCGGCACCACCAGCAACGAGCTCACCGGCACGTGATGACGGGAAAGCTCCGCCAGAATTTTTTCGACGGCGGCCCGGGTAGTTGGAGCCACATCATGGATCGATACGACAAGGGCTTCACGCTCCGCTTCCGCCGAAAGCGCGAAGATCGAAGAGAACGAAGTCGCAGTGGCGCCGGTCACGCCGGATTTTCCATCCCAACCGGGGCGCAAACAAGCCTAATCGCGTCCCTGCCTCGCCATTCGCGAAATCTCCTGAAATTCCGCGCTCGTGACCGGCTGGACCGACAAACGTGACAGGCGCAGCAGCGCCATTTCCTTTAGTTTCGGATTGCGCTTGATCTCATCGAGCGTGACTGGCCGGGGCAAAGCTTTCTCCGGAGCCAGATCGACTGCGCTCCAATCGCCCTCCGTCGCGGTCGGATCCGCGTACGCCTCGCGGATTACCAGGGCAATCCCGAAAACCGCTTTGTCGGTTACGCTGTGATAATAGAAAACGGCATCGCCCTTCTGCATCGCCCGTAGATTATTTCGCGCCGTGTAATTGCGCACGCCGGTCCAGGCCGTCTTACCATCTGCGACGAAATTCGTCCAGGAGTAGGCCGACGGTTCCTGTTTCACGAGCCAGAATTTTTTCACGTCATCTTGGATATGCCTTTATCGACGATTCGACAACTGGCCTTCGCTGTTTCACACTCGCTCTGATGTCGCGTGGCGCATTTATCACATTCGAAGGCTCTGAGGGCTGCGGGAAATCCACGCAGGTGAAGCGGCTCGCATCGCGCCTCGAACAGACGGGTCTGCGCGTCCTGATCACGCGCGAGCCCGGCGGCACGGCCATCGGCGAAAAGATTCGCGATCTCCTCCAGTTCGCGCCCGAAAGTTTTGCAATGGCGCCGGAGACCGAGGTCTTGCTTTTCGAAGCCAGTCGGAGCCAGCTCGTCCGCGAAACAATCCGGCCCGCCCTCGAGCAAGGCGCCATCGTGATCTCCGATCGCTTCTTTGATTCCACCACGGTGTATCAAGGCGTCGCGCGAAAACTCGATCACGACATCGTCGCGACGTTGAATGATTTTGCGGTCGGCGCCAGCCGCCCGGACCTCACCATTATTCTGGACGTCGATGTCGCGACGGCGCGCGAGCGAATGCTTCGGCGGGTTCGTCCGGTGGCGGTGATCGATCGCATGGAAGAGGAGCCGCTCGAGTTCTATGAACGAGTCTGCGAAGCCTACCGTGATCTGGCCCGGCGCGAGCCAAACCGTTTCCTCTTGATCGATGGATCGCGGTCACCGGACGAGATTGCAGAGCACATCTGGGATGCCGTGTCCCAGCGGTTTCCGATGTTTGCGCTGGACGAATCGCAAATCGCAAATCGCAAATCGCAAATCTGACGATGGCCTTCACCCGTCTCGGCGCGTTGGAATATTTGAGTCGCGCGTATGAGCGCGGGCGCCTGGCCCATGCCTACTTGATTTCTGGACCGCCCGGCAGCGGCAAGCGCGGGCTCGCCTCCGATCTTTCAAATCTGGTGTCCGGCGGGACCTCATCCGACGTTTTTGTCTCGCAACCGCCCGGAGTTTACCTGGCCGAGCCGGAATCGAAATCGCGCCGCATTGTCATCGATCAGGTGCGCGCGCTCGAGCATGCCTTGCAAATGCGGAGTTCGGACGGCCATCGCAAAGTCGCCATCATCGCGGACGCAGACCGACTTCAACCGCAGGCCGCGAACGCATTTTTAAAAACGTTGGAAGAGCCGCCTAACGACTCGCTCCTCCTTCTTCTAAGTTCGATGCCGGAAGTTTTGCCGGACACGATTCTCTCGCGTTGTATCGCGGTGCCGTTGGCGACGGAAGAAAAAGCGCGGCCCTCAGCGGAAGAGGAGGAATTGCTGGAATTGCTCGGCGCCGTTGCCGCTCCGAGGGGGAATGGAGTGCAGCCCGCCTACCTGCTTGCCCGCGGGTTCCATCGTTTGCTCGGGCAAATGCGCGAGACGATCCAGGAAGGAAACGCCGCTGCCTTGAAGCGCGAGGAGGCGCGCTACAAGAACACCACCGACGGAGCCTGGCTCGATGAGCGCGAAGATTATTTCAAGGCGCTCACGGAAAGCCAGTATGTGCGGCAGCGTTCGCGCCTGGTCGAAACGCTCTTTCTCTGGTGGTCCGATGTGCTTCGGGCTAGCGCCGGCATCGCTCGGCGCGAACTGCCTTCTGCCAGCCGGCAGACGAATCTTCTCGGAGAAAAATTGTCGACTGCCGAAATCCTCCGGCGGATTCGACGTCTGGAAGAAATGCGCGATCACCTTGGCCGTAACATCCAGGAAGCGCTCGCGATCGAGGTCGCGTTCCTGAGCGTGTTTGCGGTCTGAAGCATCAAGGAGCGGCGATTTTAAATCGCCGACAAACGAAGACGACGGTTTCAAACCGCCGCTCCTTGGCGATTGTTCTCCCCGACCACGCGGCCTATGATCATGAACTTCATGAGATTCGAAAATCAGGTCGCGGTGGTCACAGGCGCGGGGCGGGGGATCGGCCACGCCATCGCCGTGCGTTTGGCGAGCGAAGGGGCGCGGGTCGCCTCGGTCAGCCGCACCGAAGCCAACTCGCAGAAAACTGCCGAAGAAATCAACGCGTCGCGATCCGATGCGGCCAAAGCCTATGCGGTCGATGTCGCCGACCACGCCGCGGTGCAGAAAGTCGGCGCGCAGATCATGGAAGAATTCGGTCGCGTCGATATCCTGGTGAACAACGCCGGTGTCACGCGTGACGGCCTCAGCATGCGGATGCCGGTGGAGGATTGGGACACCGTCCTGAATACGAACCTGAAGGGCGCGTTCAATTTCACGCAGGCTTTGATGCGGCCGATGATCAAGCAACGAAGCGGGCGGATCATCAACATCAGCTCGGTCATCGGATTGATCGGCAACGCGGGGCAGGCGAATTACGCTGCGAGCAAGGCGGGATTGATCGGACTGACGAAATCGCTCGCGCGCGAGCTGGCCAGCCGCGGCATCACGGTGAACGCCATCGCGCCGGGATTGATCGAGACGGACATGACCGGCGTTCTTTCCGACGAAGTTCGACAGGCGATTCTGGCAAAAATCCCATTGGGAAAACTCGGACAACCCGACGACATCGCGGCAGCAGTCGCGTACCTCGCGTCGAGCGAAGCCCAATACATTACTGGCCAAGTCCTCGCGGTGGATGGCGGCATGGTGATGTGAGATCAAGGAACGGCGGCCTCCAGACCGCCGACCGAACGACGGCGGTTTGTAAACCGCCGCTCCTTGGTTTGCTTTGGACGCGTGATCGGACTCAGCGGCCATTTGCGCCCTCATGCTTCTCGTTTCATGATGAAACCATGACGACAGAGAAAGCGACTTTCGGCGCGGGATGTTTTTGGGGGGTCGAAGCAACCTTCCGCTCCATTCCCGGGGTAACAAATGCTACGGTTGGATACGCCGGCGGCACAAAAGAAAATCCGACCTATGAAGATGTATGCAGTCATGGAACCGGACACGCAGAAGTGGTGCAGGTTGAGTTCGATCCGGCCGTAGTCGCGTACGATCAGCTCCTCGACGTCTTCTGGACGAATCACAATCCGACCACCCTCAATCGCCAGGGCCCCGATGTCGGCGATCAATATCGCTCCGTGATTTTTTATCACACGCCCGAGCAACAGGCGACGGCCGAAGGATCAAAAGCGCGCCTCGAGAAAAGCGGCCGGTTCAAACAGCCTGTCGTCACGTTCATCCAGCCGGCGCCTGCTTTCTATCCCGCCGAGGATTATCACCAGCGTTATCTCGAAAAACGCGGGCTATCGCATTGCGCGATTTGACTCAGGTAAGCGCAATTGCCCTCCGAGTTACGTTTCTGCTGAGAAGACTTTATGTTGTCTCGCCATTTGCCGAAACCGGCGGCCGGACTGATAGTCGCGTAACAATATCGATTGGAGAATATCATGGCTGAAGAAAATAAAACGACAACGAGCGGCGGCGGGACCATTCCCGCGTCGGCCGAAAAGAAATTCGAGAGCAGCAAGACCCACGTGCGCAAGGCTGCCGAGGACTTGAAGTCCGCCGCTGGCGTGATGGCAGGAGACTTAAAGTCTGCCGCCGGCGCGATGGCCGAAGAGTATCGCGATAAGGCAGAGCAGGTGTGGGGCGACGCCCGTGATCGCGCGCGCACTCTGCAGGAAGATGGCGAGCAGTACGTGCGGGAGAACCCGACGAAGGCGGTCTTTACCGCGCTCGGTATCGGATTCGTGCTCGGGCTGATCTTCCGCCGCTAAAGATTGGGCCGCATGGCTGGCGACACGATGCGGTTCCGCAATCCCGCGGGACACGCCGGCTTGCTCCATAATCTGGTCTCGCTGGTCAACACCCTGGCGGGTTTTCTCGAGAGCCGGATCGGTCTCTTCGCGAAGGAAGGCAAGATCGCGTTCGTTCACGTCCTCATGCTGGTGGCGTGCCTCGCGGCGGCGGCGATCCTGGGGCTGTTCGGTTACATTTTTTTAGTGGCCAGTGTAATCGCCGGGCTGGCGCGGGCGTTCCATGTCTCCTGGATTTGGATCACGCTGGGAGCGGCGGCGCTCCATTTCCTTCTCGCTTTCGTCGCCTTGATGATCGCGCGTAACCGCATGAAGAAATCGATGTTCGAAGTGACCGCTCTGGAATTGAAGAAAGATCGCGAATGGCTCAAGAACCTGGACAAGAAAAACCGCTCCACGAATTAAGGCAGGAAGTCGCCCATTCGCGTGACCGGCTGGGGCGCGACTTGAGCGGGCTCCGCTATGAGCTCGATTTTCCGCTGAAATTTCGGAAATCGTTTCAGCGCCAGACCGTGCTCTGGATCGGGGCCGCGATCGTGGTCGGCGTCATGTTCGCCGTGATGCCGGCGAGAACGAAGAAGGTGCGCGTCAACGCGAAAGCGAAGAGCAAAGGCGAACACCAGAAGGAAGGAATCCTCGGAGCCGGCCTGGCCTTGGGCGCGCTGAAGCTGGTCGCGACGATGTTGAAGCCGACGATCACGGCTTTCGTAGCGAAACAGATGAGCGGTTATGCCGCCGACGCTGGGCCGAGGCGCGGGCGTTGAGCTCTTTTTAGGTTTTACGCCGGGCGCGCGGCGCGTAATGATCTTCGGCATCGCGCCATGACCGCACATTCCACGGAAACGCCGGGCGCGAACGGGTCGCCCACTCTCGTGCACGTGGACGACTATCTCGCCCTGGGCCAGGAAGCCGGCGCCTCGGACATCCATCTCGGCGTAAACGCGCCGCCGATCTGGCGGTTGCACGGCACGCTCCGGCCGATCTGGCCCGATGCGCCGAAATTGACGTCGGACCAAACCGCGGCGCTCGCGGAAGGATTTTTGACGGACGCGCAAAAGCTCCAACTGAATGAGCGCGGCGATGCCGACTTCGCCTACGCGAACAGCCTCGGCCGTTTTCGCACCAGCGCCGTCCGGCAACGGTTGGGCATCGACCTCGTTTTCCGAATCATCAACACGCAGGTCCGGACTATGGACGAGCTCGGGTTGCCCGAAAACCTGAAGTTGCTCACGCGCTATCAGAACGGGCTCATTCTCGTGACCGGATCGGTCGGCAGCGGGAAATCGACGACGCTGGCGGCCTTGGTCGAGCAGGTGAACCTCGAGCGACGCGAGCACATCATCACGCTCGAGGACCCGATCGAATACATTTTCGAACCGAAGGGATGCCACATCACGCAGCGCGAAGTGCACACGCACACGCTTTCTTTCAGCGCCGCGTTGCGTGGAGCGCTCCGAGAAGATCCCGACGTGATCATGGTGGGAGAGATGCGCGACCTGGAAACGATCTCGCTCGCCATTACCGCGGCGGAAACCGGGCATCTTGTTCTCGGCACCCTGCATACCGGCAACGCGTCGCGCACGCTCGACCGGCTGCTCGACGTTTTCCCGGTCGATCAACAGGAACAGATCCGCATCATGGTGGGCGAATCGTTGCGCGGCATCATCAGCCAACAGCTCGTGCCGAGCGCCGATGGGAAGAGCCGCGTCCTCGCTCTCGAAACGCTCACGAACACGCCGGCCGTGGCGAACGTGATCCGCGAAGCGAAGACTTACATGCTGCCGGGGATCATCCAGACCGGAAAGAAGCAGGGTATGCAGCTCATGGACGATGCCCTGGTGGCGTTATACGACCGGGGACTGATCAGTCGCGACGAGGCCGAAGCTCGTGCCGAACAAAAGCAATCGATGCGGCAGCACCTTGGGGCATAGCGACATGGCGTACATTGATCAATTCCTCAGCGTCATCGTCGCCCAAGGTGGCTCCGATTTGCACATCGGCGAAGGGCAGCCACCGAAGATGCGCCGGCACGGCGACGTGATGCCGATCCGCGACGAGGCCGTGACGCGCGAGGAAGCTGAGAAAATGTTGAGCGAGATTTGCGGGCCGCAGAGCTGGGAGCTTTTCGAGGAGCGTGGCGATTTTGATTTCGCCTATGAGATGGATGAGCAGTCACGCTTCCGCTGCAACTTCCTGAAACAAGCGAACGGCTACGGCGCGGTCTTTCGCCTGATCCCAACTAAAATCGCCAGCCTCGATCAGCTCGGGATTCCCGCGGTTGTAAAACAATTCGGCCATCTGCGGGGCGGATTGGTGCTCGTGACCGGGCCCACTGGTTCGGGCAAGTCGACGACCCTGGCGGCGTTGATCGATTACATTAGCGAAAATTTTTCGCGCCACATCGTGACGATCGAAGAGCCGATCGAGTTCGTGCACCAAAACAAGCGCAGCATCATCACGCAGCGCGAGGTGCCGGTGGATTGCGTCTCCTTCCCGCATGCGCTCAAGGCCGCCCTCCGCGAGGACGCCGACATCGTGCTCGTGGGCGAGATGCGCGACCTGGAAACGATCGCGCTCGCGCTGACCGCGGCGGAGACGGGCCTCCTGGTTTTCGGAACGTTGCACACGAACAACGCGCGCAAGACGGTCGATCGAATGGTCGATGTCTTCCCGGCCAACAAGCAGGCGCAAGCCCGCACGATGCTCGCGAATTCGTTGCGCGGCGTGCTGGCGCAGTTGCTTTTGAAGAAAGCGGATGGCTCGGGCCGGGTGGCGGTGAATGAAATCCTGATCGCGAGCCCGGCGGTCTCGGCCATCATTCGTGAAGGGGCGACGCAAAAGTTGCAGGACGTGATCGTGGCCGGCAAAGGGCAGGGGATGCAATTCATGGACGACGCGATTCAGGCCTTGTTGCAACAGGGCGCCGTCTCGCCGCACGAAGCGTTCATGAAGGCCATCGACAAAAGCCGGTTCAAGGAATTTCTGCCCACGGAAGAATCTGGCCTCGGGAACGCCGCCGGTTCGGCGCCCGACGACCAGAAACGGGCGCCCGGTGATTTCGTGAAAGCCAAACGAACGCTTCGGCGATAGCGAGTGGTCATCAGGCTGTAGCAGCGTCCCTGTGGGACGCTCGAGAGAAATCGTTGCCGCCCATCCACGCCCCCCACAGGACGGCGGCTACAGAAGAGGCGGCACGTTCGTTGACAGAAAAAATCCTGAGTGATACCGTCGCCGCAATTTACGCCGACGTGCAGACGCTACTTAACACTCAGGTCCTGGTGCTCAACCGCCTCTGGCAGGCGGTCAATATCTGTTCGGCTCGGCGTGCTTTTACTCTCCTTTATCAAGGTCACGCCCAGGTTGTCTCGTCCGATCCGGCCAATAATTTTCTCACGCACGATTTTGCGAGCTGGCGCGATTTCTCCGCGACCGCGCCGGACCACGAGGTGGTGACCACGATCTCGTGGAAAATCCGGGTGCCGCGGGTCATCGTGCTTCTTCTTTTCGACCGGTTGCCGAAGAAGGAAGTGAAGTTCACCCGGCACAACGTTTTCGAGCGCGACAAAAACACCTGCCAATATTGCGGCGGAATTTTCGAGCGCATGGAACTGAATCTCGATCACGTCCTGCCGCGGGATAAGGGCGGACTGACCACGTGGGAAAACGTCGTCTGTTCCTGCATCGCTTGTAACACGCGAAAAGGAAATCGCCTGGCGCATGAAGCGCACATGACTTTAATCCGCAAACCGAAGCGGCCGAAGTGGCGGCCGTTTGTGCATGTGACGTTTACGGCGCAGCACCACGAGAGCTGGCGGCACTTCGTCGATCTCGCCTACTGGAACGTCGAGCTAAGCGATTGAATGTAGAGCCGCTTGTGCCAAGCGCCTGTCTT
The DNA here is from genome assembly GCA_041167545.1 of Verrucomicrobiota bacterium. GTDB lineage: Bacteria > Verrucomicrobiota > Verrucomicrobiia > Chthoniobacterales > UBA10450 > AV80. The sequence continues at coordinate 26,761 of JBEEHT010000025.1, forward strand.
TAGGTTAGGCGTTTGGCACAAACGCCTCTACATCTTTTCGCCTATCGGAGCGCATTCAAGATCGGCTGCGGGTAAACGCCGAGAAATACGATCGCGGCAATCATCGCGGCCATCGCTGTCCGCGATAATCCAGTCAACGGAACTGCGACATCGCTGACGGAGGTTTCCCAGTACATGGCGCGCACCACTTTCAGATAATAATAAAATCCGCACGCGACCGTGATCACACCGACGACGAGCAGCGTGGTTTGATGGAATCGGATAGCCGCGTCGAAGATGTAGAACTTGCCGAGGAATCCCGCGGTGAAGGGAACGCCGGCGAGCGAGGCCATCGCGATCATCATCGCGAACGCGAGAAAAGGAGAGCGCTTCGCCAGGCCGTTGAAGTCCTCGATGTTATCGCCGGTCTGTTTCGCCACCACGACCAGGACGGCAAAGCTCAAAAGCGTCATAAGCAAATATGCGACGAGATAAAACGCGATCGCTTCTCCGGCGAGACAGACGACCCCAATCAGCAGATAGCCCGCGTGAGCGATGCTCGAATAGGCGAGGAGACGTTTCAGATTGCTTTGGGGAAGGGCGGCCAGATTTCCGTAAACCAGGGTGAGGAGCGCCATCACGACAAGCAAACGCTCCATTTGCGGCAGTATGAAAAACGGCTGAAGCACGCGCAAAAGAACGACGAATCCCGCCGCTTTCGATCCGACGGAAAGATAGGCGGTCACCGGTGTCGGCGCGCCTTGATAAACATCCGGCACCCACAATTGAAACGGCACTGCGGCAATCTTGAATCCAAGCGCGACCAGAACGAGCACCATTCCGAAAAGCGCCGGCCCGCTCTCGATCGCCGGATCGGAGAGCGCGGCCGCGACGCGGGCGAGATTCGTCTGGCCGGTTACCCCGAAAATCCAGGTGATTCCGTAAACGAGGAACCCGGTCGAGAGCGCGCTCAGGATTAAATACTTCACGCCGGCCTCGAGCGTGGCGGGATTGCGCCGGGTGAAACTGACCAGCACGTAGAAGGACATCGTCACCAGTTCGAGCGAGACGAAGATCATGACGAAATCGATGGCCGAGGCCATCCACATCAAACCGACGCAGGTGAAAACCGGCAGCGCGAAAAATTCGCCGAGACCGGATTGGTGGGTCGTGCCGTGGATCGATTCCCGAACGATCGGCGCATAATCGACCATCATGATGAGCACGAGAATGGTGGCAACGAGAGCGAAGCGTTTGAAAAAGATCGCGAGCGGGTCGGCCGTGTAGAAGTTCCAGAGGCTTCCGGCTGGAATGTCCGTGGGGGCCGGCGCGAGAAAGAAGCTGGCGACGAAAACCGCCGCGAGACCAAGAATGGCGGCGAAAACCAGGGTGCGTTTATCGATCCGATCGGCAAAGGCTTCGACGAGCAGAATGAGCACGCCCAGGACGAGCACGGCGATTTCCAAGGTGGGCGCGCCGATTGTCATGGCTTCGAGCTGAAATAACTTTTGAAGGTCGGCGTCACGATCCGCACGAACGATTGCGGGAAGAAGCCGAACCAGACCGTCATCGCGATGAGCAGTCCGATGGGAAGGCGCAGCGTCCGGTGGATATCGGTCGCACCGCTCAGCGATTTAGGCATCGTCCCCATGAAGACGCTGCGGTAGGCGCGCAACATGTAAACGGCGGAGATCACCACGCCCCAGAGGCCGAGGACCGTGGCGATTTGATAAATGCGGAACCGCTCCGGGTTGGCGCCGTTGCGGAACGCGCCGAAGAGCACCATCACTTCCCCGGTAAAATTCGCGAAGCCGGGAAGGCCAATCGAGGCGAACGCCGCCAATCCAAATGCGAACGCTGCGCGCGGCATTATTTTCCCGAGGCCGCCGAGTTCACTCAGCACCAGCGTGCCGGTGCGCTGCCGAATTTCTCCAGTGATCCCGAAAAGCAACGCGATGGAAATTCCGTGCGCGAAAATCAAGACGGCGGCCCCGCTCGTTCCGAGCAAAGTGCCGCTGGCGACCCCGAGAAAGATGTAACCCATGTGCATCACGCTTGAATAACCCAGCATCCAATCGAGCCGCTTTTGCGCGATCGTGACCAGCCCGATGTAGATGATGTTGCCGAGCAGAAGGACGATGAGCAGCGTAGTCCAGTGCTGCGCGCCCTCGGGCAGCATCGGAATCGCCACGCGGAGCAGACCGTAGAGTCCAAACTTCTTGAGCACACCGGCGTGCAGCATTGCGGCCGGCGCGGGCGCGGAGGCGTAGGCTTCCGGCGCCCAGGTGTGAAAAGGAAAAAGCGAAACGAGAATGCCGAAGCCAACGAGCAGCAGCAGAAAAATATTCCCCTGCGTGTCGGCGGGAATCAGCACAGCGGCTTTCTGCAAGTCGCGAATATTAAAGGTGCGCGCCGCTTCGGGAACGCTGCGATAAAGCATGAGCAAGCCGAGCAGCAAAATGAAACTGCCGGTCGCGAGATAGATTGTGATTTTCCACGCCGCTGCCTGGCGGTTTCCGGTCCCCCAAATTCCGATCAGCAAAAATGTCGGGATCAGCGCCAGCTCGTGAAAGGCGTAGAAGAAAAAAAGATCGAGCGATGCGAATGCTCCCAGAGCGCCACCCGCGATGAGGAGAAGGCAGGCGTAAAAGGCGTGTTCGTGTTGCGCAATTCTGCCGGTGAACCAGACGGCGGCCAATGTCACTACCGCGGTCAGAAGAAGCATGACCAGGCTGAAGCCATCGATCCCGAGCGCGAAGTTGATCTTCCAATCGCCGCTGATTGGGTACGACGTCTCCATCTGAAAACCGGGTTGGGCCGTTTCGAATCCGGAATACAGAAGCAAGGTTGCGGTCACGATGAAGGCGGCAATGAAGAGAGCGGTCCGCCGCGGCGGCGCGCCGAGCAGGATCGCGATCGCCGCGAGAATCGGTAACAGGACGATGAAGACCAGAATCATCGGAAAAGTGTGAAGTAGATCAGACCGACGATCCCCAAGCCGAAGAGGAACGAGTAAGCCTGCAAGTTTCCGACTTGGAGCAGCCTGAGCAACGAACCGATTCCCCAGGTCGTCGTGCTTGCGCCGCGGATAAATCCGGCATCAAGAATCCAGCGATCGATGAACGCGGTCAGGCTTGCCATTAACCCTTGGGTGGCGGCGATGAGGAAGGCGTAGAGTTCATCGAAGTAGAACCGTTTCCGGAGAAGACCGAAATCGATCGGATCGTCCTGTCGATTTCGGTAAAGCACTATCGCGACCGCGATACCGGCGAGCGTCGCGCCGAACGCCATTCCCAGAACGAGCCAGCCCGTTTCTTTTTCCGCCGGCAACTGGACAAAGAAGAATTTCGCAACGACGCCGAACCCCGATGCGAACGCGGGAATCGCGAGCAGAATGAGCGGCCCGATCATGACCCACGGCGCTTCGCGACCCGCGCGCGCCTGGTCGCTTCGCGGCCTCCCGAAAAAGACGACCACGATCAGGCGCACCATATAGAACGCGGTCAGGAATGCCGTGAAAAGCGCGAGCCAGAAAATCGCGCGGTCCTTTTCGTAAGCGAGCGCGAGAATGGCGTCCTTGCTGAAAAAGCCGCTGAACGGCGGGAACCCGATCAGTGCGAGCGTCCCGACCATGAATGTCAAAAACGTGATCCCCAGCCGCCCGGCGAGTCCGCCCATCTTCCAGATGTTTTGCTCGTGATGAAGCATGACGATGATCGAACCGGCGCCGAGGAAAAGCAGCGCTTTGAAGAACGCGTGCGTGAACAGGTGGAACATCGCGGCCTGACCCGAGGCGAGCCCAACCGCCATGATCATGTAACCAAGCTGCGAAAGCG
>JBEEHT010000026.1:0-12899 GCA_041167545.1 Verrucomicrobiota bacterium
TAACGAGCTACGGAGCTTTTCGTAGTTCCAACAAATAACTTCAACCCGGGAGGAGGATTCATTTCTTCCTCCCGGTTTTTTTATTTCACGAGCAGCGCCGTGAAATCATTTGGCAGGGCGAGGCCGCACTATTAGTCATTTCTCATGACGCATTACCTCGACGCGGCGGTCGAAGCCGCGCGCGCCGCGGGCGAACTGCTCCGGCATAATTTTCAGCAGCCGCTCCGGGTCAACTCCTCGGAAGCGCACGACATCAAGCTCGAGATCGATGTCCGGACGCAAACCTTGATCACCGATTCGCTCCTGAAGAAATTTCCGGAGCACGCGCTTTACGGCGAGGAAGGAATCGTCGGCGATCAAACCAGCGACCATCAGTGGGTGGTCGATCCGCTCGATGGCACCGTAAATTATTTCTACGGCATTCCGCATTTCTGCGTCTCGATCGCGCTACGTTACATGGGCGAGATCATCGTGGGCGTAATTTACGATCCGATTCGCGAGGAACTTTGGACGACGCAAAAGGGTGGAGTGCCAACGTTGAATGGAAAGCCGTTTCGCGTGAGCGAGCGCGCCGATCTCGCCGAAGCAATCATCTCGGTCGGGCTTTCGAAAACCGGCGCGACGATCGCTGCCGGTTTGCCGCTTCTTCAGCAAATGATCCATCGCGCGCGCAAATGCCGGCTGATGGGAAGCGCGGCGCTGGACATGGCGTACGTCGCGTGCGGCCGGTTCGATGCCTACATCGAGCAGGGAATCAGTCTGTGGGATATCGCGGCCGGCTGGATCCTCGTCGAGACTGCGGGCGGCACGGTCGAGATGAAACCGCGCGCGGATATGAAAGACAAATACAGCATCATCGCGTCGAACGGCGTGATCGATTTAAAACTTTAAGTCATGATCAGATCTGGAATTGGATACGACGCGCATCGTCTCGCGCCCGGCCGGAAATTGATTCTGGGCGGCGTGGAAATCCCGCACGAGCGCGGGCTCGAGGGACATTCGGATGCCGATGTTCTTTGCCACGCGATCGCGGATGCGCTGCTCGGCGCGGTGGGCGAGAGCGATATCGGCCATCATTTTCCGAACACGGACGAATCGATCCGGGGAATCAGCAGCCTTGAGATTTTGGAACGGACGAATGCGTTGCTCGGCCGGATGCAGGCACGCGCAGTGAACGTGGACGCGACGTTGATCGCCGAGGCGCCGAAGATCGCGCCGCATATTCCGGCAATGCGGGAGAAGATTGCGGCGGCGTTAGGTCTCGAACCGTCGCGCGTGAGCATCAAGGCAACGACGAACGAAGGCCTGGGCGCGATCGGGCGCGGTGAAGGGTTGGCCGCCATGGCGGTGGCGACGGTGGAAATGGAGTAATGGCGATTCGCCTCTTCAACACCTACTCGCGCGAGCTAGAAGAGTTCCAGCCGCTCGATTCGGCGAGCCGAGAAGTGAAGATGTACACTTGCGGGCCGACGGTTTACAGCCACGCGCACATCGGAAATTTTCGCGCTTACCTTTTCGAGGACCTGCTGCAGCGGCATCTCGAGCTGCGCGGGTTCAAGGTACGCCGCGTGATGAATATCACGGACGTGGACGACAAGACGATCCGCGGATCGCGCGAGGCGAATGTTCCGCTCGGGGAATTCACCGCGCCGTTCAAGAAAGCGTTTTTCGAAGATCTCGAGAAGCTTCGCATTAAGCCTGCTGATTTTTTTCCGGAAGCGACGGATCCGCGCGAGATCGCCGCGATGATCGAAATGATTAAGACGCTGATCGAACGCGGGCTCGCGTATCAGGCGGACGACAAATCCGTTTACTTTCGGATCAACAAATTTCCCGACTACGGGAGGCTGGCGCATTTCGATCTCTCGGAATTACGCTCGACGGGCCGCGTTAAGAGCGACGAGTACGATAAGGAGCACGTTGGCGATTTCGCACTCTGGAAAGCGTGGGATGAAGATGACGGGCCGGTGAAGTGGGAAAGCCCGTGGGGAGCAGGACGGCCGGGATGGCACATCGAGTGCAGCGCGATGGCGACGCAACTTCTCGGCGAGCAGCTCGATATTCATTGCGGTGGAGTGGATAATATTTTCCCGCATCACGAAGCGGAGATCGCACAGACGGAAGGATGCACGGGGAAGAAGTTCGTCCGCTACTGGCTGCATTGCGCGCATCTGATGGTGGACGGCCAGAAGATGGCGAAGTCGCTCGGGAATTTTTATACGCTGCGCGATGTGATCGAGAAGGGGTACAGCGGGCGCGAGGCGAGATATGCGCTGATGCGGGTGCATTATCGGGCGCCGCTGAATTTCACCTGGGAAGGAATGGAGGAGGCGCGAGTGGCGTTGGGGAGGATTGATGATTGGGTGCGTCGGCTGCGGGAGAAGGCGGGGGAAGAAAACGTCGAACGTCCAACGTCCAACGTCCAACGTCCAACTGAAGAGTTTGAAGCGGCGCTCGACGACGACTTGAATATTTCCGGCGCACTCGGCGCACTGTTTGAAATGATCCGGGAGACGAATCGTGAGCTTGATCTCGGCCAGGTCGAGGCACCGAAAGCGGCTTCGTTGTTGGAATGGTGGAGTCGAATTGATTCGGTTCTGGCGGTCAGCGGAGAAGAGGGTGAAGTGCCGGCAGAGATTGCGGCGCTGGGCGAGGCGCGGGTGCAGGCGAGGCTTGCAAAGGATTGGAGAAAAAGTGATGAATTGCGCGACGAACTCGCCGCGCGCGGTTGGGAAGCCCGCGATACCAAGGACGGGCAGAAGATCACGCGGCGCGGCGGTGTTTAAAAATGTTTGCGCCTACGGAATTTCTCAGTCTCGAACACACGGCGCATTCGAAGCTGTTCGAATCGCAGAAGTACGTTTGGGACGCGCTCAAACAGATCGAAAGCTATCTCCAATTCCGCCTGAAGCCGGCGGTGCTCGGAGATTTGCTGGGCAAGCCGTTTATCAGCAACAAGGTTTTTATCGGCGCGGGAACGATCGTCGAACAGGGCGCTGTCTTAAAGGGGCCGGCGTGGATTGGCGAGAATTGTCACATCCGCAGCGGCTGTTACGTGCGGGAGAATGTGATCGTGGGGAACGGCGTGGTGATGGGGAATTCCTGCGAGTTCAAAAACTGCATCCTGTTCGATGAAGCGCAGGTGCCGCATTTTAATTATGTGGGCGACTCGATTTTGGGGCACCGCGCGCATCTCGGCGCGGGGGTCATTCTCTCCAACGTGAAGCTGGATCATCAGGAGATTCATGTGAGCGCGGCGGATGGCGATATCGCGACCGGGCTGACGAAATTCGGAGCAATCGTGGGAGATCGGACGGAGATCGGTTGTAACGCGGTGATTAATCCGGGATCGGTGCTGGGGCGGGATTGCATGATTTATCCGGGAGCGAATTTCCGCGGAGTGTTGCCAAACGCGAGCGTGGTGAAGGTGCGACAGAACATTCAGGTGATGACGCGACGGCCGGCAAACGGCGGGTAGGAACGGATGGGCAGGGATTCGAACCCTGGTTGCCTTGCGGCAAACACGCTTTCCAGGCGTGCGCATTAGACCACTCTGCCACCCATCCCTGTAGCGGCGGTCTATGACCGCCGAAGTCGTCGCAAACCAACAAAGACGGCGGTAATAGACCGCCGCTACAAGAAAACATCTAAAGCTGCAACCGGCGGAAGAGTTCGTCGAGGGGGAGTTGCAGGCCAATATAAAATTCGCCGAAATCGCCGTAGAGCGCGCTCACTTCGTCGAAACGCATCTGGTAGACGATCGACTTAATCTGAAAGGTGTCCTGGGCAAAGAGCGTGACGCCCCACTCCGCATCGTCGAGTCCGCTCGAGCCGGTGATGAGTTGTTTTACTTTGCCAGCGTATTGCCGGCCGACCGCGCCGTGGCCGAGCATAAGCTTGCGACGATCTTCGAAAGGCAATCCATACCAGTTGCGTTGTTCGCCGCGCCGTTTGCTCATGTTGTAGAAACAGACGACCGGCCAGTCCGGCAGCGTCGGGTAAACGCGATCGTGGCGGTAGTGCTTCATCCGCTCGTCGAATGCCGCCATTGATTTCTCAAACTCCGGCGTGCCGCGGCCGATCTTCTGTTCGTTCTCCAGAACCGCAGCGTAATCTTCCGCGGTCGTTTTGTATTCGCTCTCTTCGGTGAGCGAGAGATAGCTGTAAACCGGAAGAAGAACATCGGCGCCCAGCGCGAGCGTCAGTCTCTTCTCGATCCGATTAGCGGCATGCAGATCGGGCGTGATCAACATGAAGCCGAGATCCGCTTTCGGCGTCACGACGCTGAGCGTGAGCAATTGCGTCGATTCCATGGCGCGGATTTCCTGCACGAGCGAGGAGAGCCCGACTTTAGCGGCGCGCTGCTCTTCCGCGCTGAGCAACTGCCATTGGCCGTACTCGATCCGGTAATAAAGATGGAGACAATGCCAGCCTTGTTCGGGAATTAGCGCAGCGTCGTTTTGGTGCATGGCCTTAAACGGGAGCATTTGCCGGCTTCGGTAAATGCGCGATGCAATATTCTTCTCCGTCACGCGCCACGCGAAATTCGAGGCTGGGATCGCTCAATTCCGTGGCGCCGCAGGTTGCGCACTTGTGAAGAGGTTCTTCATCGCTGCGCGATTGGACCTCGAAACGTTTGCGACGGCCGGCGGTCTCCTTTCGGTTCCGCAGATTTTGAATCACTCCCGGGCCGAAAAAGATAAGGTAATTGCTCAGGGCCGCGATTAGCGCCAGGCGGTAGGAATTCGATTGAGTGACGAAACCGATCCCGAGAAATCCGGCATAAATCCAGGCCACCCATTTGATCTTCAAGGGCAGGATAAAGAAAACGTAGATGACTTCGTCGGGATAAAAATGGGCGAAGGCGAAGAAGAGACTCGTGAAGAGCATTTGATTGGAAAACTGACTGTTCGAGAGCACTGCCGCGACGGTGGTGCCGACCATTCCCACCAAAAAATAGAGAGTAACCCGAAACGCTCCCCAGGCGCGTTCGAGGCCGTCGCCGATAAACCAGAGGAACCAGAGAGCGATCACGACCAGGAGAAAGTGAGCGGTCTGCGGAACGAAAATGTAGGTGACCAGCCTCCAGACTTCGCCGGCGCGGATTCGCGCCAAATCGAGGGTGAGATAAGAATCGAAACCCTGGTTCAACAGGACGAGAACGAAGACCAAAGCGTTCAAGGTCACGATCGCGCGCATCAAACCTGGAATGGCGATGAAGCCAATACGCCGCTCGAGTTTGTCCAGAAAGCTCATCGGGCGGGAAAGTAGCGCAAGCTTCGAGCTTGCGAAACAAAACAAGATCGCACGCGGAAGCTTGCGCTACTTTTTGCTCAGTCTAGTTTGCGGATCGTGACCGACGCCGCGCCAAAAAGAACGCCGCTTTACGAGGAGCATGTGCGGCTCGGCGCGCGGATGATTCCGTTCGGCGAATGGATCATGCCGGTGCAATACAGCGGCATCATGGATGAGCACCAGGCGGTGCGAAAGAACGTCGGCGTCTTCGATATTTCGCACATGGGTCAACTCATCGCGACCGGACCAGGGGCGGCCGGTTGGCTGAATGAGATGCTGACAAACAACATCGAGAAGCTCGAGGTGGGCACGGGCCAATACACGTTTCTGCTGAATGAGCAGGGCGGAATCATCGACGACCTCATCGTTTACCGGACAGCGCAGGAGAAATTTCTTCTGGTCGTAAATGCATCGCGTTCGGATGAGGATTTTGCGTGGCTCCAAAAGCACCTTGCCGCCACCAAGGAAGGGCGATCTCCAGATCGCCCCGGCGGTTTGGAAACCGCAGCTCCTTGTGAACTGACGAACCGCAGTGCGGATTACGGTGGACTCGCGGTTCAAGGACCGCGCGTGATCGAGCTTTTCCAGGCGCTCGGAACAAGCGCGGAGCTGCCGGCCCGCAATCAGATCAAAAACTTCGATTACGCCGATATCGAGTTGACCATCGCCCGCACCGGTTACACCGGCGAGGACGGCGTCGAAGTTTTCTTTCCGGCAAAGGATGCGGCGAAGATTTGGAACGATCTCCTCGCGAAGGGAAAAGAGCTGGGCATTCGTCCATGCGGTCTGGGCGCGCGCGACACCTTGCGTTTGGAAATGTGCTACCCGCTTAACGGCTCCGATCTTTCGCCCGAACACAATCCGATCGAGGCCGGGCTCGGGTTCTTCGTTGATTTGAAGAAGCCGAAGTTCATTGGGCAGGAAGAATTGGCGAAGGCGAAAGAAAGTGGAACCGCCAACAAGCTGGTCGCTTTCCGCATGACGACGAAAGGTCCGCCACCGCGTCCGCATTACGCCGTTTGGCTCGAAGGCGAGCGGATCGGCGAAGTGACGAGCGGGACTTTGTCGCCAAGCTTGAATGAAGGGATTGGGATGGCCTACGTTGCGGCGGCGCACGCGAAGGCCGGCACCGAGCTCGAAATAGAAATACGCGGCCAGAAATTTCCTGCAGTCATCGAAAAGAAACCGCTCTACAAAAAATCATGAACGTTCCCGACGATCTTCATTACACCGAATCTCACGAATGGATCCGCCCGGAAGGCGAGAATGCGCGGATCGGCATTACCGATCACGCGCAGGCAGAGCTGACGGATGTCGTATTCGTCGAGCTGCCGAAAGTCGGTGCGAAAGTCGAGGCCCGCGGGCAGATCGCGGTCGTGGAATCAGTGAAAGCGGCGAGCGATATTTACGCGCCGATCAGGGGCACGGTCGTGGAGGTGAACAAAGCGTTGGAAGGCAATCCGGCGTTGATCAACACCGATCCCTTTGGCGAAGGCTGGATCTTTGTGCTGAAGATGGATTCGCCGGAAGACGTCAAGCAACTCAAAGACGCGGCGGCGTACAAAAAGATGATCGGGTAAGCCGGTCGCGATCCAAATCGCTAGCGGCGCGATTTGCTCCGCGCTTTCGCGGCCGGAGCGGACGAAGGATTTAACAATTCGTCCACGTAACGGATGAGATCATCCAGCGAGGCCACGCTGGCGAGAAAGCTGTAGCCGCTGATGAACCCGCCGGTCACCACCTTTTTCTCGGGAGCAGCCTCCCCGTTCAGGAAAAGGAAAGGCGTGTCCTTGAGAGAGGGATCGGCTTTCAACTGGCGGTTCACATCCTCGCCTTCGGACACATGGGTTGTGTCGAGCAACACGAGATCGGGCAAAAACCAGGGCGCGGCGTGCAGGGCGAGCCGGCTGTCCGCCTCGACCTTGACCAGATATCGCCCGGTGCTTTCGAGAGCCTGCCTAACGAACGCCGTCACTTTCGGCTCGTGATCCACCAGCAGGATTTTTTTCAAAAATTTCATCGTGCGACTTTCGCCTGGCCTACCAAGCATCGGGTATGCCAGCGTCGCACGGTGGAAAGTACGGATGGAGCCGGCAGGCCCTCGTGCCGGAGAGTGGCGCACGCGTTATCCCGACGGCCTGAGGGCAGGCCGTCTCCAAGAATCAGAACAGGGCGGCCACCGTGTTGATGGCGAGAGCAAGGACCACGGTGTTAAACCCGAACGAAAGCATGCTGTGGACGAGCACCAGCTTCCGGAAATCGCGCGACGTTACCTGCACGTCCGATACCTGGAAGCACATGCCAATCACGAAGGCGAAGTAGGCAAAGTCCATGTAGTCCGGTTCGCGGTCGCCGGGGAAAATGAGACCGCCGGCGTGAGGCTTGGGGCCGGTGGGCCCATCCGGATCGCCATAGTAAGTGTGCGCATAGCGTAACCCGAAAACGGTATGGACCAGCGACCACGAGCAGATCACGGCCACCAGACTCATCAGGAGATGGATGAAGAAGTGCGGGCGCTGCACGACCACACTTTTGTTCAGGAACAAAAAACCGACGGCGAACAAACCCGCGCACGCGGCCACGAGGACGAAAATAAAAATCACGATATGACTTACATCCTGCATTTGGGCGCGGGCCCGAAGTTTTTCCGGCGGCGTGGTGATGATGGTCAGCCAGGCGAGGATTAGAATCGAGAGCGAGAAGACATCCCAGGTGGCGATCGATTGAGTGGAAGGTTGCACTCGGCCGCGCAAGCCGAACCAGACGATGAGCGCCGCCATGATGGAATAGATCATCCGATGCCGCGCGTCTTGTTTCGAGATCCAGTTCATCGTCTTCGCCATGATTGAGTAAATCGCTCATGGGACAACTCGCGCAAGCGCGGAACGAAGCTGAGCGTGAATTAACCGAAGATGCCGAGATTCGGATGCGCGAAGCGGCCGATGTTCGGAAGCACGAGAGGCAACTCTGCCGCGCTGACGCCGAACCACGTGGCCAGCGTCGCGGAGAATTCGTCCACCGAGGTTGTCGGAATCCAGCGGCCTTGCCCGGTGTCATCGGGTCCGTTGACGGCGAGGGTCGGAAAAGTTCCGAACAATCGTCCGCCCTGGACGGCGCCGCCGAGGACGAACTGATGGCTGCCCCAGCCGTGATCGGAACCGGAGCCGTTAGTCGGGTAAGTGCGACCGAAGTCCGACGCGGTAAACGTCGTGACCTGCTGCGAAACGCCCAGCTCGATCGTGGACGAATAAAATGCGTTCAAGGCCTGGCTCAGTTCGAGGAACAGGTTCGACTGGCCGTTCAGTTGATCGCCGTGGGTGTCGTAACCGCCGACCGAGCAGAAAAATATCTGGCGCTTCATCCCGAGATTCGTCCGCGCGGCGATGAGGCGGGCGACCATCTTGAGCTGGTTGCTGAGCGACGTGTTCGGGAAAACGGTCTGCAAAGTTGGAACGCCGGCCAGCGCCGAAGTCAGCAGTTCGTTCGCCGCGATCGAACGCGTCACCGTGTCCGAGTAGGCCTGCTCAAACAAATTGTGATGGGGCAGTGCGAGCAAATCCTTGAAGGCCTGCAAGCGCACATTGGCATTCGCGCTGCCATCGAATCCGGCGAGACCGACACTTCCATTCGAGGAGACGTTGTAGGGGATGACAGTGTTTCCGACCTCGAAGGTATTCGTTCCCGCGATCGAAATGGAGAGCGAAATCTTCGAATCGCCATTGAGCGAGTGCAGCAGATCGGCCATGCGGCCGCCCCATCCCGTGCGCGAAATCTGATCGGGAACCGAAGTCTGCCACTGCACCGACTGATCGGCGTGCGAGAAGAGCTGCGGCGGAACGGCGGCGCCACCCGCCAGATATTGCGCGCGCGTCACCGGCGCGACGAGGGTGCCGACATTCGAGACAATCCCGAGATGTCCCTGATTAAAGAGCGCCTGCAATTCCGCGAGGTTTGGGTGAAACCCGAAGTCACGGCCGTCGCCATTCTGCAAGGTGAGCGGAAGCAGCGTGGCCTGCGGGATCGCGAGAACACCTCGCGCCGCGGCATAGGAAGCGTAGCCGATATTGTCGTGCGGGACGACGACGTTGTTGGCGTCGTTCCCGCCGAAAAGGAAAAGGCAGATCAGCGCTTTGTAGTCGGTATCAGCGATGGTGGCGGCGCTGAGCCGGCGCAAATCGAAAATGGTGTTGAGCAATCCCGAGGTGGTAAGAGCGGCGCAGGCAGCCTGGCGAATGAAGGTGCGGCGAGTTGGGGCGTACATAATTATTTGTCCACGGTGAACTCGGGCGAATTGGTCACGAGATAAATGGCAGTCCGGGCGCGCTCGGTGGGATTACTCGCGGGAATGGCGGTGATCGCGTTGATCAAGATCGTGCGCATCTCGGTGGTCATGCCGTTCGCCATCATGAGCGAATTCAGGTGGTCGACCAGTTGCGCCGGGTTCGCCGCTTCCGTGACCTGCGGGGAAATGTTGAGCGTGATCCGGGCCGTGGCAGGCCCGAGAGAACCGCCATAGATCTCCGTCCGGAGAAAATTCGTGATGGTGACCACCGAGGTTTCCGTCGCGATTTCGAACTCGGGACTTTTCAGGCCGGCCTCGGCGATCGCGCCCGGCGTCGAGTAATCGGGCGTGAAGAAATTGAAGACGGTGGGCGCATGGAGCGCTTCCTGGAAAAGATTCGCATTCGCGTTTCGCACTGAGAATTTTCCATCGGGCGAAGTGGCGTTGAAGGCCCGCAGCAAATTCGTGAGCCGGATCACCGGCTCGCGCAGATGCCCGACTCCCTGCGTCGTCTTCGCAGCGCCCCGCGCGTCATAATCCATCAGGATCGCCCGCACCACCGCCTTCAGATCGCCACGCACTCCCTGCCCGTTATTATTGAAGACCGAAGCGACCCGATAAACATAACCCGGACTCGGATTACTCGTGACGAGACGCTGAATCATTTGCCGGCAGAAAAATGGGCCGACGTTCGGGTGATTGAAGATCGTATCGAGAGTCGCTTTCAAATCCTGGGCCGCGGTCTGGTTGGCCGGAAGCAAAACGCCGTTCAGAATCTGTTTGGGATCGGTCGAGTGCCGGCTGGCCACGTTGACCATGGGAATGCGGTAATTAATCGGCGGATTGAAAACCGGCGGGTTTGTGGTCTGCCCGTAGGTCCAGCCGGTGAAGACGGCCGCCATCCCGAGGACGGCGTCCTGGTTGTAGGTATCGATCGGAAATCCGCTCGGGCTCAGGGTCAGGCTGCCGTCCAGATTGAGATTGTAGAGGCCGATCGAAAACAACTGCATGATCTCGCGGGCGTAGTTCTCGTTAGGCAGGACGGTGCGGCTCGTATTCGCCTTCTGGCTTTTCAGCATGTCGAGGTAATCGCCCATCGCGGGATTGAGGGTCACGTCCTCGAGCAACTGGCGGAAATTTCCGAAAGCGCCGTTCACCAGCACATCCATATAAGCCGGGAGCGCGTAGGGCTGGCCGCCCAAATTTCCGGGCGTGGTCGAGACGACGAAGAATTCGCTCAGGGCGAAGGCGACTCGCTGCCGCAATTGATCCGGCGCGGCGACCGCAAAGGTCCACGAGGCGTCGTTGGTATTGGTAAGGGTCGGCTGGTTGGGGGTCGCGCCGGGCGAAGGGCTGGGCATCGCTGCGACCGCGGCGTCGACGAACCCGAGATGCGAAGAGATCGGGGTCGCGAATTGTTCGTTGAGAAATGCGTCGAAACCCTGGCTCTGGACTTTCGTGATCAACGCATCCGTAGGGCCGAACGTCGCCTGGGAAAGGAACCGCCCAGCATCGGTAACGGAAGGTGTGCCCGAGGCGAGCGGCGGTGGAGGAGTCGGGACCGGCGCTACCTGCGCGCCCGTAGAGACGTGGAAAAACCCGTTAATTTCTCCGCTCGGGTACGCCGCCGTGTGAATGTTGAAGTAAGTGCGGCCGGCTTTTATCGCAGCGACAATATCCGCGATGCTGTTGTTGCCGGTCTGCGCAAAAACCCAAATGTAGGTGCCGTCCGGTTGCGGAATCGCCGCATCGACATCAAACAAAATTCCGCCGCTCGTGCCGGGATCGGCCGGCCCATGAATGTGCATGCCAGTGATCGGACCGGTGAGATTCGAATATTGAAATGAGAAGATCGCGTACTTCTCGTCCGCCGAGAGCCGCAGCGTGGCGGTGCCCGATCCCTGCGAAGTGGCGGTGCCCTGGGGACGCAACGAGGTGATGAAGAGAGTCGATCCGTCGGCCTGCGGCGGCTGGTCGAGATCGTACATTTCAATCAACGCCACGCCGGTGGAATTGTTCACGCCGCTCACGACCGCGGTATACTGGCCGGGCTTAAGGGTCGCGACGATCGCCGGCTCGTGATCGTCCGTCGGCGCGATCGCGCTCGCTGCGATCTCGAGCTCCTGATCGGTCCGCCAGTTATCGTTCTGCATCATCAAGGCGCCGTTGCCGTCGTGCAGCTCGAGCTTTGGATCCATCATGCGACCCGCCAGCGGGACGCCACTCAGGCTCAGGCTCGGTCCCCTCACCCGAATAATTGTTCGCTTGTCCAGATCGCCGCGGAGGATGAAGCCACCAATCATGATGTTGTCGCCGACCAGCACGTGACCGCGCGTCGAAATATTGCCGAGCCGGGCGGTCGGAGTGCCGACATCGAGATCGTAAACTTCGACAAGCGCGAGGCCGGTGGCATTAAGCACCCCGCGCACGACAACGGTGTAACTGCCGGTCGGGACGACGGTGATCAACGCTGCATCCTTATCGTGCGGCGGCGCCATGCCGGCGTTAACGAGCGCGGTTTCCTGGGTCGTCCGCCAGTTGTCGTTCATCGCGACGATCGCCCCGGTGGCATCGTGCAATTCGAGGATCGGATCGTTCAGGGCTCCAGCGAGCGAGAGCGATGGCCCGCGCGCGCGCACCGCGATGTTCTTCTGGCCGGTGCCATAAACGATGAAGCCGCCGATCAAGACGTTGTCGCCAGTTTCCACCACCATGCGGGTCGAGATATTGACCGCGCTGGAGATCGCCTCGGCTCGCGGAGCGCAGAGGCACAAGACAGTGATCGCAACGACAACTCCCGCGGATTGAAACAAACGCCTCATATTAAAGAGCCGCTGCCGCAGGAGAACCTCAGCGTGACTGAGGAGGCAATCGATTCGGATAGAAACATGAGCAGGATTTGAACCTTATCGCCGCGATTTCTATGACCTGTCTTGATCGCGGCGAAGGAAGTCCCAGCCATTGAAACACTACTTCGCCCCAGAAGTCGCGCTTTTTATCCACCCTCGGTATGCTTAATTTCGTTTGGACATGTCTACCGTCGCAAAAAAGACCGAACCTGAACTCAACTTTGAGAACGCGATGGCGCGCCTGGAGGAAATCGTCGAGCAGATGGAGTCTGGCAAAATGATGCTGGAAGAGCTCATTGTCCGCTACGAAGAAGGAATGAAGCTGGTGAAAATCTGCCAGGAACGGCTCGCCAAAGCGGAACAAAGGATCGAGATCATCACCCGCAACCATGCCGGCAAACCGGCCGTGAAGGATTTTGAACCGGCGGCCGAAAAAGAAAGCCCGGCGAAACGCGAAGAAAAGGGAGAAAACA
>JBEEHT010000027.1:0-25973 GCA_041167545.1 Verrucomicrobiota bacterium
CTGCTCATGCCGACAGCATTTCATCCTCCGGTTTATTTCCAAACGAAAAAAACGATCACCGCTGATTTTCGGATGGGCAGGGCACAACTCGGCCGATATGATCGGTGCCGTATGATCCAACCGGACCAGCTCCAACCGCAGGAAACTGGCCCGAATCGACCGGAAGCGCCCCATATCCTGAGCCCGGAATTGAAGCAGCAATTCGAGACGCTGCGGGATTTGCTTCAGCGGTCGTTGTGGCTGGCGGAACGATGCGCCGATATCGAGGCGACCCAGATTCTGCGTTCGCGGCTGACCAATCTGCAGGCGGCGGCGTTGATCGTCATCGTGGGGGAGGTGAAGGCAGGCAAGAGCAGCTTTATCAACGCACTGCTGCGCGAAGAAGTGTGCGAAGTAGCGCCGGGACCGTGCACGGTGCGGATTCAGGAATTGGTTTACGGCGTGGAACGCAGAGCCCTCAGCCTCGGAGAATCGTGGCAGCGGGTGACGTTGCCGAAGGAAGTCCTGCGCGAAATCACGATCGTCGATACGCCCGGAACCAACTCCATCATCAAGGACCACCAGACCATCACGGAAAAATACATTCCCCAAAGCGACCTGGTGGTTTTCGTTTTCTCCGCATCGAACCCGCATACCAAATCTGCCTGGGAACTGCTGACCTTGATCAAGAAGGAGTGGCACCGAAAGATGGTCTTCGTTCTTCAACAATCGGACCGCGCCAGCCAACGGGAGCTGATAACCAACCTCGAGCACGTAAAGCAGTACGCGCGGGAGCGGCAGGTCGAGAACCCGATGGTGTTCACGCTCTCGGCCAAGCGCGAGCTGGAAGGAATCTACGAAAACGGCTTCGCGGATTTTCGCAGCTATCTCCAAACCACCATCGCCTGCGGCGAAGCATGGCGCATGAAAGTGGAAGGTTCGTATCAAACCATCCGCTCGGTCATGACCCGGTTGCTCGCGCATCTTCGAACGGAGAAAACCGCGGTGGATGACGAGCGCGCTTTTTATCAGGAGCTTCTTTGCAAGGTCGATGCGCGCGAGGCGAAGGCGCGATCGTTGCGGGAACTGATTGTCGACAAGCTCTCGGCTACTTACGACACGCTCGCCCGGCGATCGGAGGATGAATTTGCCGAAGGTCTTCGCGTGGGGAAATTATTTCGGCGCGCAATTCCATTTTTGCGGGACAAGAACACCGAAGCGTGGCTGCGCGATGTGAAGACGGGCTTTCAGGAATCGGCTCGAAAAGAAATCCAGAAAGAAGCAGCTCAGGTGTCGAAGGATCTCTTCGCGGAGATGCGATCGATGATGGACGAGCTGGGGGAAAGCATCGCGCAACGACAGGAGCGGGTAAGAGCCAATGTTCTTTTGCCGCAGGCTGAGCAACACGCGGAGATGCTCAGGCAATTGCGCGCGAAACTGGAGCACACGCAAGTGGACGACGACATCATGCGGGACAAGCTCGCGCAAACGACCGACGTGAGAAAATTGGCTGTAGCAGGAAGCCTGCTGGCGGCGCTGGGGGTAGTGATCGCCGCGCTCTCGCCTGTTCTGTGGCTCGACATCACGGGCGGAATATTTTTAGCGACCGGGATTTTTCTGGTCGCCGTGGGATTGCTCTGGCGTCGGTCGAGTGTGTTGCGCGACTTCAAACAAAGATTGGGGGACTCGCGGCAGGAATTCAACGCGCGTTTGGATGCTGAGTTCAGCCAGACCTTTGATCGCCTCTTTTACGAAGTGCGCCAGGCGCTGACTGAATCGCTCTTCCGCCTCGACCTTCAGGCTTCCTTCAACGCGCCGCTCTTGGAAGAAACATTCCAGATCGGCGAAGCCGCCTCCGACATGGTCATCGTCTCGCAACGCATCCCGGTCGGCCAGCAACTCGATCAGCCCTCGGTGGCGGCGTGAAGTTTCACAAAATCGCCGACGCCTTCGCGGCGGACGCGAAAACACTGCCGCAGCGTTACTTTGTTTCGCCGGAGATCTTTGTTGAAGAAGAGGAGAAAATCTTCTCAGCGCAATGGGTGTTGGTCGGACACCAGAGTCAGATCGCGAAAGCAGGGGATTACTTCGTTCAAGAAGTGGCGGGTGAAAGCATCATTGTGGTGCGCGATCAGAACGAGGTCGCTCACGGTTTCTACAATGTTTGCCGCCATCGCGGGACGCGATTATGCGAAGAGCAGAGCGGACATTCGGCGGCGATCCAATGTCCGTATCATGCCTGGACCTACGGACTCGATGGACGGTTGATCGGAGCCCCGCACATGGATGAGGTAACTGAGTTCGATAAGACTCAGTACGCGTTGCACGGAGTGAACCTCGCGGTCTGGGAGGGATTTATTTTCGTAAATCTCGACGACAACCCAAACCCGCTCGAAGAATGGTTCGCGCCCTTGGCCGGAAAGTTTGCTCATTGGAATTTGGCGAAGTTGCGATCGGCGAAGCGGGTCGAGTACGACGTGCGCGCTAACTGGAAACTGATCTTCGAGAACTACTCCGAGTGCTATCACTGCCCCGGAGTCCATCCGATGTTGTCGAAGGTTTCGCCGTCCGATTCGGCGGAGAACGATCTGACGGAAGGACCGTTTCTCGGTGGGTTTATGAAGATCAATAAAGGCCGGAGCCTGACAATGAGTGGCAACGCCTGCGCGTTACCGGTAGGTGACGTGAAGCGCGCGGATCAGGAACGCGTTTTCTATTATTCCATTTTTCCGAACATGCTTCTGAGCCTGCATCCGGATTATGTCATGGTGCATCAACTCTGGCCGCGATCGCCGGAGCGAACGTTGATCTTGTGCGATTGGCTTTTTCATTCGGAGGCATCGGCGCGCGATGATTTCAATCCGGAGGACGCAATCGAGTTTTGGGACATCACGAACAAGCAGGACTGGCATGTGTGCGAGCTCAGCCAGCAGGGAATCGCGTCGCGGGCCTACGAGCCGGGACCCTACAGTTCGCGCGAAAGTATTCCGGCGGCGTGGGACCGCGAGTACTTACGGATGATGAGTCACTGAGTGCGGCCGGCAAGGCTCGCCACCATCGCGATTAGCTCCGGCGCCTCCACCGGTTTCGCCATGTGCATTTGAAACCCGCTCAGCACCGCGCGGCGGCGATCCTCGGATCGCGCGAAAGCGGTGAGGGCAATCGCCGCCACATTGCCTCCTTCGTCGCCGGCCAATTCGCGCATCTTGCGCATGACGGTGTAGCCGTCTTCGTTCGGCATACCGATGTCCATGATCAGCACGTGCGGTTTCGTTCTCCGCAAAATGGGAATGGCCGCGGCGCCCGAGTCGGCAGTTTCCACTTGCGCGCCGCACGCGCTCAGAATGCGTTTGATGAGGAGCCGGGCGTCCGCCTCATCGTCCACCGCCAACACGCGCACGTCCTGGAGGTCCAGCTTTTCGCGGACGGTTTCTCCGCTGCCGGCGCGCGGATGACGGCGCACTTCGTCATTACTGACCGCGGTCGCCACCGGCAACATAATCGTGAAACTCGATCCTTTGTTCGGCCCGGGGCTCCTGGCGCTCACGCTGCCTCCGTGGAGTTCGGCCAGGTTTTTCACGATGGATAAACCGAGACCCAGGCCGCGTTGTTCCCGCGTGCTCGATGCATCGGCCTGGCGAAAGCGGTCGAAGACATGCGGCAGAAAATCCGGTGCGATGCCGCGGCCGCTGTCGTTGACGCTGATCTCGAGGTGCGAATCAACGCGCTCCAGCACCACGTGAACGCGGCCGCCTTTGGGTGTGAATTTCAGCGCGTTGGTCAGGAGGTTCCAAAGGATTTGCTGCAAACGCGCAGGATCGCCCGAGATCGGCCCGGCCAACGGATCGAGCACGGAAGTGAGCCGAATCTCCTTGCCCGCGGCCATCGGTTTGACCGACTCGATGGCGGTCGTGATGACTGGCAGGAGATCGACCCGCTGCACATCCAGCCTCACTTTGCCGGAGATGATTCGGCTCATATCGAGCAAGTCCTCGATGATCTGCGCCTGCGAACGGGCATTGCGCTCGATGACCTCGAGCCCCTCGGCGATCTCGGCGGGATTCTCGGCGGTGCGGACGATATTGGCCCAGCCCAGGATCGCATTGAGCGGCGTTCGAAGCTCGTGCGATAACGTCGCGAGAAATTCATCTTTCATTCGCGTTTCCATCTCGGCTCGTTCGCGCGCTTCGCGTTCGCTCACCAGTAAGAGCTCGCGTTCGGTTTCAGCGCGCTTGCGCTCGGTGATCTCGCGAAAGCTCCAGACGCGTCCCACGTTTCGCTCTTCGACGCGCTGGATCTTCGAATTGCGTTCGAAGACTCTTCCGTCCGCGGTTTCCAGCACCTCGAAAGTTTCCGCCGGCGATTCTGCATAAATCGCGTTAATCCGGTCGGAGAATTCTTTCGGATCCGCGAATTGCTGGCCGGTGAGCTCGTACAGTTGCCGGTGTTCGCGCGCCTCGATCACTTCTTTCGGAACCCGCCAGATCTCAATGAACTTTCGGTTCCAGGTGATGATCTTTCCATGTTCGTCCGTGACGAGAATACCGTCGGTGGTCGATTCCAGGGTGGCGCTCAGCATGGAGAGTGAGTGCGCCAGTTCCGCGGTCCTGACTTCCAACGCCTCTTTCGCCTGAATCAATTGCTCCTCGGCGCGGAGACGAGCGGTGAGAATGATGTTCGCAGTCTGGAGCGCGGTCGATTTGAGCAGCTCCTCTTCATTCTCCTTCGTGGCCATCACTTCTTATCGAGACTCTCGGCGGCTAAGGATGTGCCGAGAACGCGAGCGCGAATTTTTTCAAACGCCGTGTCGCGCGAAGTCGATGTGTCGTCGCTGAAAGGGGAGAAGCCGCAGTCGTCGGTCGTTCCGAGTTGTTCGAGCGGAATGTACTCGGCCGCTTCCAGGATGCGGTCGCGCACTTCCTCCGGCGTCTCCATGTGCGGATCGATCGGCGCCACTACGCCGACGAAAATGCGCTGGTCCGGTTTCATATATTGCCGGATCGTTTTCAAAACCCGGACCCGATCTTTTTCTCCGGCGAGCGCGATGTAGAAATTGCCGGCCTTCAATTCAAACAGGCTCGGCAGCAGTTCCGCGTAATCGACATCCGCGCTATGGGTCGAATCACGGTCCGCGCCGGGGCAGGTATGAATCCCGATTCGCTTGCGCTCTTCCGCCGAGAAACGCGAGAGCGCGAGATTGTTCAGATCGATGAAGCTATTGAGCAGCTCGCCCGACGGATCGATTTTGATCGCGAGCCGGCCTTCCGTGAAATCGATCTGCACTTTCGGCGCGCCTTTGCTGAGGCAACTCCGCACCTCCTTCTCGTGCTCCGCCAGCAGGTCGTCGATGAATTCTTCTCGCGAATAATCGGCGAGCCCTTGCGCGGGATACATGAGACTAAGGGCCGAGGGCGAAATGACCGCCTGCTTCACTGGGACGTGCGCGACGCGCTGCGCGAATTCCAGAAAACTGTCGGCATAGCGCTTGTAACGAAACGGACCCGAAGTCAGCCGGGGCCAGCGGCGAACGTGACTGACGAACGGAAGTTGAAAGCCGTCCGCCGCGATGTTTTCGAGCCCATCCACGCAATAGGTGCCGAAGTTGTGATATTTTCTTTGCTCGCCATCCGTGATCATAGGCGAGCCGGTGGCCTCGAAGCGCGTGATCGTGTCGCGGATCGCCTTTTCGTAGAGCGGGTCCAGACTAGGGTCGTCGCAATCGACCTTAGCGAAGGCTTCGATTAATTCGAGCGGGCGCGGGATGCTCCCGATGGGTTCGGTGGGAATTGTCATAGGTTGCGGCGCATTTCAGTAGAATGCGTGCAAAATAGGGAACTCCCTCACGCGCCGCAATCTCATTCGGAGATTGACCTACAGACCGAGAAATTCGCGCGCTGTTCCCGAGAACAGCCGAGCCTGGTCGCTGGCGGAAAGTTCGCGCATCGATTCGATGAGTCCGCCGGGATGCGCTTCACCCAGCGGGAATGGGTAATCCGAACCGAGTGCGACGCGTTGCGCTCCAAATAATTTCAGAAGCAACTTCAACGCGTCAGGATCGTGGACGAGTGAGTCGACATAGAACCGCGCGGCCATGTCGCCGTGCGCGAGATAACTTCTCGGATTCTTTGTGCTATCCGTGGCGCACAAGTCCGGCCGCACATGAAAGGCGTGCTCGACGCGGCCGACGGTGAATGGAAACGCGCCGCCACCGTGCGCGAAGGCGACGCGGAGCTTTGGGAACCGCTCGAAGACGCCGCCGAAAATCATCGAGCAAATGGCGAGCGATGTCTCGGCCGGCATTCCGACCAGCCACGGCAACCAGTACTTCGGCATGCGCTCTTTGCCGAGCATGTCCCAGGGATGAACGAAGATGGCGGCGCCGAGTTGTTCGGCCGCGCTCCAAACCGGCTGTAACGACGCGTTGTCCAGATTCAAAATGTCGATGCGACCGAAATGCGGATTCGCATCGACGTGTGTGCCGATCTGCGCGCCACGCAGAGCGAGGTCGCCGACGCAACGCTCCAACTCGCGCGCGGCCAGCTCCGGATCTTGCAACGGGATTGTGGCCAGGCCCGAGAACCTTGTCGGATGAGCGCGCACGATCTCGGCGATGTGATCGTTCAATCGTCGAGAAAGATCGAGCGCGTCGGTCGGCTTCGCCCAATAGCTGAACATCACCGGCACCGTCGAAAGCACCTGCATCTTGATGCCGTCGCGATCCATTTCCTCGAGGCGGCGCCTGGGATCCCAGACGTTGTCCGTGATCTCGCGAAAGACGCGGTCACCGATCATCATCCGCGCGCAACACGGCTGGTAATGTTCGAGCCTAACGAATCCAGTGTAGCCGTACTTCGCGTCGAGATCGGGCCATTCCCGCGGGAGAATGTGCGTGTGGAGATCGATCTTCACGGAGAGTGACGAGTGACGTGTGACAAGTGACGAGAGGGAAACAATTTCAGAGCCGGCAACTCGTCACTTGTCACTCGTCACATGTCACTTTCTTCAAAACGGCTTCACCGGTTCGGGCTTCGCGACTTTATGGCCGCACTTTTTGCAGGTCCGGCGCGTGTCATCATTCCAGAAGTCGAGCATCGCCTGGCTGAAGTGCTCGACGATGTCGCCGCAGTCGAAATCGATGTCTTCCACCAGCGCCTGGCAATTGTCGCAGTAGAAAATCACGTGCTCTTTTTCGCCGGGGCCACGGCGGCGTTCGACCACGATGCCGAGAGTGTCCGGCGGGCGCACGGGCGCGTGCGGGACATTCGGCGGGATGAAGAACGTCTCGCCTTCGCGCACGAGGTGATCGACGATCCGGTCGCCTTCGCGAATGCGCACTTTGATGTCGCCTTTGAGCTGGTAGAAATATTCTTCCGAATCGACTAGGTGAAAATCGTTCCGCGCGTTCGGACCCTTGATCACCATCACAAAAAAATCGCGGCCATCGTAGAGATAACGATTGCTCACCGGCGGCTTGAAAAGTTCCCGGTTCTCTTCAATCCACTCAGTCAGATTGATCGCCGGTTGGACTTTGGAAGCGGCGCGGTTCTCCGCGGTTGGGGATGGAGGCTCAGCGACATTGGCCATGCATCGAGGCTATTTCCTCGCGAGGGCAGCGTCAAACACGCCGTAGCGCTTTCAATTGTGCGCCGCCGCTCTTTTCGCCATGATGCGCCGATGCAAATCTTCGATGTCTCGCGCGCGCTCTCGAACGACCTCGCGCCGTGGCCAGGCGATACGCCGTTTCATTTCGAATTGAAATGGAAGATGGCGGAGGGCGCCACGGTGAATGTCGGCGCAGTTGAGATGGGCGTGCACAACGGCACCCACGCGGATGCGCCGTTTCATTTCGAACAAGGCGCCGACACGATCGAGCGAATGCCGCTGGAAATTTATCTCGGCGACGCCGTGGTGCTTGACCTAACGAAACAATTCGAGAGCGACCGAACGCGGCAGATCACGGTCACCGACATCGAATCGTCCTCGGATGCGCTCGAATTGGCGCCGCGTCTTCTGCTCAGGACCAACGTCTGGAAAGATTCGAAAGTTTTTCCGGATTGGATTCCAGTCATCGCAGCCGATGTGCCGGAGTGGCTGCGCAAACGAAAAGTGAAATTGCTTGGGCTCGATTTGCCCTCCGTCGATTCGATCGACGCCAAGAAATTGGTGAACCATTACGCGCTCGCCGCGGCGCGCATCGCGATCGTCGAATCGCTCGACTTGAGCGCGATCGAAGCGGGGACTTACCATTTTTCTGCGCTGCCTTTGCGCATCAGCGATGGTGACGCCAGCCCGGTCCGGGCCATTCTTTGGCGGTGACCGATCTTCTAAACTCGCGGGCGATGCGTTGGAGCGTGCTGACGCTGGCGCTCATCCTCTTCGCCATCACGAATCTCCCGTGGCATCTGGATGATTACGATCAGGCCAAGCAGGCGTTCACATCGTTCGAGATGGTCGAGCGGGGGCATTGGTTTTATCAACACACGCCGAATGGGTGGGTGGCGACGAAACCACCATTGGTCGGCTGGTTCTCCGCGGGATTTTTTGGGATAACGCGATCATGGGATATCGCATGGCGGCTTCCTTCATTTCTGGCGACGCTGGCTTCGCTCGCTTTGCTCATGCGGTCCGCCGCGGTCTATGGAACCATTCCCGCTTTGGTCGCGGCGTGCGCGTTTAGTTTTAATCTTTTCGTGCCACGCCTGGCTTCGCTTGTGCGCACGGATATGCCGCTGGCGCTGATCGTGTTCGCAATCGGGTTGCTCATCTGGCAAAAGATTCGGACGCGGCAGAATTGGACGGGACGAGATCGCCTGGTGCTGTTTTTCCTGTTGAGCGCGGGCATGCTGATCAAAGGCCCGATCATTTACGCGTTTTTGCTGCCTGGCATCGCCGCCTTCGAATGGTGGAGGCGAAACACCGGTGCGCCCGCTGCTGTCTCAAGCGGCTGGTTGATATGGCTCGTGTCGTTTTTGGTTTTCATTCTCTGGGCAGCCGGCGGGATTCTCTTCGTGCCGGAGTTCACGGAGCACGTTGTCGCGCGCGAGTTCCTCGGACGGTTCAACGAGGGGATGCATCGGGCGCAACCGTTCTACTTTTATGTGCCGCATTTGCTGCATCGTTTTGCGCCGTGGAGCTTGCTCCTGATTTTGTTGCCGCTGATCGGGTCGAGAAAAATGGGGATTCGCGCCTCTCTCCGCGCGATGTCGCCGGAAACATTCTGGCTTCTTGCGTGGAGCCTTGGGGGATTGCTGGTCATGTCCTGCGTTCCCTCGAAACGGATCGATCGCATCTTTCCGATCGTGCCGCCGCTTTGCCTGCTTCTGGCCGCGGCGGTTGGCGAGTTTCGCAAACAGGAAAGACTCAAAGTCGTCATCGATCGTGTCTGTATCGCAGCGGTCATCCTTGCCTGCGTGATGACCGCTGGATATGCGGCGAACAGAATCGTCGTCGCGCGGCGCGAACACCGCGACGCCTTTGCCGTTTTCGGACGCGCCGTTGTGAAAGAGGCGGCGGAACGCAGGTGGCGTTACGCGGTTGTCGGTGGCGAAGATGAAGGAATGGCCTTGTATGTTCGCCGGACGGAATTTCTCGAACCGGATCAGGCGGCCTCGGAATGGAATGCCGGCAAGCTCGATGCGCTCGTGGTGCCCGAGGAAGAGTTGGCGGAATTACTGCCGCGCCTGCCGGGAGCGGGCCCGTCAAAGATCGGCCTCTCCGAACCGGCGGGCAGCGGACGGCGGCGTTATCTTTTTTTGGTCCGATCGTGAACTCAATGGAGGGACGAGCTCCTGCGAGCCCGGCGTCGCGGGAGCTCCGCCCTCCATCGATAGAAGCGGCAGCGGCGGGCTCCAAAAGGCTACTCGACTTTGGGCCTGCGATTCGTAGGCTCGCGTCCGATCGAACCGACGAATGGATTTTCCGAAGGCAGAAATTGAAGCGCTCTGGTGTCCGTGGCGTGTTGAATATTTTGAACAGGAAAAACCGAATCCTGATTTTCTTTCCGACGCCGCCCGGGCCAGCGACGATGCCGCGCATCTCGTGCTGACGCGCCGGAAAAACGCCTTCCTGATGATGAACCGCTATCCCTACAGCGTCGGCCATTTGATGGCGGTGCCGTACCGGAAGACGGCGGACGCCTCTTCGTTAGGCGAAAACGAAGTGCTCGAGCTTTGGAACCTCGCCGTTCACGGCCAGCGTTTGCTCCGTGAAACCATGAAAGCCCAGGGATTCAACATCGGGTTGAACCTCGGGCAATGCGCCGGCGCCGGCGTGCCCGATCATTTGCATCTCCATATCGTGCCGCGCTGGAATGGCGACACGAACTTCATGCCGGTGCTTTCGGGAACGAAAATGCTCTCTGAAGGGTTGCGCGGTCTCTACGATAAATTGATCGCGACCCAGGATCGCATCGCGGCCGATAGTGCGCCCCAATTATGAACGGCTGGATCGAGCCGCCGCCGCGGCAAAAAGGAATGGGTTGTTTCGGCAAGGGCTGTTTGCTTCTGGTGGCTCTTCTTATCCTGCTCGTCGCGGCGTTTTTCATCGGCGCTTACGTCGGCACCTCCACAAAACCACGCGATCTTCCGCTGGCCACAGCGTCGGAAGCCGAGACCCAGGAAGTGACGACTCGTTGGGAACAATTCAAAGAGCTGAGCCGGATGCCTCTGACGGAAAGTACAACCCAGACGGTTCCGGCCGATGCAGCGACTCCGGCCCCGCCGAGCAACCGAATCGAACTCTCCGCCGCCGATATTAACCAATTGATCGCCGCGAATCGGAAGGTGCGGGGAAAGGCTTCGATTTCGATCGAGAACAACGTCGCCCATGTGCAGGTGAGTATTCCGCTCGATAAAGTTGGTTTTAGCGGCCGCTATCTCAACGGAGAATTTACCATTCCGCCGCCGGCGGATGGGAACCCGCGCAATCTTCAGGTCACGCAGATGTCGTTAGGCGGAATGCCGGAGACAGTCTTGAAAGGACTTCTGGGAAGCCGATCGGTGGGCAGTTATGTGGATGAGTTCGTCAGGCAATACAACGTGACCAGACTCACCATCGAGAACAACAAGGCGATCATCGAGACGACGCCGCGCTGATCAGTTGGAGCACAGGCATCTTGCCTGTGGGGCAAACGGGCGTCCCGCCCGTTTCACGTGAACAAGGGAGCAGGCGAGACGCCTACTCGCCGCACAGGCAAGATGCCTGTGCCACGTCACTGCATGATCTCGCGCACGAAGACGTTCAGCTGACCGTCGCTCTGCTTGCGCACTTCCGTGATTTCGTAAGGGCGCGCTTCATCGCGGGTCACGGTCGTGCCGCGGGTCGGCGGCGTGTAGCCGGCGGGGAATTCAACAATGACGCGCATGTTCTGGCCGCCGCCGGCGAGTTTTAGAACTGCGTCGGTCAGATTGGTCTTCGGCCGCAGAACCGCGCGATTCGGTTCCGTAAAATTCACGACGAACTGTCCCTTCAGGTACACGCGCTCGCCCGCCAATCCGCGGTCCGCGAGATCGCGCAGATCCGAAGTGGTGATGAGGCGGCCGGCCGGCATCTTGCCTGGCGGAAATATTTTCCAGTTCCCGCCACCGGCTGTGGAAGCAAGTGAGTTATCGGGAGTGCCCGCCGGCGATGGTGTCGCAAGGGGCGCAGGCGGAGTCGGCGAAACGGCGGCAACCATCGGAGGCGTGGTGGCCACCGGCGTTGGGCTTGAGACCGCGGGAGACTTGGCCGGAGGCGCCGGCGTTGCCACCGCCGTCGGTTGCGGTAGCGGCGTATTCTGCGCCACGATCACCGGGGATTTTGTCGGAGAAGGCGTCGGCGTTGCTTTTTGGTTCTTCTTGTTTCCCTTCGTCGTTTTCGCTGCGGGCGATGGCGCTGGCGCGGGAGGCGGCGTCACCACCGCGACCTTCGGCGCTTCAATCGGCGCCGCGGGCTCCACCCGAATCAATTCATTCGCCGCCGGCGGCGGAGGAGTGGGCGCGAGTCCGGCAGCCGCTTCGGCTGACTTCGGTGTGACGC
This sequence comes from Verrucomicrobiota bacterium, assembly GCA_041167545.1. Lineage (GTDB taxonomy): Bacteria > Verrucomicrobiota > Verrucomicrobiia > Chthoniobacterales > UBA10450 > AV80. The sequence goes on from JBEEHT010000027.1 coordinate 11,995, forward strand.
GATCGCGGTAACTGGCGTACTGCGTCTCCGCAGACTTGCGGGTCGCTTCCTTAAAGAGCGGCCAGCCGGCGGCCAGATTCAAATCGAGCGGCGGCTCGAGCGTGAAAGTCCCCGGGCCGCGCGTCACCGTGTAACTTCCGTAAAGCAACGGCATCGTCGTAATCAGCATGCGTCCATCGGACAAACGTTCCGCGTGGATGACGGCCGAGAGATCGTGGGTCCGCTCGAGTTTGATCTCCAAACCCATGACGAGCGTTTGCTTCATCAGCGGCAGCGCCTGCGGATCGGCGGGATACACGTGCTCCATCAGCAGTTCGCCATGATCGACCGCGCTCGTCAGCGCGACCATGCCGGAAACAAAAATATCGTTCGGCGTGAGCTCGCGCGCTTCCATGATATTGAAGCGACCGATCACGTACGGAATAAGGCCGCGGGCCTGCTGAAAATTGCGAATGTAATTGCGAGATAACTCGGCGTTCGTCTTCGTCAGCTCGGTGGGACTCAGCGCGATGAATTTATCGTAGAGTTGCTTCGACGTCAGAAATTCTCCCGCCGGCGCCGCGGTCAGTTCGAATCGCTTGGTCGGCTCAATCTTGCGGAGCTTCTTGAGAATCTTGTAGCTCTCCGGCCGCTCCGGTTGCCAGAAGATGTAGAAACTGCCGAGCCAGGCCGCGAATGCGAAACCGGTCAGGAGAAGAATGGCGACCGACCAGCCGAAGAGATTGCTTTTGCGCCGCGGGCGGCCGTACGAATCGTCGTAGCGATAACGGTCCATCTACACGCGCCTGCTTCGGGAACGATTCGTTTTCAAGCAGGACGCGCTGCTTCGAACGACGTCCCGCAGCCACAAGTCCGGGCAGCGTTTGGATTCTCGATGTAAAAGCCGGCGCCGGTGAGTCCGTCGCGATAATCGAGAGTCGAACCGCGCAAGTAATCGGCGCTCTCGTTATCCACGAAAAACTCGACGCCATCTTTCGCCACAATGGCGTCTCCCGGCTTTTGAGCGTCGAGCGACATTTCGTATTGGAGGCCGGAGCAGCCGCCTTTGGCGATCCCCACGCGAAGGCCTTTGCTCGCGCTTTCGGCTTGAGATTCAAGCAGGGTGCGAAGCTGCCGGACTGCGTTATCCGTCACGGTGATCATCGGTCGGACGAAATTATCGTCACCACTGGGCAAGTCAAACCCTGTAGCCGCCGCCCTGTGGGCGGCGTGAGGCGCGGTCTATATTGCTGAGATGGCCACTCTCGCGCTTCGCACAGCGAAGCGGCTACAGAAAACGCGCTTTTCCTTCGCAATCGCAAATCGCCCACCTAAAATTGCAGATACAATGAGTCGCATTCGCCTGTTGCCAGAGATTCTCGCCAGCCAGGTGGCGGCGGGCGAAGTCGTCGAGCGGCCGGCATCGGTCGTGAAGGAGCTCGTCGAAAACAGCATCGACGCCGGCGCGCGCAAGATCGAGGTCAACATCCGGCGCGGCGGGATTTCGCTCATTCGAGTGGTCGATGACGGTTGCGGAATGGACCGCGACGACGCGCTCCTTTCGCTCGAACGCCACGCCACCAGCAAGATCCGGACGTCCGCCGATCTCGCGGCGATCGCGACGCTCGGTTTCCGCGGGGAAGCGCTCCCGAGCATCGCGAGCGTCTCGCGTTTTCGGTTGAGCACGCGTGAGCCGACGGCAGTGGCCGGCACGGAGATCATCGTCGCGGGCGGCCGCATCGAAACGGTACGCGACGCCGGCGAAGCGCCGGGGACGCAAGTGGAAGTGCGCTCGATTTTCTACAATCTGCCCGCGCGCCGAAAATTTCTCCGCTCGGAGAACACCGAGAGCCGCAACCTCGAGCACCAACTTCATTTGCAGGCGATCGGCCATCCGGAGATCGCTTTCGCTTTCGTCCGCGACGACCGGATTGTTTTTCAACTTCCTCCGGCGACGCTGCTCGAACGGATTCGGGATCTTCACGGGAAGGAACTGGTCGAGCGGTTGCTGCCTGTCGAAGAAATCGCGGGCGCGGCAAGAATTCGGATCCATGGATTGATCGGCCAGGCGGGGGTGAGCCGGCAGAGCCGGGGGCAACAACTCATTTTCGTCAACGGCCGTGCGATCGAGAGTCCGGTGCTGACGGCGGCATTGCGCGAAGGCTATCACACCGCGCTCATGAAAGGTCAGTTCCCCGTGACGTTCCTCTTTTTGGCGCTCGATCCCACGACCGTTGATGTGAACGTGCATCCGGCGAAACGTGAAGTGCGCTTTCGCGATCCCAGCGCGGTGCGCGAGGCCGTAGTCGAAGCAATCCGCAAAACGCTCGAAAGCGGCCGGCGCGATTGGCAGCAGCAATTCCAACGGCCACCTGTAGCCGGGATCGTTGATCCCGGCCGGCCCTCAGCTCCCGCCTCATCTCCAGCCGATCAGCATGGCTCACTAATCGACGAACCGGGATCACCGATCCCGGCTACAACGTCGACCCGGCCGTTTATAACTCCGAGCGTGGCCTTCGTTCCGCCTTCGTCGCAGGAGCCGATCGACATCGCCGGCCCTGGCCATCAATTCCAGATCATCGGCATCTTGAACAAACTTTATGTCCTCATGGAAAACGAGAACGGTCTCGTCCTGGTCGATCAGCACGCGGCCCATGAACGGATCTTGTTCGAAGAGTTGCGCCGCCGCATGGAGGAACAAGGCGTTCTCTCGCAGCGATTGCTCCTGGCGCAAACCTTCGAGCTCGCGCCGCGCGACGCCGAATGGGTCGAGCGCAACGCCGCCACGCTGCAAAAAATGGGGATCGGCATCGAATCGTTCGGGCCGAACGCTTTCAAGATCGACAGCCTTCCGACTTTTCTCGACATCTCCGATCCGGTCGACTTCATGCGCAAAGTGATCGACGGCCTCAAAAGCACGAGCAATGGAAGTTCGCCGCTGCGGCTGGGCGAAGACATGATCGCCAAGACCGTCTGTCGCCACGCGGTCAAAGCGAACGACCCGTTGCGTTATCTCGAGGTCGAAAAATTAATCAGCGATCTGCTCGAGTGCGATTTGCCTTACTGCTGTCCGCACGGCCGGCCGACGATGATCCAGATTTCGCACACCGAGCTGGAGAAAAAGTTCGGAAGAAAAGTGTAGCGGCGCGACCCCGGCCTTGGAGCCGGCCTGCCCTCAGGCCGGTCGATAGCGGCAACCTTTCTCTCACCGGCACGAGGGCGTGCCGGCTCCATTACTTCCAATGCTTCGCGATCAGGGCTTTGATTGGCTCGGTCTGCAACCGGTAGTTTTCCTCGTGGTGATGCGCTAACTCCGGGAACCATTTCCACCAATACATTCCGGCAAGAAAAGGGTGCCGGCCGGATATGCTCAACGCCGTCTCAATACAACGCTGCTGAATTTCTGCGCAGTGTTCACCGCCAGTCTTGAATGCCCACGGCTCGGCCGCCGCGCGCGAGCTTTCGTTGTAGCCGATCTCGACGAACAGAAATTGCTTGCCGCCGTTTTGTTTGGAGAACTGCTCGAGCTCGGCGCATTTCCTTTCCCACGCCGCGGCGATTTCAGCTGCGCTCGGATCGACCGTTTTGGTCAGCGGAAAATAGGCGAGCACGCCGAGGAAATCGAGCGCGTCCCAAAACTTGACCTCCGCATATTCATTCCAGTTTGCGCCGTAGGTAACTTTGCCGTGATACACCTGCCGCACGGCTGAGATGATTTTGCGCCAGCGCTCCTCAAATTTCTGCGCGTGAGTGAACTCGAGGCCGACGCAAAGAATCTCCGCATGCTCCGATTCCGCCACCGTGGCCATCTGCACGATCCAGGTTTCGTAATCGGCAAAAAACCGGTCCCATTCTTCCGGCGTGACGAAATCGATCTCGCCGCGCCAGCTGAACTTCGTCCCCCAATAGGCGATGTGCGGAATCAGCATGGCCGACATCCCGCGCTCGTGCGCCCAGCGCAACGGCGTCGTGATGTGGGTGGTGCTCGTGCCCGACCGGCGGCCCATGACAACGTGGCCGTCTTCGCGGATTTGGGCGTAGGGATGGATCGCGATGCTGTTTACGCCTAACGACTTCAACTCATCGAGCGTCTTTTCCATCTCCGGCGTCTGCCATTCGATTCCCCAGGTCTGGCACGAAACCGTCACGCCTTTGTAGAATCCAGCCGGCTCGGCCGCGGAAGCGACGGCCGCGATTACGAACGTCAAAGAAAGTAACGAAATGCGGGCCATGAGGCTTCCGATGTAAACCAAGGAGGGGCGATTTGAAATCGCCCTTTTCAAAGACGGCGGTTACAAACCGCCGCTCCTTGAGGGAGGCACGTTCAGCCTTGTGAAAGGGGAGGGCTTCGTTGAATGGTGTTTCCGGCGTTCGATAATCATGGATCAAAACAGAAAAACCGCGCTGATCACCGGCATCACCGGCCAGGACGGGTCGTACCTCGCGGAGTTGCTCCTGGGAAAAGGTTACGCGGTTCATGGGGTTGTTCGGCGAACGAGCAATCTCTTGCGTTCCCGCATCGAGCACCTGCGTCGCGACGAAAATGTTTACGGCAAATCGCTCTTTCTCCATTACGGCGATCTTTCCGATGGAACGACGCTGCGCCGCATTTTTTCGGAAGTGCAGCCGGCGGAGATTTATCACCTGGCGGGGCAAAGCCACGTCGGTTTGAGTTTCGAGATTCCCGAATCGACCTGCGAAGAAATCGGCATGGCCACTCTGCGCTTGCTTGAGATCGCGCGGGACCAGCGCAGCCCGCTGAAGTTTTATCACGCCTCCAGTTCCGAGATTTTCGGGAACGCGACGGAATCGCCGCAGACCGAAACGACGCCGCTCCGGCCGGCCAGCCCGTACGGCTGCGCCAAGGCGTTTGCCACGCAGCTGGCCCGCGTTTATCGCGACTCTTACGGGCTCTTTGTTTGCAACGGGATTCTCTACAATCACGAATCGCCGCGTCGCGGAGAAAATTTTGTCACGCGCAAGATCACCCGGGCGGTGGCTCGAATCGCGCGCGGATTGGAGCACGAACTCGCGCTTGGCAATCTGGAGAGCCGGCGCGACTGGGGCCGGGCGCAGGATTACGTCGTCGCGATGTGGCTGATGCTGCAACACGACAAGCCCGACGATTACGTGGTCGCCAGCGGCCAGACGCATTCGGTTCGTGATTTCGTCGAAGCGGCCTTCGCGGTAGTCGATTTGCCGTGGGAGAAATACGTGCGGCGCGATCCGGCGTTTGATCGGCCGATCGATCCGTCGCGTTTGGTCGGCTCGCCCGAAAAAGTGAGCGCGGTCCTTGGCTGGAAGCCGAGCGGATCGTTCACCGGTTTGGTGCGCGAGATGGTGGAAGCAGAATTGGCGGCGCTCGACTCGAAAGGAAACTAGCGACAATTTAATATGAATGATTTTCTGATTTCGTTCCTGCTCGGCATCGTCGAAGGCCTCACGGAATTCCTACCGATCAGTTCGACCGCCCATCTGCGGATCGTGGAAGCGCTCTTCGGCCTCAATCTTCAGGACAGCTTCTGGAAGATGTACACGATCGTGATCCAACTCGGAGCGATCCTGGCGCTGCCGGTCTACTTCCGCGATCGTATCGTCAAATTTCTCTCGTCCTTTCCACGGGGAGAACGCGGCGACCGCACGTTTTTGACCCATCCCTTGAGCCTCACCATGATCGCTTTCGTCATCACGGCGATCCCGTCGTGGTTGTTGAAAAAACAGATCGGGCACAACCTCGAGAATCTCAGCGTCATGGCATGGGCCATTCTTCTGGGCGGCGTGATCATGTGGATCGTCGATGCGATTTGCACGAGGCCTCGCACGAACCGCATGGAGGAGATGAGCCTGCCGCAGGCGGCGTGGATCGGCGCGGTCCAGATCCTTTCCGCGGTTTTTCCAGGCACGTCGCGCTCGATGTGCACGATCGCGGCGGGACAGACCGCGGGATTGTCGCGCCCGGCGGCGCTCGAATTCTCGTTTTTTCTCTCGATGCCGACGATGGTGGTCGCGACCGGTTACGATTTGCTTAAGACGATCAGGCCGCATCATGGAGATGCCGCGGACGTGGGGATCGCCCCGCTCGCGATGAATGCCCACGGATGGATCGTGGTCGCGATCGGATTCGTTGTTTCGTTCGTGGTGGCGCTGGGCGTTGTCGCCTGGTTCATGCGTTGGGTGCGCGCCCGCGGCTTTGCCCCGTTTGCCATTTACCGGATCGTTCTGGGAATCGTGTTGCTGGTGCTGATCGCGCGGGGCGTTCTCTAGTTCTGCGGCATGTCCGGATGGGCCTGGCCGAACCGCAATAGGTTTCGGCAAAACTCACAACACGAGGCTTGCCAGGCGCGACGAAGAAGTTTACAAAGGGCGCTTTCATGTCGAGAAAGCTCACCATCGCCCTGCTTTGCTGGTTCGTTTTGATCGGCCGATCTTACAGCCAGGATGTATTCGTTCCACGCGAACTAAAAGCGGTGGCCGTCAAGAAAGAGGCGCCGGAGCCGGTAGTAAAGCGGGCGGAAACGGTCACTGCATCGGTCGTCAAAGAGCGTCCAGTGAAAGGGCCGCCTGCGACGGCAGCCACCGCGAAAACGCAACCCCCCAAGACTGAATCCTCGACAGCCAAGGCGGAGAAGGTCCCGGTAAAAGAAATGCCGGCCGATGCGACGAAGGCGCAAACGGCCAAAGCAGAACCGGAAAAACCGAAGACAGAAAAATCGGTCGCTGTGAAAGAGAAAGCAGCCGTCGTGAAAACCGAGCCGGCGGAGGTGGCGAAGAAGGCGACCGTGAAAGTTGAAGCGGCGACCACGAAAGCGGACAAAGCCACCTCGCCGAAAGACACGGCGGCTACGAAGACTCAAACGGTAAAGACCGAGCCCACGTCACCGAAAACAGAGAAATCGGCTCCTGCGAAAGATCAGACCGCGAGCGTGGCGGCAGCGAAGAAACCAGCGGTGAGACCTGAAGCCGGGATCGAGAAGGCGCAGAAGCCGTCTGCAACGAAGGACGAAGTCAAGGTGGAGGCGGTCACGGCTAAGACGGAGAAACCGCCTGCCACAAAAGACCAGTCGACCAGCGTGGCGACCGCCAAAAAGCCCGCGCCCAAGACCGAACCGGCCATCGCGAAATCGGAAAAGGCATCGGTAAAGGATGACTCCGTATCTGTGCCGACGACGAAGACGGCGAACGCCAAATCAGAGAAGCCGGCCAAGCAAGAATTACCGACGATCACCGTCGCCAAAACTCAGAGCGTAAAAGCCGAGCCGCCGATGCCGAACCTGGAGAAGGCATCGAAACCTGAAGTCATAGCCGCAAAAACCAAAAAAGAGGAACCAGCGTCTCTCGCCATCGCGAAGACCCCGCTGATCAAGCCCGAGCCAGTTTCAGCGCCCATGCTAAAGGAACCGGCGGTGACCATTCCCGTCGTCAGCTCCTCGCTCCAAAGCGCATTCACTAAAATCGCGGACGGTTTTGATTTCCCGGTCGGTAAACCGGAAGCGGAAGGTTACTACAAAGCGCGCGGCTATCGTGCCCACGGCCACATGGGTGAGGATTGGGATGGCGTTCGCGGCGGCGATACCGACCTCAAGGATCCGATTTATAGCATTGGCGATGGCATCGTCGTCTTTGCGCGCGACGTGCATCTGGGGTGGGGGAACGTGGTTATCGTGCGGCATGCCTACCGCGAAAACGGCACGGTGAAATACATCGACGCGCTTTATGGGCATCTCCATCAGATGCTTGTCGGCCGTGGTCAGAGAGTGGCGCGCGGCCAGCAGATCGCGACGATGGGAACGGCGCACGGACAATACGACGCGCATTTGCACCTGGAGATCCGGAAGAATCTCGAGATCGGCATGAGCAAATCGAAATTCCAAAAGGACCTCAGCAATTACTTCGTTCCGACCGATTTCATTGCCTCGCATCGGCATCTCTCCGGCGGCGGCGCCAATTATAAGGTGGCGATGAATACCTTCACTCACGATTGGATGTATCACTTCGATAAGGCGCGGGATTTTTCCGCGCGCAAGCGAAGCACGTCGGAATCGTCGGCGGCCTTGAAGCGCGCCCTTACCAGCACCACTCGTTAGGCTGGGTTGCGAGTTAACGGCACGAAGGCGTGCCGTCTCCAAAAGGCGGAATCTGCTCATGGAGCCGGCCTGCCCTCAGGCCGAAACCTGCGTTCATGGAACGCCCGCCTGCCCTCAGGCCGGAACGACGATCACAGTTTCCCGGTCAGAGCGAGAATGAGCACGATCAGCAGGACGAGCCCGATTCCGCCGAAGGGATAGTAGCCCCAACCCGAACTGTAACCCCAGCCTGGAAAAGCACCGATCAGCAGAAGGATCAGGATAATCAGGAGAATATTGCGCATGGGGCGAGATTAAGGCGAGGCCGTTGTCGCTGACAATCCTTATTTTAGAGGGAAGCATTCGTTTGCTGTCATCCCGAGGCTGGCAAAGCGCGCCGAGGGATCTCACAGTTGCAATCTGCGCTATCGCAGTACTCCCGCGTTGCTTGACGAAGATGCATGTTGTTTCGCGGAAGCGATCGAGCGCCCGCGAGGTCCCTCGGCGTCTGCGCTGCCTCGGGATGACAAGCAGGAAGCCGCGCAGCCCGCCGCAAATTCCCTTGCAGCCGCATCGGCGCATCCTATCATTTTGCGCAGTCCCGAATGTGTCCGACTCGGATGCGTCGGGACGATTTGTTGTCAATTTCTTCAACTCATGGCGAACACAATTCTGATCGGCGCGCAATGGGGCGATGAGGGAAAGGGCAAGATCATCGATGTCCTCACGGCCAAAGCCGACATCGTGGTCCGCAGCCAGGGTGGCAATAACGCCGGCCACACCGTGATCCATCGCGACACGAAATACATTTTGCACCTCATCCCCTCAGGAATTTTGCGGCGCGGGAAACGATGCGTCATCGGCAACGGCGTTGTGATCGATCCGGTCGCGCTCGTGGACGAGATCGAAGGATTGCGCAAGCTCGGCGTCGCGATCGGTGACAATCTCCTGATCAGCGATTGCGCGCACCTGGTCCTGCCGTATCACCGTTCGCTCGACGAACAGCGCGAACTCCGCAAGGGCCAGGCGAAAATCGGCACGACCAAGCGCGGGATCGGACCGGCCTACGGCGACAAGGCGGCGCGCACTGGCCTGCGGATGTCCGATCTGATCCAGCCGCTTTTATTCTCGAAAAAATTGCAGGCCAAGGTGCGCGAGAACAACAGCATCCTCCAGGCGCTCGGGGCCGAGCCGATCAATTATCGCGAAGTGAACAGGAGCTATCTCGCGGCCGGACGGAAGCTGCGGCCATTCGTCACCAACACCGTCGTCTATCTGCATCGCGCGTTGCAGCGCGGGAAGGAAATTCTGTTCGAAGGCGCACAGGGGACTTTTCTGGATATCGATCACGGCACTTACCCCTACGTCACCTCATCGAACACGACCGCGGGCGGCGCCTGCACCGGCTCCGGAGTTCCGCCTCATCGCATGGATCTGGTTCTCGGGGTGATGAAGGCCTACACGACGCGAGTGGGCGAGGGGGCGTTGCCGACGGAGGACGCGGGCCTGGCGAAGATGCTTCACGAAATGGGGCGCGAATTCGGCGCCACCACCGGACGGGCGCGACGCTGCGGATGGTTTGATGCTGTGGCCACCCGCTATGCGACCATGATCAACGGCATCGACGAGCTCGCTGTGACCAACCTCGATGGGCTAGACGGTGTCGATCCGATTCGGGTTTGCGTCGCCTACCGGTTGAACGGAAAGCGTCTGGACGTTCCGCCGTGCGACGCAACCCAACTGGAGAACTGTGAGCCGATTTACCGAGATTTTCCGGGATGGAAAAAACCAACGCAATTCGCGCAAAAACTCTCGGACCTTCCTTCTGCTGCAAGAAGTTACGTTGCCGCCATCGCCGAGTTAACCGGCGCTCCGTTGAGGATTGTAAGCGTCGGACCTACTCGGAACGAGACGATCGTTCTCTGAACCAACATGGCGACCGCACCCAGATTAATTCCGCGCCACATCGCCATTATCATGGACGGCAATGGCCGATGGGCGAAAAGCCGGGGATTGCCGCGGATCAAGGGCCACGAGAAGGGCGCCGACTCAGTGAAAGCCTGCGTCGAGGCCTGCGGCGATTTGAAGATCGAGTTCCTTACCCTCTATGCCTTCTCCGCCGAGAACTGGCAGCGGCCGAAGACCGAGGTCTTTGCCTTGATGCGGTTGCTCGAGAAATTCCTAAAAGAAAAGACGCCGGAGTTGCTCGAGAAAAATGTGCGGCTCCAGGCAATCGGACGGCTGACCGATTTGCCAGCCAGCTGCCAGAAGCAACTGCACGACTCCATCGAGCGGACGTCCGGTAACAACGGACTGACTTTGATCCTGGCGTTGAGTTACGGCGGGCGGCTCGAGATCATCGACGGGATCAAGAGCCTGCTCCGTCAGATCGATTCCGGCCACATCGATCGCGCCATGATCGACGTCGACATGTTCAGCAAGCATCTCTACACGCGCTATTACCCCGACCCCGACCTGCTCATCCGCACCTCCGGCGAGATGCGCCTCTCGAATTTCCTCCTCTGGCAGCTCTCCTACACCGAAATGTACGTCACCCCGAAGCTCTGGCCCGATTTCACCAAGAAGGATCTCTTCGATGCCGTGGAGGATTTCGGACAGCGCAACCGCCGCTACGGCGCAGTCTAAAGCACTCCGCTAGATGAACGCCTCGGCCACCGAATCGGCCATGAGTTTGCCGCGTGGCGTCAGGACGAAGCGGCCGTTCAGTTCGCGTAACAATCCGAGCTCGATGAATTCGCGGCGCTCCTTTTCCGAATGCTCCAGCTCGGCTGCTGAAATCCCGACGTTTGTTCTGAGAGAGAGCGCAATTTTTTCGCCGCGCTTCATCTCGGACGTGAGTATTTCCGTCGAACTGATGGCTGAGGCGCCGGCGAGAACTCGGTCGGAATACTGCCGGTAATCGGACACATTTTGCCAGCGTTGCAGCCCGATCGTGGAAAACGCGCTGGGGCCGAGGCCGAGATAATCGTCACCGGCCCAATAGCCGCGGTTGTGAGCGGACGCGTAACTGCTTCGCGCGTAGTTCGAGATTTCGTAGTGCTCGAAACCGGCCGCCTCGAGCATTCGCATCGCGCTCTCCAGGAATCGCGCATCGGAGTCGGGGTCTTCGCGGAATTCGCCGCGCGTTTGTCGCGCGAAAAATTCCGTGTCCTCTTCGTAGGTCAGACAGTAGGTGGAAATATGTTCCGGCCCGAGGGCGATCGTTTTAGCCAGCGCGGTTTCCCATTGAGCCAGCGTTTGCCCGGGAAGGCCGAACATCAGGTCGATGCTCAAGTTTGTGAAATCGGCGTCGCGCAAAACCTGAAACGAAGCTTCGGCCTGCGCGGCGTTATGCTCGCGACTGAGCAGCTTCAGCAACTCGTCATCCCACGACTGCACGCCGAGACTGATCCGATTCACCCCGAGCCGCCGCAACGCCGCAGCCTTTCGAGGCGAGACGCTGCCGGGGTTTGCTTCCAACGTCCATTCAGTGAGTCGCGACAAATTTAGACGCTCTCGAAAGCCACCGAGAAGAAACTCCAGTTGCGGCGTCGTTAACGCTGTTGGCGTCCCGCCTCCGAAGAAAATTGTTTCGGGTTCAAGCCGAAACTCGGCGGCACGAGGGCGTGCCGGCTCCAATTTACCGGCGACGGTTTCGACTTCCCGCAAGAGCGCTTCGCAAAACCGCTGCGTCTGGCTGGGATCTGCCCGCTCCTTGTAGAACGCGCAGTACGGACAGATCCGAGCGCAGAAAGGTATATGCACGTAAAGGTGCGAAACATTCCCGGTCGTTGGACGTTGAATGTTGGACGTTGTTCGGGGTTGGAGGTTTTCCCTATCGCTCATAAGCTCCGTCACAATTCAATATCTTGCGGATTCCAATTTTAGCTCTCGCTTTTTTCTGCGTCGTGACGCCTGCCCCCGCGCAGACGTCGGCGCAACCTTCGCCGCCACCTCGCGCTTCGATCGTTTATTCGGCGCACAATTCGGCAGCAATCAAGGATTACCAAACCGATCCAGCGGTCGTCCGCGCCATGGTAAATCGCCTTGTCCTGGCCGTGACTGGTCAGCCCGATCTGGCCCGCGCCTGGGGGTCGCTGGTTTCGCCTAACGACAAGATCGGCATCAAAATCTGCGCGGCGGGCGGCGAGCTTTTCACCACGCATCGCGACATCGTCAACGCGATCGTCGACGGATTGGTCGCGGCCGGCCATGCGCGCAATAGCATTATTGTTTGGGATCGCAGCCTGGGTGGAATCAAGGACGCGGGTTACCGGCAGAATGCGGAGGGATACCAGCTCAAGTCCATCACGCCGCGCGACGGTTACGATCCCAAGGCCATCTTCACCGCGCCGATCACGGGGAGATTGATCTGGGGCGATCTCGATTTTCGCTCCGATCGCGGCATGGTCCCGCTGCAATCCGACAAGGAACAAACCAGCGACCAGAGCCATTTCGCCCGCATCGTTTCGAGCGAGCTCACGAAAATAATCAACGTGCCGGTGATGAGCGACAGCGCCACGAACGGCATTGCCGGCTGCTTGTATAACGTGACCCTTCCGAATATCGACAACTGGCGGCGATTCGCTCAAGGTTCCGGTTTCGGCAGCGCGGGCATTGCCGATTTGTATCGCAACCCAGTGATCGGCCAGAAGGTTGTCCTCAATATCATGGATGGACTCATCGCGGAATACGCCGGCGGCCCGCAGTCCCAACCCAATTACGCGGTCCATCATGCGACGATCCTGGCCAGCAAAGATCCGGTCGCGATCGATGCGATGGCGGTGAGGCAGATCGAGGAATGGCGGGTGAAAGCGCGCCTGCCCTCGATCGCGCCGCTCGCGATTCATGTGCAGGTCGCCGCGCAGATCGGTCTCGGCAACGCGGACCTGATCGAACTTCGGAACGTCGACCGGTGAAGGCCTCCCGCCAGTTCGACAATCTGCGCGGGCCCATCCTCCGATCGGTTTCCCGCTCGTTCTATCTTTCCCTTCGGCTTCTGCCCACGACGCTGCGCGATCCGCTTTCGCTCGCTTATCTTCTGGCGCGCGCGACCGACACCATCGCCGATACCTCGGAGGCGCCCGCGAAACTGCGCACGGACGCGTTGCGAAATCTGGCCGGTGCGATCGCGGGGACGATGCCCGGCGAAGTTGTCGCGCCTTTGCGTCAATCGTTCGCCGCGCTCCAGACTAACGAAGCCGAGCGCGCGTTGATCGAGGCGCTGCCGGCGGCTTTGGGGTGGTTGGAATCGACGGAGAGCGGCGATCGCCTTGAGGTGCGAAACGTCCTGGAGAAAATCACGGAGGGACAGATCCTCGATCTGGAGCGATTCGGCGCCGATGCTGGAGTTCGGGCGCTGGAAACGGCGGCTGATCTCGATCAATACACTTACCTCGTGGCGGGCTGTGTCGGAGAATTTTGGACGCGGATCTGTTTTACGCACGTCACGAATTTCAGCGAACGGCCGGAATCGGAGATGCTCGAACTGGGGGTAAGGTACGGGAAAGGGCTTCAGCTCATCAATATTCTGCGCGACCTGGGATCGGATTTGCGGCAGGGCCGGTCGTATCTGCCGGCGGAGGAACTTCACTCGTTAGGCGTTACGCCCGAGGAAATCCTTCAGAGCGTAACGCGCGTCGAACCGCTCGTTCGGCAATGGCGAGAGAAAGCCGAACGCGGCGTGGAGGCGGGGATTGATTATTCGTGTGCGATTCGAAACCGGCGTATTCGCTTTGCAACGGCGTTACCGGCATTGATCGGCGCGCGCACGCTCGCGCTTTTGCGTGAGGCGGGGACGGAGGTCTTCGCGGGGAAGGTCAAAGTTACGCGCGCGGAAGTCCGACGGATCATGGCTTCTACTGCACTCGCGTCGCCGAAATCTTTGCGGCGGGTTTTTAAAACTCTTTCGATGTAGAGGCGCGTGTGGCAAGCCCC
>JBEEHT010000028.1:0-39328 GCA_041167545.1 Verrucomicrobiota bacterium
CGCAGCAGCTCTCGCTCACCTCGCGCTACAAGTCCGAGTTTCTCGCGAATATGTCCCACGAGTTGCGCACGCCGCTCAACAGCCTCCTCATTCTCGCCGAGCAATTGTCGTCGAATCCGGATGGCAATCTCACTCCGAAGCAGGTCGAGTTCGCGCGGACGATCCGCGGGTCAGGCAAGGATTTGTTGAAGTTAATCAACGACATTCTCGACCTGTCGAAGATCGAGTCCGGCACGGTGACGATCGACGTCGGCGAAGTGCGCTTCGAAGAAATGCGCCAGACGATGGAACGGACGTTCCGCCACGTCGCGGAGGGCAAGGGAGTGAGTTTCAACATCGAGATCGATCCGAGCGTGCCCGAGGCGGTGCGGACGGACGCTCAGCGGCTCGATCAAGTGTTGAAGAACCTGCTCTCCAACGCCTTCAAGTTCACCGAGCGCGGCTATGTGAACTTGAGCGTCGCGCCGGCGACCGAAGGCTGGTCGTCCGACAACATAAATCTAAACCGCGCGGGAAACGTGCTGGCGTTTTCGGTTAGCGATAGCGGCATCGGCATTCCAAGCGATAAGCAGACGACGATCTTCGAGCCGTTTCTCCAGGCCGACGGCAGCACCAGCCGAAAGTATGGCGGCACCGGCCTCGGGCTTGCGATTAGCCGCGAGTTGGCGCGCGTGCTCGGCGGCGAGATCAAAGTGGAAAGTTCGCAGGGCCGCGGCAGCACCTTCACGTTTTTTCTGCCGCAGAATTACAGCGGGCTGCCCGTCGAGCGCGCGATGGCTCGAATCATGGCCGAACCCAGCGAGCCGGAAGCGATGACCAATGGCGATACACCGGCCGCCACGCCGATGGAATTCACGCTGGCGGACGATCGGGCCAATATTCTGCCCGGAGAAAAATCGGTGTTGATCATCGAGGACGACCGCGATTTTGCGCAGTGGCTGCTGGATGTTGCGCGTGAAAATGGATTCAAGGCCGTCGTCACACCGCGGGGGAAAGCTGCTCTCGAGTTAGTGCGCGAGTTCGCGCCTGCCGCGATCACGCTCGACCTCAGTCTGCCGGACGTAGACGGCTGGCAGATCCTCGACCGGCTAAAATCCGATCTGGCCACGCGGCACATTCCAGTCTTCGTCATCTCGGCCCAGGAGGAACCGCAGAACGCGCTCAAGCAAGGCGCGCTGCGATTCTTGACCAAGCCGATCGACGAACCACAGATCAAGCAAATCTTCGAGAAGGCGCACGAGATGGGAGAATCGAAGGCGAAAAAACTGCTCGTGATCGAGGACGACGAAATCCAGCGCAATGGCATTCGCGAGTTGATCGGGAACGAGACGGCGCACTTGATCGATGCGCCAGACGCCCACACGGCGCTCAACACTTTGCGAAACGAACGGGTCGATTGCGTGGTGCTCGATCTGATCCTGCCCGACATGTCGGGGTTCGAGTTGATCGAGAAGATTCGCCACGAACACGAACATCTGCCGATCATCGTTTACACGGCAAAGGACCTCTCGCGGGAAGAGGAAGAAAAACTGAATCGGGTCGCGCAAACCACGATCGTGAAAAACGTCCGCAGTCCGGAACGGCTTTTCGATCAAACCGCGCTCTGGTTGCATCGCGACGCGGCGACGTTGCCGGAGGAGAAACGCGAAATCCTGCGGCGTCTGCATGATCCCAACGAAGTCCTCGCCGGCAAGAAAGTGGTCATCGTGGACGACGACATCCGAAACATCTTCGCGATGACGAGCATGCTGGAGCGTTACAAGATGGACGTGCGTTCCGCTGAGACCGGAAAGGCCGCGCTCGAGCTTTTGCAAAGCGAACCGGAAACCGATCTGGTGCTGATGGACATCATGCTGCCGGAGATGGATGGCTACGAGACGATCCGCGCCGTTCGAAACATGTACGGCTTCGAGCAATTGCCGATCATCGCGCTCACCGCGAAAGCGATGAAGGGCGACCGCGAGAAATGCATCGATGCCGGCGCCAGCGATTACATTTCGAAGCCGGTGGACACGGAGCGTCTGCTTATGTTGCTGCGAAACTGGCTCCATCGTTAGACCCATGGCTGCGGATTCCATTCCGGAGGAGCCGGCTGACGAAAAGGTCAGCATCCTTATTGTCGACGACCGGCCGGACAAGCTCCTCGCGCACGAGACCGTGCTCGCGGACCTGAACCAGAATCTCGTCCGCGCCACGTCGGGCAAGGAAGCGCTTCGTTGTCTGCTCAAGCAGGATTTCGCCGTCATCCTGCTCGACGTAAACATGCCGGGGATGGACGGATTCGAGACGGCCGCGCTCATTCGCCAGCGCATGCGATCCGAGACGACACCGATCATTTTCATCAGCGCCGTCAACGACACCGAGACGCACGTTTCGCGCGGCTACTCGTTAGGCGCGGTCGATTACATCCTCACTCCGGTGGTGCCGGAAATCCTGCGGGCGAAGATCGCGGTCTTTGTCGACCTGTTCAAAAAAACGGAGCTGGTCAAACGGCAGGCGAAAGAGCGGGAAAAATTCATCCGCGAACAGGTGGCGCTGGCGGAGGCCGAAGCGCGGCAGGAGCGGCTCGCCTTCCTGGCGGACGCCAGCAACGTCCTCGCCGGTTCGCTCGATTATCAGACGACGTTCGAGAATCTGGCGGCGTTGGTGGTACCGCGCCTGGCGGATTTTTGTGTCGTGCTCGCCACCGACGACGGCGGCGTGATGAAGCAAGTGGCGGTCGCGCATCGCGACGTCACGGACGAGCCGACTCTGCGGAAATTGACGGAAGAGTTCCCCTCCAGCGCCATGGCCAGGCGAAGCGGCGCCAGCGTTTTCGAAACCGGCAAGTCGCAGATGGTTTGCGATCTGCATAACGGAGAATTGCGCGAGATTTTTGAGCATGAGGAAGATCGCGATCTGATTCGCTCTCTCGCGGCCAAGTCCTTTATCGCCGTGCCGGTGCGAATGCACGATCGCGTCCTGGGCGCGATCGTGATGGTGAATACGACCGACGGCCGGATTTGCGGGCATGATGAACTTTCGCTCGCGGAAGAGCTGGCTCATCGCGCCGCGCTCGCGCTCGATAATGCCGGACTTTATCAGGCTGCGCAAAAAGCCCGAACCGAAGCGGAGAGTGCGAATCGCGCCAAGGATTCCTTCCTGGCGATGTTAAGCCATGAGTTGCGGACGCCGTTGACGCCGGTGCTGACTTCGGTGCTGACGCTCGAACAGGAAGAGAATCTTCCGGAGGCAACGCGCGCGTCGCTGCAAATGATTCGCCGCAACGTGGAACTCGAAGCGCGTTTGATCGACGACTTGCTCGACCTGACGCGAATCAGCAAAGGCAAAGTGCAATTGAGCCTGGAAGTGGTCGACGCTCATTCGCTCCTGCGCAACGCTCTCGAAATTTGCCAGGCCGATATCGATCACAAAAATCTTTCACTCCAAACCGAGTTCTCGGCCGAAAAAGTCTGGCTCGAAGCCGATCCGGCGCGCTTGCAGCAGATCTTTTGGAACCTGATCAAGAACGCCGTGAAATTCACGCCGGAAGGCGGTCGGCTCGGGATCAGCACGGGAAACGAGAATGGACAATTCCGCGTGGAAGTTTCCGACAATGGAATGGGGATCGACGCGGAGACCTTGCCAAAGATCTTTAATGCGTTCGAGCAGGGCGAACGAACCCGCCTCGGCGGCCTCGGGCTGGGTCTCGCCATCAGCAAGGCCCTGGTCGAAACGCATCACGGGAAGCTGACCGCGGCAAGCCCGGGAAGAGATCAGGGAGCGACTTTCGCCGCCAGCTTTCCTGTCCTGGAAATCGATGCCGATACCAGTGCGGCGAGCGCGCCGGTCCCACCCGTCGCGCGCAAAGTGATGCGCGTCTTGCTTGTGGATGATCACGTGGATACGAACCGCTCTCTTACTCAGTTATTGCGCCGTCGCGGCTATCACGTCCAGGCGGCGCATAGCGTGCAGTCGGCGCTCGAACTGGCGGCGCACGAACGTTTCGATGTCCTCGTCAGCGACATTGGTTTGCCGGATGGAAGCGGGGTCGATCTGATGCAAACGCTCAAGGCGCAACATCCGATCTTCGGCATCGCGTTAACCGGATTCGGCATGGAAGAAGACCTGCGCCGAAGCCACGATGTCGGTTTTCATCATCATCTCATCAAGCCCGTGGATCTGAACAAGCTCGACGCGCTCATTCAACAAGCCAACCCCTGCCCGGAAGAACTAGCCGCGCAAACTTAGCGGGCCTTTCGCTCGTTGGTCGCTCGTTCGTGGACAATGCGCCGCGACACGTGATAATCTCCCTGCAAAGAAGAGTGGCTTGGTCGTTTAGTCTGCACCGCTTCGTATGCACAAAGTATTTTACTTTTTTCTGGCACTGTTTGCCGTGTCTAATATCGCCGGCGCCCAGGCCGTTGATGAAGACAAACCGTACGGCCGCGTCTGTATTTCGCTTTATGAACCGGGCCCGCCGGAGAAAGAGGAGCCGTTCAAAATGTCAGCCCCTGCAGGCCCCGGCAAAACGGTCCACGCTTATATCGACGCCAGTCACAAGTGCTCGGTGCTCGTGGCCGCTTTGACGAAGGATGGCAAACTGGCCAATGGCTGGCGGCCGCAGCTCGCAGAAGTTGCCGGCGAATTCGAAGAAACGCTGGTGCCGAAAACCGCTGTGAAATGGGATTGGACGACAGCAAGCGGGCCATTCGACTTTTACGTTTTGTTTCTCGCGCCCGATTCGAAGGAAGTCGCGGAGGCGAAAAAGCTCATCGACGCGATGCAGGCAGTGAAAGACGACCGGCTTCTCGCGATGCAAACCGGCAAGCTGCGTGAGCTCATCGGACGTATCACCAGCGAAAAGGAGAAGATCAATCAGGCCCCGGCGAGTGAGCCCGAAGTCGGAGGGGTTTTCCGTGGCGCCGCTTTTCCGTGGCGGCAATTTGCGCAGAGTGTCAACTTCGCCGCTGACCGCCCGGGCGCGGTGATTTTATCCAGCGACGGCGCGGAAAAAAAATGATGCCTGGCAGATCGGCCAGGACAAATCCCGCAGGCGAGCAGATCTGGCTGAGATCGCCGTGGCCGTTGCTCCTCGCGATTTGCCTGGTTGCGGCCGGCTGGATCATGATTGCGGGCAATCCGCTCGAAGCGCTCGAGATGCGCTGGTTCGGGCAGATTCTTCGGTGGCGTTACGAGAAAAACTTCGCGCCTCCGGCTGACCCGAGCATCGTTCACATCGATATCACGCAGGCCGATTTGCGGAAGGTCCCGACCCTCGAGCTGGAGTATCAGAACGCGGCCAACATCATCCGGCAGACTACTGAGCTCGGCGCGAAAGTAGTGGCCTTCGACGTCGTCTTCGGTCGCGGCGATCAAACTATGGCGGCGCCGATCCTGCAGGAGATCGAACGGGTCAGGAGCCAGAACCGGACAGTCATTCTCGCGGAAGCGCTGCTTCCCTCTCCCGAAGATGGAAAGGATGAGCGGATTCGCTCCTTTCCCTTCCGCGAAAGAGTGCTGCCGGCAGGATTGATCAACGTGCAAGCCGATCGCGATGGCGTGCTTCGCCGTTATGATTACGTGCATCGATCAAGCTCGAAGAGCTCCGACCCTTCGCTGGCTCTAGCCTGTTATCTCGCCTGGCGCGACATCGCCTGGGACAGTGGAGTTTCTTTCCCGCGACCAGACATCTTGCGCTGGGAAGAAATCTCGAGCGACTTCACCTCAGTAGAGCCGCGGGAACTTAAGCTAGAGCCGATACTGCTGAACTATCGCAGTCCCTGGGTAGGTCAGGGCCCGGCAGCATTTCGACATTATAACGTCGCCCAACTCGACGCGCTCTATCAAACAAGCCGGCAGAACAACGCCCAGCCGCTCACGAATGCGATCGTGCTTGTATCCTATTATGGCGCCGGCTTGGGAGACATGGGCACTACCTCACTCGCGCCCAATCAGCCTCGTGTGAGTTTGCATTCCACCGCACTGAACGATCTTATCCAGCGCAACTGGATTCGGCGAGGCCCTAGGTGGGTCGATGCCATGGCCGTTCTAGCTCTAATTTTGCTCGGAGCCGTTGCGAAGTTCTTTCGAGGAACCTTGCCGCTTCTTCTCCTCTGGATCGCTGGCATAGCAGCCTGCGGCATACTTAGCGCGCTCCTGATCATTAAGACCGGATGGGTGGCGGGGTTAGTAAATGCCAGCGTGGTCTGGAGTCTTGTTACTCTGGTCGAACTCGGACGGCGCCAGAGCCACGAGTTCATTCAGCGGCTAAAGCTCAGATCGACCATGAGCCTTTATTTTTCGCCGCATATCATGGAGCACGTCTTAAAGAACCCGGGTTCGATGGAACCGCAGCAGGCGGAAATCACCGTCCTGTTGACCGATCTTCGTAACTCGACACCTCTCGCGGAGTTACTGGGGCCTGGCGGGATGTTCAAGCTGCTCAATCAGGTTTTCGAAACGCAAACCCGCGCGATCCTGGCTGAAGATGGCAGCATGGAACATTTCCTCGGCGACCAATTCCTAAGCTATTGGGGCGCCCCGAACGCGCAACCGGACGCAACGGACCGGGCGTTTCAGGCGGCACTGAGCCTGATCTCGGGTATGGAGGAAGTGCGATTGAACCTGGAACCGCAGGTGAAAGCTCTCTTCGGTTACGGCGTCGCCCTTCACAGCGGCAACGCTCTCATTGGCAACAAAGGCTCGGCGCAGCGTCTGGACTATGGACTCGTCGGCGACCTGATCAATGCTGCTGCCCGGGTGGAATCGCTAACGAAGTTCTATGGCGTCCTATTCCTCATCACCCGCGAAGCGTACGACAAGCTATCGCAGCCGCCTGTAACGCGGCGCGTCGATAAGGCGCTCGTAAAAGGAAAGACTCTTCCTTTGGAATTGTTCGAGGTGAAGCATCCTTTCAGTCCGGAGAAGTTTGAGGAAATCGCCGCCCGATATAACGCGGCCTTCTCCGATTACGAACGCGGCGACTTCCAGATAGCTGCGGAAAAGTTTGCCGCCCTGCGCGATCATGACAAAGATAGGCCAAGCGCCATCATGGTGGAACGATGTGCCGAATTGCACGCCGAGCTTCCAAAAGACTGGAACGGCATCTATCAACTAACGACCAAGTGAAATCGACAGTGCCAGATCAAATTGCAAAGGCTCTGACCAGAACCGTCTCTGTCAGCACGATGCGATGCCTTCGTCCAACTCTTCTCGCATTTACTCTCCTCGCCCTGGCCACACCTCAGCTTCTTCACGGCCAACAAGCAGCCCCCTCGGCCGCTCCCAGCGCTAAGCCGGACCGGGCCCAACTGGAAGCACAGTTCAAAAAAGCGGATGCCGACCGCGCCGCCGCGAAGGAAAACACAAAAGAACGGGCCGAAGCGGCGAGGAGGGCGATGCAAATCGCCTCGGATATCGCATGGGTGGCCTTCGATACTGGCAAGTTTGATGAAGCCGCTACCTGGTTCGCAACCAGCGCCAAGGCCAAGGAGGATAATCAACTCAATGAGCGCGGTTACTGGGAAGAATATTATCGCACTGGAGCAACCGAGCTCGACGGCAAGGTAGATGAACAGATTAGCAAGCTCCAAAGCCAGTTGGCTGCCGCCGAGGAATCAAAGAAAGACATCCTGCGAAAGCTCATTCACGGCTGGGAAAAGCTCCGTTACCTGAATCGCTACAATGCGGTCACGAGGCTTCAGCAGATCGCTCGCGATAGTAATGACGCGAAGGCTTTGTTGAAGCACGCTGAGCAAGAGCTCGATATCCGCCGCAAGGAGATGGCTTACCTGCAAAAGGTGAACGCGCCGAAGATCGAACTGGAGGAGAAGACCACGCAATTGGCGACCGCGCTCGAAGGGGTGGCGAATGCCCAGGGCGACCTGGCGCTCTTCGACAAGGCCGAAAAAAATGGATTGGAGGCGCTGGCTCTGCGACAATCCCTGCCGCCAGAGATGGCGGAACGCAAG
The DNA here is from genome assembly GCA_041167545.1 of Verrucomicrobiota bacterium. Classification (GTDB taxonomy): domain Bacteria; phylum Verrucomicrobiota; class Verrucomicrobiia; order Chthoniobacterales; family UBA10450; genus AV80. The sequence continues at coordinate 7,953 of JBEEHT010000028.1, forward strand.
CTCGAGGAAAGCCTGAATTCTCTTGCGCGAATGTACGCCTTCAATCTTGGCGACTTAAAGAAAGCTCGAGGCTACTACGAGCAAGTCCTGGCCAGCCTGGAAGCTTCCGCTGCTGTCCGCAAGAAGGCCTTGGACGAAGACCGTTACTACACGGCGGAACAGAAAGCCGCGATGACCAAGGAAGAGCTCGCAAGACATGAAGAAACCCAGGCCCAGATGCGTGACACGAAGATTGGGCTCGATGCCATGTCGCTAGCCATTGCTTTGTCCAATCTCGGCGAGATCAGCCAGGAAGAGGGAGATTTGAAAACTGCTCTGTCCAATTACGAGAAAGCTCTCAAGGTCGGCGAAGGACTTCCCAAAGGAGGTTACCTTAATTTGTTCGAAATGTTCAGGGCCCGCATCCGCGCGCGAGTTCTAGGCGACAAGGCATCGTTGCACGCGGAAAGCGGAGAGGTGGAGCTTGCGCTGAAGGAGTTGGATGAAGCCATTGCCATCAAGCGAAGCATTGGGCAGGATGACTGGACGGCGCAGTCACTGGTCCAGGCCGCTGACCTGTCTCATGGGAAAGGAGACTTTGCCACCGCCCGCCACTCTGTCGAACAAGCGCGGCAAATCTTTGCCGCGTCGCATAAGCTGAACAGCGTAGTCAACGCCACCGGCTTCCTCGCAATTATCGCGCGCGACGAAGAGAAGCTCGATGAATCCGCCAGGTATGCCGAAGAAGCGCTGCTCCTGGCGCGTAAGACAGGAAACCTGGGCTCCGTTTCGGGCTCGGCCCGGACCTTTGCTTCGATTCGCGTCAAACAGAAAAAACTCGACGAGGCGAAGACATTGATCGAAGAAGCGCAGGCTGCCGATGCCCGGACCGGATCGGTGGGCGATCGGATAGGAACGCTGGGAATCGCCGGCGAAATCTTCGAAGCAAAGGGAGAAAACGACAAAGCTCTGGAGGCCTACAAGGAAGCGGTGAAGTTGGTCGAAGCCGTGCGGGCCACGGCAGCTTCCGAAACCGCGTTTGCCGATGTGAAGAGAAACTATCGGCCGTACGAACGAATCGTCCGCGCGTTGATCAAGCTTAACCGCGCGGATGAAGCTTTCGATTACCTGAACCGCGCGAAATCCAAGAAGCTGCAAGATTCGTTACGCCTTTCCAGCATGAAGAGCGGCGATAAGACGATGCAAGCGCTGCTCGATCGTGCCAGCGGCCTGGAGACGAAGCTGCAGACGACGAGCGCGCAGCTCCAGGCGGAACAAGCCAAACCCGAGGGCGATCGCGACAAGGGGAAGATCGAAAACCTCAAGCAAGTAGTCGCGTCGACCCAAGGCGAATTCCGCAAAGTAGTAGAGCAAATAAAGACATCGAACCCGAACTACGAGAAGTTCATGACAGTGAACCCTAAAGCGCTCAAGGAAACGCAGCGCAGCATTCCGCCGGGGGTCATGCTCATCCAGTACGCGCCGCTGGGCGACCAGCTCTACGTCTTTCTTGTCAGCAAGGAAAACATCAAGATCGTCATTGCACCCGCCAAGCCCGAAGACCTTTGGAAGAAGATCAAGACGTTGCGGAAGCAGATAACCAGCGGCGAATCCGGCGCGCCTCTCACCAAGAACCTTACCAGCCTTTACGATCTCTTGATCGCGCCGATCGAGTCCGAGCTGGAGCCGATAAAGGTCCTGGCTTTCATTCCTAACCAGCTCCTTTTCTACCTGCCGATGCAGTCCCTGGCGAAGAAGCAGCCAGATGGTTCGGTAAGATATCTGATTGAGGATAAACAAATCGTCTATCTGACGGCTGCCGATGTGATGAAAGTGGTGCAACCGCCGGACGAGGACAAATCGCGAGACGGCATGGTGGCCTTTGGCAATCCCACCGGCGCAAATTTGCCGGCGGCGGAGAGCGAAGTGAAAGCGATTGCACAGGTATTTCCCGCGACCGAGGTGCTATCCGGCGGCGAGGTGACAAAGGTGGCGCTGAATGCCGAGCAACGGCTTAACAAGCGGATCGTCCACTTCGCTACCCATGGTATTCTGAATGCCACCACTCCATCGGAAAGCTATATTCAACTGGCGGCTTCGCCCAACGCGGGGCAGGAGCACCTGACGGTAGGTGAGGTGTGGGACTTGCCCTTTAAGAAGGTGACCCTTGTAACTCTTTCGGCGTGTGAGTCAGCTTTAGGCGACAAGGAACCAGACGGCGGTGAGATCACGACCCTGGCCGAGGCTTTCTCGAGCGCTGGCGCCACAACGGTGCTGGCGAGCCTCTGGAGCGTGGGCGACGAAAGCACGAAGGAACTCATGGTAGAATTCTACCGTCAGCTTGCGTCCGGCCAATCAAAGGCGGAGGCGCTGCAAAGCGCTGAGATCAAGCTCCTGAAAAATCCCAAGTTCTCCCGGCCCCTTTATTGGGCGCCTTTCATTCTTATGGGTGACTGGCGCTAGGTCTCAAGGAAACGTTCCCGCGTTACCTCAAGATTGCCAGCGTGGATGAGGATCAACGGTTTTTGCAGAGTGCGCGCGTGAGCAACAATTTCCGCAGTTCCGCCCAGTCCGCGCGACGCCTTCCCGTCCCAAAGAGCAATCATGACGTCTGCACCTTCGACCGTCGCAAGTCCGCATTCGAGATATCCAGCCGGCCGATCTGCGGTCGCCGACAAGGTTTCCACTCGCAGAGCCTGACTTAGCAAGGCTTTGGCCCGGCCCCAATCCTTTTCGCTGAAATCCTTCTTGAATTCCTCCTCGGGAAACGGCAACTGGGCGATCCACTTCAAATTCGACGCGAGACAAGCTTCCGCGAAAAGAATATCCCCGCCGCTGGCAATCGACGAGCGTCCCATCATCGCGCGGTCACTCTCCCGACGGAGAGATGCAATTGCCTCGCAAAGGACTTTACCCACCTTGTCCTCATCTCGAACACGACGATGGCCGGTGAAGCCCAACACCAGACATTGAGATTGCGATAAGGAGACGTCGGCCATTTGGTTTAGTTGCGCCGTTCAAGCTACCCAGTTTGCCTCGACTTGAAAAGGCTGCTGGTAGAGACGCACCAGGCCTAAGGCGAAGCCAGGAATCTGACGACGGCTACAATCGATGTTCCAAAAAGCGCCGTACCTGCGTACCCGATTATAAGACCGACGAGCGTCACGCATCTTCCGAGCGATCGACCGTCGGAGTTTTTCGATCTCGCCAGAGCGACGTGGCCGCAAATCACCGAAGGCAGAGAGGTGAGCCCAAAGGTAAGCAGGGCAAAAATCCCAAGCGTAAAGGTCCAGATAGAAAGAGCCGATAATTCCTCATCAGGAGACTCCAACATTTCCGCCGGCATCGGAGATCGGGAAGCGATCATTGTCCGACTATGACGGACAACATCCCAGATTTTGCACGGCCGCGTTCCACGCGGACTCAGACAGCCGCCCGATCCAAACTGTAAATCCTGAATAAGCCGTAGCTCTTGGCCAGCGCGGTAGTGCCCACCAAATCGCAGGTGAAACCTTTCGATTGATCGGCCGCGGCGAGCGCCGCGAATTCTTCGCTGGCAAAAACCTCCCCTTCGAGGGTGATCGGCTCGATGCGCGCTGCCCGACTGACGTGAGCGCCAGTAAAGGAGATTTGTCTGACCACCGGGTCGAAGTTTACGTAAACCGGACCGGCATGGACGCCAATTCGAATGCTAAGGTTGTGCGGGAGTCCGAGGTCTACCCAGTCAGTCTTTACAACGAGATCTCGAAGGTCCAACGCGAAGCGACCGGCATCTTCCACATTGTTAAAGACAAAGAAAAGTGCATCGCCCCAGGTGTTGACGTTAACCGGCGCCGACGAGCTTTCCGAAAGTAGTCTGGAGACCCGTTGGTTGAACTGCGCTACATACTTTGGGATCACAGTTTCCGGCAATTTGCTGTAACCAACTATGTCCGCGAACAGGATCGCTTTTATTTCCTGCCGTCCCGACGCGCGCACCCATGCCTCAAACTCATCGTCAGGACTGCCTCCCTCCGTGTCGAAAGTGTCAGAGCCGGTCAGCATGGAAGGCGGTTGAGTGGCTATAGGCACGACTTTCACGGGAACGCGGTGGTTGCGCCAGTATCGGACAAAGGATCCAGTGCCCCCTGGTGCACCTGCATAGCCGTCCCAAACAGCGAGCGGCGTGATTTCCAGGTCAAGCGATCGCGCGAACAGGCGTGCCAGGCCATTCATAGCCAGATTACAGTATTCGAAGCCCGTGGCGCTGCCAGGCATGTAGAGCTGGCCCAGGATGCGAATCGACGCTGCACGCGCCAGGACTTTCTCGAACCGTTCCACCCACGCCCCATCGCCCGCTATCTCCACACTTGTTTTGACAAATTCCTCCGCCGGCCAAGGCAGGACGAGATGAATGGTGCCGCCGCGCGCAAGCATGGCTTCGAGGAAAAGGATGTCCGAACCAGACGCAGCACTGGAGAAGCCTATGCCAGCATTCATTGCAGCCAGCTGTTTCTCGAGGAGGTTCCTTACGTCCTCCTCCTTTGCCAACGGAAATCGCGGAGTGCGGCGATCCGGCGCATCGATCATATGACCGGAAAAGACAACGAGCTTGGGGATGGGGAAACACTCATCAAACGCATCGGGACGGCCGTAAAGATGGCGAGATAGGACTCGAGCCTGCTTTCGAGTCGAGGAGAAGGCACGCAGGTTATCGCTCTCCGACGCGACGGCCGCGCGATATGCTTCTTTGGCGTCATCAGCTTTTCCCAGGACGACCAGGGCTTCCGCTACAGTCGCGTGCTTCCAATAATCGTCCGTTTGTGTCTGACAAATCTCGAGAACGGTTCGAGCGATGCGATTAGCCTTGTCTGTCTCTTTCAGCAGAAAAGCTATGGTGGCAGCGTTGATTCCAGGATAAGACTCTGAGGGTTGCACCTCAAAGGCGCGATTGTAGTAGCCAAAAGATTGTCGGAGGTAGTGTTCATCAGCAGGATTGGCGCACCATCGGTCCTTGTAAGTTCTCCCCAGGATACTCAAGGTCTCACGGTTCGTGGGATCTTTAACGGCCAAGGGGTGAAGGATCGCCTGAGCGCGAGCAGGCGATCCCATCTGAGCGAGGGCCAGCGCCATTCGCTGTGGTAGCCAGCAGTCCTCCGGATGTGACTCCAAGCCGGCGCGCGCCGCGTCGTAAGCCGCCAGAAATTCACCTGCCGAGAGCGCTCGCTTCACAAAGGCGTAGACGGCCTGGAGATCGTCCATCCACTCCGTCCGGCGTTGCCAAAGTTCGTGGAGAGCGACGGCAGCGCTGGGAGCGTTCTTAACTTCAGGCAGGTCAGACACGACGTTTGGGCGCCGCCTGTTTCTCCTTGCCAGGAGATCACTTCAGCGGACGCGATGCAATTAACCGATAGCTATGGCGCTGACCAGCATTTTCTGTGGTCAGTGATGACAGCAATCGTGCTCTTCGCCGTCGTGTTCATGGTCGCAATCATGATGGTGCGGCTCGCCAGCCCACGATGGGAAAGGATCGTGAAGCGTTCTCCAACTCTGTTCGCCGCCGGCCATTTCCAGGTCAGTGAGCAGACAAGCGTCAAGCTGGGCCTTAAGACGATGCGGATCGCAATCGAATCCCATCAATGCAATCGCTTGCCGCCGGTCGCCGAATGGTTCCTTCCATTCTTTTCTGGTGCGCTCCGGCATCTCGGCTTGCCGGACGTGTTCGTCACGCGCGGCCCACCAATTGCCGGCAGGGGTCGCCTGAAATTCCGGGCCCGCCAGGTTGAGGCCGCCTACTTGATCGTTACGCGTCGCGAGCCAGAAGAAACCTTTCGCGCGGAAGACGCTTGTGAAGCCGCTTTGCAGCAAATCCCAAAATCTCCCGGGATGAAATGGCTTGCGGGCGCGATAAGCGAAGGCCGCACCGGTATCATGCGTTCGGCCCGAAGGTTCCTCCGGATCAATTAATTCGCGCCATCCGGCGCCATCCACGGCGCCGGCGAAATCAAAGGACGTTCTCGTGTCTTCGAGCACTTTTCCGATTGATGCGCCGGACAATTCCAAGACGCGTGCGCGAGGATTGAGCGTGCTGGCGATTAAACGTGCACGCTCAAAGTCTGGACTATCCTGAATGCCATCGAGAAAAATATTGCCGGCGAACTCGATCTGTTCTGCCATGAAACACGGAGCCATGACCCCTTCCGTTTGGCGCCGGCCGAGCAGCGAATCGAGTAGGGCAGCCGGACGGACTACCAGGATAGTTGCAATCAGTCGGGCAACCTCGGTCAAAGCGCGGCCAGCATTATCGTGTGGGAGAAAGAGCGAGGCATATGCGATGGCCGGCGTCTCACGTGCGCACTTAATTATCAAGTGATCCACGATACCTTTGTCAGCAATGATTCTGATCTGATTTGTTATTTCGCCGGGATCATGAGCGAGTTGCTCAACGACGAAGTCAACTGCTTCGCTCTCGAACGTTTCGCCGGTCAGTAGTCCTACACGACGGTTCGTCTTAATGTCGTTGATCGTTTGTAACAACGCTGACGCGGATGGCCCGGCCACAACAAGCACCGATAAGACTCGGGCATCTGCCGCAAGCGAACTGCTCATAGACGACCTCCTAGCTCGAGGGAGGCGGACGGCCTGCGCGTGCAACCGGCGCGGCCGGAGCAGAAGTGGCGGCTGAGACCACATTGGGCGCGGTCACATCGGCCCGCCACGGAATGGCGAGGCGATGCAGGATCGATTTAGCTTCCAGCGGCGCCAATCCGGGCATTGCCGAAATCAACCGCGCCAGCAAAGCGCTCATGATTGGCGCGGCAAAGCTGCTTCCGGTCACTTCTTTCGAGGAATGGTTATTCCACGGGAGAGTTACATCCACTCCGCGCGCCGCGAACTCGACCAGATGACCCGGCTTGTAGAAGAAGGTATGATCTTCTTCGAAGCGCGCCATGTTGACTGTGACAACACTTGGGAAGTAACCGGGCCATTCCGGCGTGGTGAAGTCGTAGTTGTTACAAGCCGAGACAATATGGATGCCTTTAAGGTAGGCTTCGTCGATCCACTCCTTGTATTGAAAGATGTGTTCCGGCAGCCCGCAGCCAAAGCTGCAGTTTAAAATGTGATACCCGTGATCGATTGCCTGCCGAACACCCTCGCGAATGATAACTGTCCGGGAACCCAGATTCGCTCCGAGCACACGAAAGCTTCCTACCTGCGCATCCGGCGCAATCCGCCGGATAATACTGGCCACCGCCGTGCCATGGCCAAAAACATCGATGCCGTCCCCAGGCTTGACCTCGATCTGAACGCCGGCATCGACCACTTGCAGATCATGGAGCAGCGTAAGTCCAGCCAAGGCCGGATGATCGATCTCAACCCCGGAATCGATTACCGCTACGCGGACGCCTTTGCCAGTCCCCGTTTCCAAAGCCCGGCGGGCTTCCTCCAAACGGAACGGGCTAAGATCACTCGCTAGAGCCGGTTCCATCCTACAGCAGTGCCGAGCAAGCGATGGTCGATTAAATCTCTGACCACGGCAGCAATGGTTTGGATGGCATTTAGTTCCGGCGGACCAAATCCGGTAGGCGTTTCTCCCGTAGGCACGGCCTTGCCATCGCGCACTACTACGTCCTGTAGCTGGACGCAGGAAATTACTCCTCGAACCTCGTTCAGGAAGTAGAGAGGCACGGCGATCATGGCATAGGTGGTCTTGTTCAGCTTATCGTCCAGGATCGCGCTGTGTTTCGCGTTTTTATAGACCTGGTTCTCGACGAAAGCATGCTCGCTCGCCACGACCAGGCTTATGATGCCTGTGGTAACGGGCAGCTTGAATCCCATGATCTTGTCGGTGTCTGGGCCGCTGTTGTAGGCCACGACCAGGTGTTGCTTTTCCGGGTCGAGCAGCCAAATGCTGCCTTCATCGGCGGAGATTCGCGTAAAAGTTTCTCTGAGGAGCTTCAACAGCATTTCGTCGCAAATGCTGAGGAAGTTATCCGGTGTGACGGCTGCGCCGAGTTTCGCCAGATGCTCTTGCAAAGCGGGCCGCAACGGAACAAAGCGCGGCTCGGGCAAAAAATTGGCGCGGGTAGCAGGCTTCATTCGTTGGATGGTCTGAGTGATCTTGTCTCAGTTACCAGCACTGGAATCAAGTCTGGCTGTTGCTGGAGCAACTTTTTTATCTCCGCGCGTTCCTCCTCAGTGCAATCTCCCTGGGCGAATTTCGCGATCCTTTCCCGGACTTCGGATGGGATGGCGGCTGCGGCCCGACCGGTGACTTCCTGGCCGCCGCCATCGAAGAACTCCAACAGAATTTTGAAATCGTCATTCACGGGCAAAAAGTGGCAAACGGAAAACCGGGATTGAGGCAAAGCTGTTCATAATGCTTTCGAACCCACGAGCGGTTAGCGGCGCGATAAGATTCATCGGCGGCACCCCGTTGTTTCGGCTCTCCTTCTTAGACTGATTAGCTGGTGCATTTTGCGAATTTAACTCTCCGGGTCTAAAAAACACCGGTTGAACCGGCACAAAGCTCGACAAAATCTTCCCATCGCAGCTCCAGCCAGGGATCGATTTTCTTCAGGTCCGCCAGGATCGTGCGAGCCACATTCTGCCGGGTGACTTCGAGCGTTCGGCTGACCTTCGATTCGTGCCATCCCCACATCCGCGCGATTTCGCGCTGAGTTAGTTGATGGAGGTGGACAAGCTTTAGCATCAGAACCGCTTCGGGATCTTGCGAGCTAAATGCCTGCTGAATTGCCCCTCGCAATAAATGCACCAGATGCTTTTCACTCGATGGCCGCTCGGCTTGGGGCGTGCGATCGAAGAAGCTATCGGTCGATTGCTCGGAAGACGAGACGTCAACCCGGAAACTCTGCCGTCTTTTTAGATCGACGAGACGATGGGTCGCCACGGTGAGAAGCCACGATTCCAGCGCGCATCGTCCCTGATATTTGGTGAGAAGCGTCTGCCGATTTGCCGGCGCGGCGAAACAATCCGTCCAGAGATCGGCAACTAAATCCTCGGCTTCAGTTTGGTTCGCCCCGCGCGCGCGCAAGACGCCAACTAGCTTCCCATGATAACGAGTGCGCAGTTCCGAAGCTGCGGCGGCATCCGAGGTCAGGACGCGCTGGACAAAGGCCAGGTCTGGTTCGTGGCGCGACGGAGCTTCGACGGGCATAAAGGAAAAAAAGGATGGAGTCCGGCATCTGGGACGTCAACCCTTTTGACCACAGGGTCCGTGCCTGGAGGGATTCGAACCCCCAACCTGCTGATCCGAAGTCAGCTGCTCTATCCGGTTGAGCTACAGACACCGCTCGCTATCACGAGCGCAAGGATTGCGATCGTCCTCTTGTGAATCGTGGGAAGCATCATGATAGCCGGCGGAAAAATCAAGAGCATCTCTATGTATGCCGATGTAAGCGATGATCCTGTTTACCAACTGGGTATGCTACCCAACTCTCGCTGTCGAGGGACTCATGCTAAGTTAGGAGCTATGACCAATTCCTCCCGCCTGCTCCTCATTCTCGCGCTCTCCGCTGCGACTCTGGCGGCTGAGGCTGCACCGCCCACGAATAAGAGCCTGCCTTTTGCGCAGGAGGGCAGTGATCTCAAGCCGGATCCCGCGGCGCACTTCGGGACATTGCCAAACGGTCTTCGCTACGTTGTTCGCGCCAATCAGGAACCGAAAGGGCGCGCTTCCTTGCGGCTCCTGGTTCTCGCAGGATCGCTCCACGAAAAAGACGACCAACGCGGACTCGCCCATTTTCTCGAGCACATGGCGTTTAACGGCAGCGCGCATTATCCGCCCGGCACCATCGTGGAATTCTTCCAGCGCATCGGCATGAGCTTCGGCGCCGACACCAATGCTAACACGAGCTTCGACCGGACCGTCTATCGCCTCGACCTCGCGCACACGGACGATGCCTCTCTCGTAGAGGCTTTGCAGGTGTTCGGGGATTACGCGGGCGGCCTGCTGCTGACCGAGGAAGAGATTAACAAAGAGCGTGGCGTTATTCTCTCCGAAACTCGCGCCAGCGACTCCGCGGGCTACCGATCTTTTGTCGCGCGATTCGAATCAACGCTTGGAACCACGCTCCTCCCGCGCCGGCTGCCGCTTGGTCTTCCAGAAGTGATTACGAAAGCGCAGCGCGAACGATTCACTGATTTTTGGAACGCGTGGTACCGGCCGGAGAAGATGGTTGTGGTCGTCGTGGGGGATTTCCCGGACGCAGGCAAAGTCGAGAAGATGGTCGCGGAAACTTTCGCGCACCTGACGGCACGCGCCCCCGGCCGGCCAGAGCCCTCGTTAGGCACGCTGGCGAAGCTTGAAAACGTTCGCGCGATTTTCCATGCCGAGCCGGAGGCGCCCGCGACGAACATCTCGCTTATCACCATCGCGCCTTACGCGCGTGAGGCTGACAGCGCTGCGCGCAAAATCAAACGTCTCCCGCGCTTACTTGCTCTGGCGATGCTTAACCGCCGCTTCTCGATCTTATCGAAAAAGGAGGGGGTGCCTTTCGTCTCCGTTGGCGCTTCGATCTCGGAACAATTTAATTTTCTGAGCGAGGCTAACCTGGCCATTTCCTGCAAGGCGGACGACTGGGTAGCCGCGCTAGGTCTAGGCGAACAGGAATTGCGCCGTGCGCTCGAGCACGGCTTCACACCGGCCGAACTAACCGAAGCAGCAGCCAATCTCGCGAACCAACTCGATCAAGCGGCGAAGACCGCCAGCACGCGGCATTCGAATCGGCTCGCCGATGAAATCGTCCACCGTCTGGTGGTTGGCGAAGTGGCGACAACGCCGGCCGACGATCTCACGCTGCTCAGGCCCGCGCTCGACAAGATCACGCCTACCGATTGCCAGAACGCACTCAAGGATGCCTTCGCGGCGAGTGGCCGGTTTGTGATGGTGAGCGGCAACGCAAAAATTTCCGGGGATGCTTCGGCCACGATCGCCGCCGCCTATGGCAAAGCGCACGCCGTTGCCGTCGCCGAGATGAAAAGCGATGAGGAGAGCAAATGGGGCTACACCGATTTCGGCGCCCCGGGCGAGATCGCAAAACGAGAGCACATCGCCGATCTCGATATCGACCTCGTGACCTTCAAAAACGGAGTGCGACTCAATCTCAAGAAGACCGATTTTGAAGCAGGGCGCATCGTGTTGAGCGCGCGTGTCGGCACTGGTGGTCTCACCGAGCCAGCCGCTCAGCGCGGACTTCAAAAACTCGCCGCGAGCACCTTCAGCGCGGGCGGCCTTGGCAAACACAGCTTCGATGATGTGCGCCATCTTCTCGCAGGGAAAAACGTCGGTTGGCGCTTCGGTCCCGGCGCTGACGCATTCCGATTTAATGGAGGCACGACACGCGACGATCTCCTGCTCGAGTTGCAGCTCCTGGCGGCACAGCTCACCGATCCCGGTTACCGCCCTGAGGCATTGCGGGTTGCGCACAAGGAGTTCGAGCAACTTTACCAAAGTTTCAAACATACCGCTGCCGGTCCACTCGAGTTGGAGATCGCCAACCTTCTCGCGGACGGCGATCCCCGCTTCGGCCTGCCAGCTCAAGAAGTGATGATGGCCCGCAACCTCGAGGAGGTGAAGGCGTGGCTGACGCCGGAATTGGCGCACGGCCCACTCGAAGTGGCACTCGTCGGCGACTTCGACGTCGAAGCAACGATAGCCGCCGCGGCGAAGACCATTGGGGCACTCCCAGCGCGCCAGACGAAATCCGCGCTGTCCGAGTTGAAGAAGGTGAAGTTTCCCGAGCAGCCTTTTACCAAAAGCTACGTCATCGACTCCGAGATCCCCAAGGCATCGGTCATGATCTATTGGCCTACCGAGGATGGTCTCGACGCGCACCGCACCCGCCGCGTCAATATGGTCGGGGAAATCTTGAGCGACCGCCTCCGAGTAAAAGTGCGCGAAGAAATCGGAGGCAGCTACAGCCCTCGAGCGGATAATCTCGCGAGTGATACGTTCCCCGGCTGGGGCTACATTCTCGCGAGCATCGACGTGGATCCCGCGAAGGCGGGACAAATTTCGGACGTTGTCATCCAGCTCGCCGATGATCTCGCCAAAAACGGAGTGACCGAGGATGAGCTCAACCGCGCCCGTCTGCCACTTCTCACGAGTTTCAGAGAATCGCTTCGCACCAACGGCTATTGGCTCTCCGTCCTCGCTTCCGCCCAGGAGAAACCGGAGAAGCTCGATTGGGCGCGAGACCGGATCGCCGATAATGAGGCGATCACGACTTCCGAGCTCAACGCTCTCGCAAAAAAATATCTGTCACGGGAGCACGCTTCACGGGCGACCATTCTGCCCGCCGGAAAGCCGAAGTGATGCCGTATCCGGCATCGGACTCGCGACTATGATCGACGTGACCGCATGCGAGATATGGCTGCAGCGATTGAGACAGCTATTACGGCAAACAAAAAGGACGCTGGAGGAATAGCAACGTATACGAAAGCCGGATGCGCCGTCCGATGCGCAAAAGCATCGTCTGCATAGATGGTAAATGTGGCTAGCGTAACGAACACCGCCACGAAACTGAGCGTCGTCCGGGTAAGTTCCGACCAGCGTTTCGAAAACACGTGGGCCAGTCCGAGTGCCGCGAACGGGAAGAGAACCCAAATCACAAACAACGCCAGCAAGAATGGGGGTGGATGCTGACGGGCATGGAACAAAAAGCCGATTGAACCCGCGGCCCCGATCACCAGCGCGATCAAGCCTGCCGCACGCAGGACGCTAAACGAATTTTTCATCCGATCTTCTTTCGGAACCGCAGGGCGCAGACGCAGAAGAGAAGGACGGCCATCGCCGACATGATCGCGAGCGGCGGCCAGTATTCGAAGAAGCTCGCGCCGCGCAGAATGATCGCGCGCATGAGCGAGATGAAATAGGTGGTCGGGAGAAGCGAGCCGATCGCGTAGAAGATCCACGGCATCGTTTCGCGCGGGAAAATAAAGCCGGAGAAAAAGACGCTCGGCATGATGAAGGTCATCGACATTTGCAGCGCCTGCATCTGGTTCTCGGCTTTGGTGCCGACGAGTAAACCGATGCTCAGCAGGGCGAACACGTAAACAAACGTGGCCAGCATCATGGCGATGACGCTGCCGGCGATGGGCACGGCAAAAACGAAGCGCATGATCGCGAAGAGGAGGACGGCCATGATCATGCCGATGCAGAGATACGGGACGAGTTTGCCCAGCATGAGACCCCAGCGGCTCAATGGACTAACGAGCAGTTGCTCGAGCGTTCCGCGCTCGCGCTCACGCACGACGGCCATGGCCGTCGCGAAGCTGGTTCCGATTTGCAGGACGATGCCGATCACTCCCGGCACAAAAAAATTCGGGCTGCGCATCGTTGGGTTATAGAGCATCTGCGGCCGGATCTCGACCGGCACCGTCCGGCGGCCACTGTCGCGCATCATGACCTCGACGGATTGAGTGAGAGCAATGCCGAGCGCGGTATTGAGTGCTTGGAGGGCGGTGGTCGAGTTCGAACCGTCGATCAACATTTGCACCTGCGCCGGATGACCGGCGCGCAGATCGCGCGTGAAATGAGGCGGAATCTGGAGACCGACATAGGCGCGTCCTTTCCGAATCTCGCTCGCCATCTCATCCACGTTCTGCACTTCGCCCACGATCCGGAAGGTCTCGGTGTTAACGAAGCGATCGAGGAACTGCCGGCTCTCGACGGTGCGGTCTTCATTCAGGATCGCCATCGGCATGTGCTTGACGTCGTTATCGAGCGCGTAACCGAACGCGACCATCTCGATGAGGGGCGGGAAAAGCATGAAGAAGAGCGTCATCGGATCGCGCAGAACCGTGATGAATTCCTTGAACAGGATCGCGTTCAGTCCGCGGAAGGGCGCGCGTTTCATATCTTCTGGCGGCGCATCTTCTGTAGCCGCTTCGCTGTGCGAAGCGTGAGAGCGATTGTCGCCGCAATCCGGGCGCCGCCCACAGGGCGGCGGCTACAGAAGAGGTCTTTGTTCATGCCGCGCGGATCTGGGGATTTTCGTCGGCATGCTTCGCGGTCAGCGAAACGAAGACATCCTCCAACGACGGTCCGATCTCATGGATCTCGGGACTCGCGATCCCAACGCTTCTAAGTTTCGCGTCGATCTCCTGCCGACGCACGCTTTCATCGACCAGCAGGTGCATCGATTGCCCGAACACGGTGGCGTTCAGCACGCCCTTCTCTTCCCGCATCGCCCGCAACGCGACCGTCACGTGATCGCACGTCACATCGAGCCGCCGCGTGCCGGCTGGGCTGACTTCCGGCATTTTTTTTAACTCGTCGGGCTCGCCGCAGACGATCAATTTCGCCATGTAGATGTAGCCGACGTGCGAACAGCGCTCCGCTTCGTCCATGTAGTGAGTCGTGACGAAAAGCGTCATCCCCTGCCCCGCGAATTCGAAGAGCAAATCCCAAAGCTCGCGGCGCGCGACCGGATCGATGCCGGCAGTCGGCTCGTCGAGAAAAAGGACGGTCGGTTTGTGCATGAGCGCGCAAGCCATCGCCAGACGCTGCCGCCACCCGCCCGAAAGCAGCGCGGCGCGCCGGTCAAGATATGGCTCGAGATGGGTGAGCGCGATCAGCTCGTCGCGCCGCTTCTTCAACTCCCGGTCGGGCAGACTGTAGAGCTTGCCAGAGAAGATCAGGTTCTCGTTCACGGTCAGCTCATCGTAGAGCGAAAACTTCTGCGACATGTAACCGATCATTTCCTTGGTGGCTTCGCCTTCACGGATGATGTCGTGGCCGGCAATCCGCGCCGTGCCTTCCGTCGGCTCAAGAATGCCGCAGAGCATCCGGATGACGGTGGATTTACCGGAACCGTTCGGGCCGAGGAACCCGAAGATCGAACCGCGCGCGATGGAAAAGCTGACGTGATCGACAGCGGTGAAATTGCCGAAGCGCTTCGTCAGGCCTTCGCACTCGATCATCGTGTCAGTCACAAAAGGATAATCTGGAAGCCAGGAAACCAGGAAAAAATACAGACTCGTTTAGGATTTCCTGGGCTCCTGGTTTCCAGATTCATTTCACGTTCTGGAAAAAAATATCGGCGGACATTCCGGCGCGCAGTTTGTCCTCCTTGTTATCCAATCGAATCTTCACGCCGAAGACCTGCTTGATCCGGTCTTCGACAGTCTGGACGTTGCGCGGAGTGAATTCCGCTTTGCGATTGATCTGCTCGACGACGCCGGAAAAATCCTGGCCCGGATGGGAATCCACTCGGACGCGCACGGTCTCGTTGAGCCTGATCAACCCGAGCCACGGCTCCGGAACATAGACGCGCACCCACAAGCGCTCGGGCAGGATCAGGGTCGCCACTTCGCGATTGGCGGCGAGGACATCGCCCACCTTCACGCTCAGCACTTCCAGGATCGAATCAGCCGGCGCGACGATTTTCATTTCCTGGATCTGCGCATCCATATCGGCGAGCTGGGCGGCCGCCTGTTCCACCCGCGCGCGCGCCGCGGCGATGTTTTTCTCCTGCGCCTTCGCCAGGCTCATGGCGCGCTCGGCTTCGCTTGGTGAAACTGTGTTTCGCTTCAGCAAATCCTGCTGGCGTTGCGCGTCAGCCTTCAAGAATTCGAGCTGTGCGCTTTGCGCTTCGACGTCGTGCTCTGCGGTGTTGATCTGGGCGGCGGCAAGATCGCGGCGCGCTTTCAACTCGGAAGCTTCGAGTTGAACAATGACGGTTCCGGCCTTCAGCGTATCGCCTTCCCACGCGAAAATTTTCTCGACCCGCCCTCCGGTACGCGGCGCCACGTGCACCTCGTCGACTTCGATGGTGCCGGAAACGGCATTGCCCTGGCGGTGGCATCCCGCGAACAGCACGAGTGCGACACAAGCGGTCGCACAAAGAATTTTGGGAAACGAAGTCGCAAACGAGAGGCGCATCGATCGGATCAGAAGTTGCGCGACATTATGCGCCGGAAACACTAGGAAAGGAAATGGCTGGTTATTCCGGAACGCCATTGGCCCAGAAGCTCGGGATCAAGCCGGAGCAAAAAGTGGTGACGATCGGCGCTCCGACCGGATACCGGAAGCTGCTCGCGCCGCTGCCGAAGGGAGTTTCCTTCACGACGAAAGTCGGTGCGGCTGCGCCATTCGTTCACCTTTTCGTGACAAAACGCCAGAGCTTGGAAAGGGAACTCAAGCGACTTCGCAAACTGATCGCCGATACCGGCATCCTGTGGGTTTCGTGGCCGAAAAAATCCTCGGGCGTCACGACGGATATTACGGAAGACGTTATCCGGGAGGTCTGTTTACCGCTGGGCTTCGTGGATGTAAAAGTTTGCGCTGTCGATGAAACATGGTCGGGATTGAAGCTAATGGTGCGGCGGGAAAATCGCGCTGACCGCGGGTCGAAGCCATGAAAGATTGATCGATGAGCAGACGTCTTTTCGATCACATCGATCTGAGGGTAAGAAATCGCGACGCGGCGCAGAAGTTCTACGCGCAGATCCTGCCCGCCATCGGCTTTCGCGTCGACAAGAGCGGCGAGCAATGGGGGTTGTTCGAAGCAGACGGCGAAAAAGCGATCGATTTTTTTGGATTCATCGAAGAGAGCGATCATCGTCCGAACGGAAACCGGATCGCATTCTGGGCAGAGAGTCGCGCGGCGGTCGACGAGATCGCGGAGGTGGTGCGACGCGCCGGCGGGAAAAATCTGGAAGGCCCGGAGCTTTGTCTGGAGTACAGCCCCGGTTACTACGCGGTCTTTTTTGAAGATCCCGATGGGAACAAGCTGGAGGTCTGTTACCGCGAAAGCGCCACCGCCGCCGAGTGACCGCCGCTCCGCGAAGGTGTGATTCCGAACAGGCGCAAAACGCGCGTGGTTTGCTCTATCGGCAGGCCGACCACGTTGCTGTATGAGCCTTCGATGCGGGCGATGATTTCCGTGCCGTGACCCTGCGCGGCGTAGGCGCCGGCTTTATCGAGCGGATCTATTTTCGCCAGATATTTCGCGATCGCCCTCGGGTCGAGCTTGCGGAATTGCACCCGGGATATTTCCTGAAAACTGTGCGCCTGCCCGCGGCCGAAGTGGCAAATAAAAACCGCGGTTCGAACTTCGTGTGAGCTTCCGCTCAACCGCCGCAAAATCTCTTTCGCATGCGCCAGATCGCGAGGCTTGCCGATCACCTCGCCATCGAGTGCTACCAGAGTGTCCGCTCCGAGAACAACCGCGTCGGGCCG
The DNA here is from genome assembly GCA_041167545.1 of Verrucomicrobiota bacterium. Classification (GTDB taxonomy): domain Bacteria; phylum Verrucomicrobiota; class Verrucomicrobiia; order Chthoniobacterales; family UBA10450; genus AV80. The sequence goes on from JBEEHT010000028.1 coordinate 25,117, forward strand.
CTTTCGCGCGATCGCCAATGCTTTCCGGGTCGCGTTGCAGATCGTCAACTCGCGGATGGTAAACGACCCGGCCGAGACTTCGACAACCGAAGGCTTAACGACTTCGAATTCGTACCCAGCTTCTTCCAGTAATTGCCGGCGTCTCGGCGAACCGGAACCGAGAACGAAACACTGAGACACGCTGCTTTCCGCTACGGCTTCGGCGAAGAGGCGGGCGGGACTGCGGGCACGGTCTTTTCGCTCGGGATCGTTGGAACGTTCGGGATCTTCATTTCCGCGAAATCCTTCGGCACAACGAATTCGGCATCGCTCAACGGATCCTGTTTGATAGAAACAACCGTCGTAGTGATTTCGTTTTCACCCGCTTTGATTTGGGTGCGCAAAGGCAGGCCGGGCAGGTCGTGATAATTGAGCATCCCCTTTGCGACGTCGTTCCAGATAGTCGGGATCGCAGCCTGGAGCTGCTTCAGGATCGCGCCCCCATCGGGATAGGCCGGCGCGATCCAATATCTCGCCTTAAAGTTCGGCGTCTCCCAGACATATTCTTCAGTGTCGTAACCATTGATCGACATCTTCTTGCCGGTCGCCGCCATCTTCGGCTGGCCGGGCGTGGCCCCGGTGTATTTGTTAGCCATCTCGGCGATGGCTTTCGCTTTCTCTCCCGAGATTCGCAGGAATTTCTTCTGGGCGTTCATCAACGTGATCGTCTCGCCGGTTTTTCCATCCAGAATGCTGGTGAATTGCGGGGCCGCCTCGATTCGAGCCTTATCGCCCTTGAGCTTGAGAACGATGTCGCTGGCCGGGTTTTTGCCTTCCACCTTTTGCACAATGGTGAGATCGCCGCGGGCGTTCAGCGAAAAACAGGCGGCAAGGAAAAAATAAACGACCGGAGCTTTCATGATTCTAATTAGGAAGCAGGCCGGCGAAAACGCAACTTGAAGGAAGCGGCGCGACCCTGCACAAAAGAACTTGGCAGCCGTGGCGAGCCGCGTCAGCTTAATCGGCGCGCGGGTGTAGCTTAATGGTAAAGCTGTAGCCTTCCAAGCTACTGACGAGGGTTCGATTCCCTTCACCCGCTGATTTTCTTTTCAAAATGTGGCAGGGACCTCTGGGTCCCGAATTTCGTCCAGTCGCGGCGCCAAGGCCGCTCCCACATTGCTAACGATCCGTGCGACGACGCCTGCGATGCCATCGAGCGTGCGCGCCACGCGCCCCGACCAAGGCCATGAGCGCCGCGCCACACAACCAGGTAGATGCTTCCGGCACTGGCGACATCATATCGGTCTCGGCATCCGGTGCGACAAAACCGGGGGCGTTCGTCTGCGCACTAACTCCGAAGGTGGTCGCGGCGAGCGCGAGATAAACATTCGAGCCGCTGAATTTCGAAAAATTGCTAAAGCCCCTTAACTCGCCGCTTCCAATCGATGCCAGAAGCGGAGCGGTGGACGAAATGTCGGCGTCGTCTTTGTCGATCTTGCGGGGATCGGGTCGGCCCGCGGTTATTGATTGAGCGACCGAAAGCGTTCGGCGGACGACATCATCACTTGAAACATCCCACGGCACTGCGCGTGCGGAATAAACCGGGGCCTGATCCCGCGCCACCGTGGCAAACTGCGGTCCTTCCGTCGTGCTAAAGCTGGAGTAAGCGAGAAAAAGAGCTCCGCCAAAGCCGACAACGGCGAATGCCAAAATCGCCGGCAACGGCAGGCTGGGAACAGCGGGAACCGCGACGTGGCGATGCTTCGGGGCGATGGACATAGTGAATTTTCCCAATCAGACAGCGTTCGCGTTCTGCTGATTTGGTCATTCCTAAAAGAGCACGAATTGTTCCTGCGCAGCGCAGTTTCCATAATGACTCCAAAACAAAAGGGCGGCTTCCAGGCCACCGCTTTTTGTCTCTACTGGTTCGGCGCGATGACGTCGCGATGCCGCCAGGCGTAGCGAAGTCCGGAGTAAACGGTGAACGCCACCGCGATCCACACCAGAAGCGGCCCGCCCTGGTTCCAGGCGCGGAACCACCAGCCGTTCTCCGCGTCGCCGTATCTCAATTCGCGCAGCGACAGCAGGACCAGAAAGAAAACCACCGTCGTGATCTGCCACGAAGTCTTGTGTTTTCCGAGCCGCTCCGCCGGCAGCACCTGGCCTCGCGCGCTCGCCATCAGCCGTAATCCCGTGATCAAAAAATCGCGCGCCACCATCGTGGTCGCCGCCCACGCCGGAATGGCCTTCAGCGGCACGAGCGAAATGAAAGCAGCCGCCATCATGATCTTGTCCACGAGCGGATCCATCAGCTTGCCGAAATTCGTGACTTCGCCGTAGCGGCGCGCGATTTCGCCATCGACAAAATCGGTCACGCCCGCCACGAGGAAAATGATCAGGGCCGCCGTGCGCGCGTAAGGCCAGTCCCAATTGAGAGTAGCGACAAAGAGGACCGTCAGGATCAGCCGGCTGATGGTTAATCGGTTCGCCCAGTTCATGCGCGCGCCCCTGTTGTTTCGTCTTTGAACACCGGATGTTTCCAGATCGGCACGACCCGTTTCAGTTCGTCCATGATCCACTGACTCGCGGCGAAGGCGGCCCCGCGATGCCCGCTCGCGACGCGAACGACCACGGACGGCTGTGCGACCGGGACGAATCCGATCCGGTGACGCAGCAATATTTCTTTCACATCAAATTTCTCCGACGCACTCTCGGCGACGAGACGCATCTGATGCTCGGCCATGGCGCGATGCGCCTCGTATTGAATCCCGGAGATTTCACGACCCGCCTCGCTCGCGCGCACCGCTCCCCAGAAAACGACGATCGCGCCCGCCTCCGGGTCGTTCTTGTCCTCCGGCAATTCGAGAGAGGACTCGGTGAGTAAAACTTCACAAACGGAAATTGCCATGCGCTGTAGGAACCGGGTAGAGTCTCTTCCCACCGCCACTCCCGGCGTGATCAAGGAGATACTAAAATGAGCACGAATCAATGTGATATCGGACTGATCGGCCTCGCTGTCATGGGCGAAAACCTCGTCCTTAATATGGAGTCGAAGGGATTCACCGTCGCCGTGTTCAATCGCACGTGGGAGGTGACCGAGAAGTTTGCGGCCGGCAAGGCGAAGGGAAAAAATATTCAGCCGGCCCGGACGATGGAAGAATTTGTCGGCGCGCTCAAGCGTCCGCGCAAAGCGATGATCATGGTCAAAGCCGGCGCGCCGGTGGACGCCGTCATCAACCAGCTCGCGCCGCTTCTCGAGAAAGGCGACGTGATTATCGATGGCGGAAATTCTCTTTTCACCGACACGCAACGCCGCTGCAAAGATTTGGAGGAGCGCGGTTTTCATTACGTGGGTTGCGGCGTTTCCGGCGGTGAAGAAGGCGCTCTCAAAGGCCCGTCGCTCATGCCGGGCGGATCGCGCGAGTCGTTCGAAATCATCGCGCCGATCTTTCGCAAAATCGCCGCGCAAGTGGATGGCGAGCCGTGCTGCCGTTACATGGGGCCCGACGGCGCCGGCCACTACGTCAAGATGGTGCACAACGGCATCGAGTACGGCGACATGCAGCTCATCTGCGAAGCCTACGCGATCCTGAAAGATGTCGTCGGCATGGGAGCGAGTGAGCTCGCGGACACTTTTACCGAATGGAACAAGGGCGATCTCGACAGCTATCTCATCGAGATCACGTCGCAGATTTTCCGGAAGATCGATCCCGACACCGGAAAACCGCTTGTCGATGTGATCCTCGATAAGGCCGGCCAGAAAGGAACCGGTTTGTGGACGTTGCAATCAGCGCTCAGCCAATCGGTCGTCATTTCGACGATCAACGCCGCGGTCGAAGCGCGCGTCATTTCCTCGCGAAAAGACGAGAGGGTTGCGTCCTCGAAAATTCTACCGCAGCCGAAAGTGCAGAAGTTTACCGGGAATCGTGACGAACTCATCTCGGCGGTGCGCGATGCGCTCTACGCTTCGAAGATTGTCTCCTACGCGCAGGGCATGGAACTTCTCGGCGCGGCCAGCGCCGGTTCGCACTGGGATTTGAATTTTGGCGACATCGCCACGATCTGGCGCGGCGGTTGCATCATTCGCGCGAAATTCCTGAATCGGATCAAGGAAGCGTACGAACGCGATGCAAAGCTGCACAATCTGCTCCTCGACCAATATTTCACCGACATCATCGGACGAACCCAGGATAATTGGCGCGTCGCGATTGCCGCCGCGGTGAAACACGGCGTCGCGGTGCCGGCATTCAGCGCATCGCTTGGTTATTTCGATAGCTATCGTTCGGCGCGGTTGCCTTCGAATTTGCTTCAGGCGCAGCGCGATTTCTTCGGCGCCCATACTTACGAGCGCGTCGACAAGCCTGGTGTTTTTCATACTGAGTGGATGGAATCCGACGAAAAATCGACGGAGAAAACGGCGGAACCGAAAGAGCCGGCGCGGCGTCACGCGGCGGAGTAACTCCATATGCCGATTTACGTTTACGAAACGACGGATACCTCCAAGCCGATCCGGCGTTTCGAGATAAAGCAGAGCATGAAGGATGAGCCCCTCCGGGTTGATCCGAAAACCGGTGAGGCAGTGCGGCGCGTGATTTCCGGCGGCTACGGCGTGCATGTTCCTGGCGGTTCGACTGGTCCGTCAGTCGGTTCCGTTGGGTCGCACGGTTCTGGTTGCGGCTGCTGTTAGGTTAACGTTTTTAATGGAAATCGTGCGACTCGCTGCCGACGAGTTGCTCGTGCGCGAGTGGCCGGATCTTTTGCGCTTTGATCAGGACGACATTCTCTGTGTTCTGCACCGTTCCTTCGATCACGAGGAACGGCTCTTCCGTAATCAGGAGCCGCATCCGCTCGAATAAATCAGGAGTGACGATCGCGTTCGAAACGCCGGTCTCATCTTCGAGGCTGACAAAGACAAAACCTTTCGCCGTTCCCGGGCGTTGCCGGCAGATGACGTTGCCCGCGATTTGCACGATGGCGCCGTGCCGCGCCGAGGGCAGGTCGCTGGCGCGCCAGACATCCGGTAATTGCGCCCGCAACAGTTTCATCGGATGCGGACCGGTCGTGAGGTTCATCGCGTCGTAATCGGCTTTGACGCGCTCGGCGACGGTCATGGGAAGAAGCGGTGATTCATAACTCTGGGTAGCGCACGCGTCTCGCGTGCTGGCGACGGCGTCTCGCCGTCGCGAACTTTCGGACGATTGTTTCGGCGAGACGCCGAAACCAACGCGCGAGACGCGCGCGCTACCCAGAAGATCGTCATGTACCGTTTCCTCGACACGCCACATCGCCGCACGTCGATGCTCGGCAAAACAATTGAGCGCCCCCAGTTCCGCCAACGTCCGCAATTCCTCTTTGCTTAACCCGACGCGCCGTTTGAAATCATCGAGCGACGCGAATACCTCGCCTTCGCGTTCCGCCACCAATCCTTCTCCATTTTCCTTCCGCAGCCCATTCACCACGCAAAATCCCAACCGGACGGTGTCATCGGAAACCACGCTGCAGCGCCACCCCGATTCCATCACGCAAACCGGCAGCATCCGCACTCCATGCCGTTGCGCGTCTTTCACGATCGTCGCCGGCGTATAAAACCCCATCGGCTGATTATTCAGCAAACTGGCGTAAAACTCCGGCGCGCGATGCACTTTCAAATACGCGCTCCCGTAGGCCAGGATCGCGAAACTGATCGCGTGCGATTCCGGAAATCCGTAGAGCGCGAACGACGTGATCGATTGCAGGATCTTCTCGATCACTTCCGGCGCGACGTCGTTCCGCGCCATGGCCGCTCGCAATTTCACGCTCACTTTCTCCATTCGATCCTGAGAGCGATGAAAGCTGAGCGCGCGCCGCAATTCTTCTGCTTCGTTCCCGGAAAAATCGGCCATGATCATGGCGATCTTCAGCATCTGTTCCTGGAATAACGGGACGCCAAGCGTGCGCGCGAGAACCGGCTTTAGCCGCTCATCGAAATAGGTAATCTCTTCGTGTCCGGCGCGCCGATTCAGATACGGATGCACCATGTCGCCCTGGATCGGACCCGGCCGGATAATCGCGACTTCGATCACGACATCGTAAAAACATTTCGGTTTCATCCGCGGCAGCGTCGCCATCTGGGCGCGGCTTTCGATTTGAAAAACCCCGATCGTGTCGGCCTTCTGCATCATGTCGTAGGTCGGCGCGTCGTCGGTCGGGATATGCGCAAGATCGAGCGGCCGGCCGCGCTCGCGGCAAAGCTCAAACGCATCCTGCATGACGGACATCATGCCGAGCCCGAGCAGGTCCACTTTCACGATGCCGAGATCTTCGCAATCATCCTTGTCCCATTGCGCGACGACGCGGCCTGGCATCGACGCATTTTCGAGCGGCACGAACGAGCTCAATTTCCCCTGGCAGATAATCATCCCGCCCGAATGCTGGCCGAGGTGGCGCGGCAAACCGTAGATGCCTTGATACAACGAAATGAAGGCCGGCATGCGCGGATGCGTTTTCGGCAAACCCGCCTGCTCGATTTGTGCGGCGAGATCGAGCGTGTGCGGGAAATCGCCGCTGGCGAAGAGATGCGAGAAGCGATCCAGAATATTCTCCGAGAAGTTTAATGCTTTACCGATCTCGCGTGCGGCGCTTCGGCCCCGATAAGTGATTACGTTCGCCGTCATGGCCGCGCCATGTTTGCCGTAACGCCGGTAAACTTCCTGGATGACGCTTTCGCGCCGATCGCCGCTCGGCAGATCGAGATCGATGTCGGGCCAGCCTTTGCGGCTCTCGCTCAGGAACCGCTCGAAGACGAGATTGTTGCTGACCGGATCCACCGGCGTGATCCCGAGGCAATAACAAACCGCGCTGTTCGCCGCGCTGCCGCGGCCCTGCACCATGACGTTGTGTTCCCGGCAGAAATTGATGATGTCCCAGACGATCAAAAAATATCCGGAAAACCCGAGCCGTTGGATGAGACCGAGCTCTTCCTCGATCTTGCGCTTCACGGCGGTGCTGATGGAGGCGTAACGCTGCTGCGCGCCGAAGAGCGTGATCGTGCGCAGGAACGAACTCATGTCGTGCCCATCAGGGACCGGGAAGGCCGGGAATTCGTAACCGATATTTTCGAGGGAAAATTCGAGGCGCTCGGCGAGTCGCGCTGTGTTTTCAATTGCGTCGGGCCGATCGGCAAAGAGCGCTCGCATTTCCGCGTCGCTTTTCAGATGTCGCTCCGCGTTTCGCGTCAGGAGCGTGCCGGCCGCGTCGAGATGGGTGTGCTCGCGGATGCAGGTAAAAACATCGAGGACCTGACGGCCGCGCGGGGTCGCATGCTGCACGCCGTTGGTCGCGATAACCGGCAGGCGAAATTGTTTCGCGAGACCGCAGAGTTGCTGGTTGACGCGATCTTCACCTCGCAAGAAATGGCGCTGGAGTTCGACATAGACCTTTTCGCGACCGAAGACGTCGATAAGAAATTGCGCGCGTTCTGGAGCGCTCTGGGTAGCGCACGCGTCTCGCGTGCTGGCGACGGCGGCTCGCCGTCGCGAACTTTTTAAAGATTGTTTCGGCGAGACGCCGAAACCAGCACGCGAGACGCATGCGCTACCCGGACCGGAGAATAACGCGACTAACCCCTCCGCGAATTCCGGCAGCTCACACCAGTGAATTGCGCACTCGCCTTTCGGACTGCGCAAATGCGCCTGCGTCAGCAACCCGCACAAATTTGCGTAGCCCGCGCGATCCTTCACGAGCACGGGCAAGACGCTTCCATCCTCCATGCTGAGTTCCGCCCCCACAATCGCCCGGACATTTTGCTCCCGTGCCGCTACCGAAAAGCGCTGAGCGCCATAGACGCCGTTGCGATCGAGCAGCGCCATCGCCGGCATTTCCAGCTCGGCCGCCCTTTCCGCTAATTGCTCTGGAAAAGAGGCGCCGCGAAGAAAGCTGAAGGCGCTGCCCGCGTGTAACTCGACGTAAGACATCTGCGCGCCTCCTCAATCATAGATCCCGTCGAGTTCCCATTTGCCGCCGCTCGCATGGCATTGACAGAGCGCGCCGTTCTCCAGTTCCACATCCCACTCGGCGCGGTCCCACTTATTTTCATCCCACCAATTTCCCGACGCGTGATACGGACCCTTCCGCGCTTTCACTTCGCCCTGAATTTTGGCGCTGCGAAGATGAGCCGGTTTGTTTTTGTTCAGCAACATGGCGGCGGGCGCGGTCGCGCGAAAACGTCGCAAGGCGCAAGCCGGCAATGGCGGCGCTTCCTCAGCCGTTTTGTGCAACTGCCAGGCGAATGGTTCCATCCGGAATGCATCCGGCCGATGCGTTTCTTCCAGGACCGGACTGCCGACCCGACCAGAGCCGAGCAATCCGGTCAATCGCGCGAGCGTTTCGGAAAGCCGGGTCGGATCGCGCAGCGCGGTTTCAAACAAATTGAATTGTTGAAAGGCGCGCTTCGTTGCCTCCGCTTGTAGCGCGATGGCGATGATCGGAGCGCCCGAAGTAAAATTCTCCAGATGCGTGTGCAGCATCCGGAAGAGGACTTCGACGTTATTGGTCGGCTCCGGAATTTTAAACTGATGCTCGTACGAGCGCTTGTCGCTAAAGCGAATTTGCAATTGCAGCTCACTGGCGACGAGGTAAAGCGCGTCGAGACGCAGCGCGATTTGCTGGAGAAACCGGCGAAGCATGAAGAGAAGCGGCTCGGCGGTTTCGATTTCATTTTCGAACTCGAACGCTTCCTCGAACGACTCCGGCACAGCGACGAGCTTGAGCAGGCGGGTGGTCTTGCCGGACGCGCGTTCCCAAAGCTCGAGACCGATCGGTCCCAGCCGCGCCCCGACCGCCTGCTTCTCCAAAGCAGCGAACTGCCCGAGGGTATGAATTCCCCAGCTGTGCAGGATTTTCAGGATATGCTGAAGTTCTTTTGCGCGATCGGCGCTGCGTTTGTCATCCCGAGCAAAATCGAGGCATCCCGTGGAATCGAAACGCTGCATGACAGAATCTAAGCCGGAATTGGCTATATGTTCAAGCGAGCATATCGGCCCGCGTCCGCCTCAAATAACTTTCACCGGACACTCGGGCAGCGCTCTCAGGAACGCACGTCCATAGGGCCGGGTCACGATGCGATTATCCAGGATCACGACGATCCCGCGATCGCTCCTCGTCCGGATCAGGCGACCGACGCCCTGCCGCAATTTCAAGATCGCTTCCGGCAGCGAATACTCCGTGAAGGCATCGCCGCCGCGCGCTTCCACCAATTCCAGTTTCGCTTCGATCAACGGATGGTCCGGGACGGCGAACGGCAGTCGCGTGATGATGACATTCGAGAGCGCGTCGCCCGGGACATCGACTCCCATCCAAAAACTATCGGTCCCAAAGAGCACGCTTCGCGGCGTCGCTTTGAATTCCTCCAGCAATTTCCCCCGCGGCGCACCTTTTCCCTGCACCAGCAGATTCATCGCGTTCTCCGCAAAAAACGGCGCCATCTCTTCGGCGAGTTGCTGCATGCCGCGGTAGCTCGTGAAAAGAACGAAGGCGCGCCCTTCCGTCTCCGTCACGAAATGCGCCACCCAATGCGCGAGCGCTTTTGCGTAACCCGCATCGCGCGGATCGGGCATCTTTCGGACGACGAAGAGTTTCATTTGCGTGGGAAAATCGAAGGGACTTCCCAGTTGGAGCGGCTCAACCGCGCCCGCTCCGATGCGCTCGCGAAAATAAGCGAGGTCGGGCCGGCCCACGGCGAGCGTCGCACTCGTCATGATGCACGAGCAATCGTCCCGAAAAATCATTCGTTCCAATACCGGCGCGAGATCGATCGGCGCCGCGTTTAAGGTAAGGAATTGCGCGGCCTTTCCCGTACGCTCGACCCAGTAGACATGGCCTTCGGCTCCCTGCTCGAGGAAGGTTACTATGCCGACGCGCGCGTCATGAATGCGCCGGCCGAGTTCCTGAAGCTCCGCTTTCAGAAATTCGTCCTCAGTCTGTTTTACGACTTCCGCCACGCGCGCCTGAAGCGCGATCAATCGTCCGGAAATTGTGTCGGGGACGAAGTCGATCTGGCGCACCCGGAATTCGCGGCCTTTGCGAAAATCGCAGCGCTCGTCGATTGCCTGGAAAAATTTGTCGAGGTCGTCGACCAGGGCGCCGGCCAAAGTCACGCCGGCGGCGTCGCGCGTCACGGTAAAGAGACCTTTGCGGGTGCGCGCGTTGTAGAGGCGTTGCACGGTCGCGCGCAAACCGTATTGCGAAATCCCAATCCCGATCTGGCGCGAGGCGGTTTGCTCGAGCGTGTGCGCCTCGTCGAAGATGATGAAATCGTTCGGAAACAGGTAACCGCTTTCGCGGGCCAGTTGCTCCTCGGGTTTGCCGAGTAGCATGAAAAGCAGTGTGTGATTGATGACGATGACGTCCGCGGCGAGGAGTCGTTTGCGCGCCTGCTGGAAGAAACAGTTCGAATGCTGGCCGCAGGTCTTGCCCGTGCAGATGTGGGCTTCGCTGCAAACCTGGGTCCAGACTTTCGGGTCCGGCTCCATAGCGAGATCGCTCAGCGATCCATCTTTCGTGGTCTGCGCCCATTCCGCGATTCGTTGGAGTTCGGCGGTCTCCGAAGTGGTGAACAGTTCGCCGGCCTGCTGGAGGGCCCGCTCCAAACGGCGCGGGCAAAGGTAGTTTTGCCGGCCTTTCATGAGCGCGGCGTCGAATTCGATCGGCAGAATCTTCCGCAGGATCGGAATGTCCTTGTTCAGGAGTTGTTCCTGCAAATTGATGGTGTGGGTCGAGATGATCGCTTTCTTTTTCTGCGCGATCGCAAACAGAATCGCGGGCGCGAGATAAGCGATTGACTTGCCAACGCCGGTGCCGGCCTCGACCACCAGATGCCGTTCCGCTTCGAGGGCGCGCGCCACCGCCACCGCCATCTCCTGTTGTTCCGGCCGGTACTCGAAGTTCTTCGCCTTCGCGAGCAATCCGGTCTCCGAAAAGAGCGACCGCACTTGGTCGATGAACTCACTCTCGAAGGAGTCGCGTAAGGCGATCATGACGTGCTAAGCTAGATCGCAAATCGCAATTCGAGATTCGCAAATTTCCAATGAGACTTCTGGATCGCTATGTTCTGCGTCATTTTCTTCAGGCGTACCTTTACTGCATCGCGGGATTTATCTCGATCTGGTTCATCTTCGACGTCAGCGATAATATCTCGACGTTTCTGGATGCGCGCATCTCCCGGATGCTGATCCTCAAATACTATCTCACGCAGGTGCCCCAAATTCTCGTGATTTTGCTGCCGGTGGCGCTCCTCCTGGCGTTGCTCTTCTGCCTCGGCCGGATGTCTCGCTCGAACGAAGTCGTCTCCATGTTGACCGCCGGCGTCAGCCTTCCCCGGATCATCGCGCCGCTCATTCTGGTGGGATTGCTCACGACCGCCGCCAGCCTGGCCCTGAATTACTCGCTCGGTCCGCATGCGGAATATGCACATAAGAAGCTCCTGGAAGATCCACAGGCCCGGCGGGGGAACCTGGGATTGCTCGCCCAGGTTTTTCGCAATCGAACTGACAACCGGACCTGGTTCATCCAGCAGTTCTATCCCGGCGACAACAAATTCACGACGGTGCACATCGTGCAACAGGATGCGAACGATAATATCGTGATCAACTATATCGCCACGACCGTTTTCTATCATCCCGAAACGCATGCCTGGGAATTCCGGCAGATGAAGGTGATCTACTACGATGAAGCCGGGAACATCACGAAGCAGCTCGGCTACGTTGAATCGATGACCATTACGGACTGGAGCGAGACGCCGTATCGCCTGGGCAGCGCAAACCTGCGCGCGGAATTCCTGAGCGTGCCGGAGTTGCGCGAGTATCTGCATTTCAATTCCGACTTTCCGCCTGCGTTGCTCGCTCCTTTTGCGACCCATTTGCAATATCGGATGGCGTTGCCCTGGGCCTGCCTGGTGGTGACGTTCATCGCGGCGCCGCTCGGCATCGGCTACTCGCGCCGGGGAATTCTCTCGAGTGTGGCTGCCGCAGTCCTCCTCTTTTTCTCGATGAATTTCGTTACTCATCTTTTTCTGGCTCTGGGGGAAGGGGCGCGCATCCCAGATTGGGCCGCGGCCTGGACGCCCCAATTTATTTTCGCCATCCTTGGTTTGATCCTCGTCTATTTCCGCGCGACGAATCGCGAACCTCCACGGCTGAAATTTTTCGCGCGGGCCGGATAACAGCGCGATGAATCCACTGCCGAACGATTGGCCGATCAAACATCGCGCGGACGCATGCGCGCGAACCGGGCGTGCCTTTCAGCCCGGCGAACAATTTTGCACGCTCCTCTTTCGCGAAGGAGACGGATTTCGGCGGGAAGATCTAAGCGAGGAAGCCTGGTCGCAGCGTAACGAAAACATTACTCCTTTTTCTTTTTGGAAGATGCGTTACGAACCGCCGCCGCCGGAGCCTCCGGAACCGCTCGGAAAGGAAAGCGCGGAAGATATCTTGCGCCGTTTGCTGGCCGCGAACGATCCTGCCCATATCAACGCCTGTTATGTTCTTGCGGTGATGCTCGAGCGGAAACGAGTGCTGAAACAAATCAAAACGGACAAGTCCGACGAGCGCCCGGTCTTGATTTACGAGCACGCGAAAAGCGGCGACGTTTTAATTGTGCCCGACGTGCGCCTGCGGCTCGACGAGCTCGAGCACGTCCAGCACGAAGTCTCCCAGCTTTTGAAGAACGCGACCTAGCGCTCAGGTTGCGCCGGAGGCGGATAGTGCGAGTCGCCGCCGAGACAGGCGGCGACAGAAGCAGACCAGACGAATTTTGTCGCATCGATGTCCGCGGTTTTTCGGGCGAGCACGCCGACCCCGATCCACGCCGGCTCCAGCGGAAGATGCATTAACTCGTCGCGCGGAACGTCCGGATGCATTCGCGCGGGCGTGTCGAAGGCACATCCGATCACTTCAAAACCCAACGGTGGGGAAAAGAGGATTCGCAGCGCCTGGTCGGTGTAACGCCAGAAATCCCATGGTCTTTCGTGGAGCGGGAAAGCGAAGTGAGTGGAGTGAAACGTCAGGCCGCCGATTTTCAATACTTTATTGATCTCCGCCGCGACCACCCACGGCATCGCAAAATGCTCGAGAACCGCCAGAGAAAACACGGCATCAAACTCACACTGGAAGAACTTGGATAGCTCATGCGCGTCGCCGACGACATCGGTATTGGCATCGGCATAATAATCGAATCCCACATACGAACATTCCGGGAACAAAGCCCGTTTGCTCTGTCCACCCTGCACGACCTGGCGCGATCCGATCTCGAGAATTTTGCCGTGCAAACGATTGGCCTCGACGCGAAATTCCTCGAACAAGTTCGGACTCTGGTCCTTTTGCCAGGCAGGAATTTTAGCGGGATGCCGCTTCAATCGAATTTTCCGGCTCTCCCCTGATTTGGAATTTCGGCGCTGAACGGTGAGCGAAGGCGTCGAAGTCCAGGGCAGGTAACACCAAAATCCCCACGTCATTCCGCGGAAGGCCGATGGAGCTTTTGCGGCGATATCATCGCGCGCGTACCAGGAGGTAATGGGAACAGCGACGCCTTCGTGGACAAACTCCAGATCATCGGGCGGCCCGCTCGCGGCCGAAACCCACCCTCTTACTCCCACGCCTTGCTGGTCCGACCAAAAATCGGAGATATTGACTACCACACCACCATTCGGACCCGGGAGATTAATTAACATATCTTGGCAGCCAAAGAATTTTACCACACAAGGTCATTGGATCCCGCCTCGTATCCTACTATCTCCTCGCGCCTGCGCGGATCACAAATTGTGAGATAATTAGCCTCGCTCATGCCTTCGTCGCTTCCATGGGTTTCCGGATATTTCCGGGGCACCAGCCGTGATCCAACTTCAACGCCGCATTCGCTCCTCGACCTACCGCTTCTCGCTACCCTCGCCCTCTTGTGCATCTGGAACACACAGCCGTGGACAACGAGTTGAATCGCGGCTTTCGACGAGCGGCTGGACTGATAGCACAGCATAGCTCGTGGCGTGAACGGCTCGGGCTTTTGCGGCGTGCCCCGCGCTCGGCCCTGCCTCGGCTGCTCCGCGCGTCATTCGCGTCTCTGCCGCCCGCTGTCGAGCCAGTGGTGTGCGAAATCGCCACTCCCGATAGATATGAGGATGGCCTGACAGAGCTCGCGGGCTACCTATCTCGACCGACGCCTGTGCTCCCAGCTGAGCGTACAAGCTTGGAACATCTGCTCGCGT